>NZ_JAGHWV010000011.1:140742-333470 GCF_017746095.1 Xanthomonas sp. D-109
ACTGGGCCGCGCCGTTGGCGAACGCCCGGCGCGCTGCGCCGGGCCGGGGATCCGCCCACTTAAGGACGCGACCGGTTACTTCGGCGGCAGATACAGCAGCGGGTCGACCGGCTTGCCGTTGTAGCGGATCTCGAAGTGCAGCATGTCGCGCGCCGCGCCGCTGTGGCCCATCTCGGCGATCTGCTGGCCGGCCTTGACGTTCTGGCCTTCGTTGACCAGGCGCTTGCGGTTGTGGCCGTAGGCCGACAGCCACTGTTCGTTGTGCTTGACGATGATCAGTTCGCCATAGCCGACCAGGCCGGCGCCGGAATACACCACCACGCCATCGGCGGCGGCACGCACCGCCTCGCCGTTGCTGCCGGCGATGTCCACGCCCTGCTTGGTGGTCTCGCCACTGACGAAGCGGCTGACCACCACGCCATCGGCCGGCCAGCGCCAGGAGAAGCCGCTGCTGACCGGTGTCGGCGCCGGCGCGACCGGAGGCCGCGCGACAGAGCTGGCACCGGACGACGGCGGCGGCGCCACAGGGCCAGCGCCGGGCCGTGCGGCGACCGTGCCGCCAGGCGGGTACAACCGCAGCGATTGCCCCGGGTAGATCGTGTACGGCGGCTGCAGGCCGTTCCAGCCCGCCAGGTCCTGCGGGGTGATGTTGTTGGCGCGGGCGATCGCGTACAGCGTGTCGCCGCGGCGCACGTTGGCGCTGACCCCGGGCTTGGGCACGGACACGCGCGGCGCCGAGGCGGCAGCGGTGCCGCGCACCGGCGTGCCGCCCGGCGTGCGCACCACCGTGGCGCTGCTGCACGCACCGAGCGCCACCGCCACCAGCACACCCAGGCCGCACCGCAGGCCGTTCCGCACCACCCGATCGACGCTCATCCGAACTTGGCTCTCCATATGACCCACACCACCAGCAGCGCCAGGATCGCCGAGGCGACCCAGCCGAGCGGCTCGATCCAGCGGCGCAACGCGGCTTCGGCGCGCGGCCCGCCGAGGCGGATCGCCCCGGCCACCAGGTACACGCGCTTGCCGCGTCCCACCAGCATGCTCGCCAGGAACGGTAGCAGCGGCACCCCGACGATGCCTGAGGCCCAGGTGAATATCTTCAGCGGAATCGGGGTGAAACCGGCCAGCACCAAAAGCCAGAACGCGCGCCACGGCGACTCGGCGATGACCTCGCGCAGATGGCTGACCTGGGCGTCGATCTTCTGCGTCCAGCCCAACCATTCGATCAGCGGCTGCACCGCGGCGAAGGCGAAATGCCCGAGCAGGTAGCCGATCAGCGCGCCAGCCAGGGAGCCGAGCAGGCTCAGCGTGGCGAACCACAGCGCGCGCCGCGGCTGCGCCAGCGACATCGGCGCCAGCATCACTTCCGGCGGCACCGGGAACACGATGGCCTCGGCGAAACTGAGCCCGGTCAGCAGCGCCGGCGCGCGGCGATGCCGCGACCAGCCGATGGCACGTTCGTACAACGGCCCGAAAATCTTCATCCAGCGAGGCTCCGAAAGGTCAATCCAGCATGCCAGACAGCAACGGGACGAAGGTCACCGGCGCCAGGACGTCTTGTTCGATCTGGCCGTCGGCCGCGCGGCGCAGGCGGATCAGCGATTGCGCGGACGGGCCGCCGACCGGGGCCACCAGGCAGCCGCCCGGGGCCAGCTGGTCGACCAGCGCGTCGACCAGCGCCGGCGCCGCCGCAGTGACCACGATCGCATCGAAGGGGCCATGCTCGGGCCAGCCGATGCGGCCGTCGTCGTGCTTGCTGCGCACGTTCATGCCGAGCTGGCGGAAGCGCTTGCGCGCCTGCCGCAGCAGGTCGCCGATGCGTTCGACGGTATGCACTTCCAGGCCCAGCGCGGCCAGGATCGCCGCCTGGTAGCCGGAGCCGGTGCCCACTTCCAGCACCTTCTTCGGCACCGCCTCCAACACCGTCTCGGTCATGCGCGCCACCACCCACGGCTGCGAGATGGTCTGGCCATGGCCGATCGGCAGCGCGGTGTCCTCGTAGGCGCGCGAGGCCAGCGCCTCGTCGATGAACAGATGCCGCGGCACGGTGCGCACCGCGTTGAGCACGCTCTCGTCGCGGATGCCGGCTTCGCGCAGGCGCTCGACCAGGCGGTCGCGCACGCGCTGCGAGGTCATGCCGATGCCGATGGCTTCCGGCTGCAGGCGCAACCGCGGGGTCATGCCGGGCGGTCCAGCGCGGCGGTGAGGCCGCCGACCCAGCTGGCGACCTTTTCCAACGCCTGATAGCGGGTCAGATCGACCTGGATCGGGGTGATCGAGATGAAGCCGGTACGCACCGCGTGGAAGTCGGTGCCGGGGCCGGCGTCCTGCTCGCGCCCGGCCGGGCCGATCCAGTACACGGTGCCGCCGCGGGGGTCGGTCTGCGGCAGGCACGGTTCGGAGCGGTGGCGGTTGCCGAGCCGGGTGACCTCGAAGCCCTTGATCTCCTGCCACGGCAGGTCGGGCACGTTGACGTTGAGGATGGTGTCGGCCGGCAGCGGATCGGCCTTGAGCTGGGCCACGATCTCCACCGCGGCGCGTGCGGCGGTCTGGAAATGCTTGGGGTCGTGGTTGTGGGTGACCAGCGACACGGCCACCGCGGGCAAGCCGAGGAAACGGCCTTCCATCGCCGCCGAGACGGTGCCGGAATAGATCACGTCGTCGCCGAGATTGGCGGAATTGTTGATGCCGGAGACCACGATGTCCGGGTCGAACTCCAGCATGCCGGTGAGCGCCAGATGCACACAGTCGGTCGGGGTGCCGGCGACGCTGCAGGTGTCATGGTCGATGCGCTTGAGCCGGATCGGCAGATCCAGGGTCAGCGAATTGCTGGCGCCGGACCGGTCGCGGTCGGGTGCGACCACCGTCACTTCGTGGCCGGCGCCGCGCAACTGCTCGGCCAGCATGCGGATGCCGGGGGCGTCGACGCCGTCGTCGTTGCTCACTAATACGCGCATGGTGCTCCTCGAAAACCGGGGCATGATACCGGATGCGTCCGGCCAGGTCGCTGACGGCGCGCCGACGATCGCGGTGGCGGCCTTCGCGCGGCAGCCGACAGCGGCGCTGTCCTTGGTGCTCCGCGTGACCGCGATCCATGGCGCATGCGCTGCCAGCGATACCCGCACTCACCTCAAACCACGCAGCACGCTCTAAGCTGTGCGCATGGCGCATTCCGACGACGAAGACCCCGCTGCCCTGTTCCGTGCGGCCATCGGCAAGGTGGCCCCGCTCAACGCGACGCCGCCGGCCAACCCCAAGCCGCGCCCCAAGCCGCGCGCACGCATGGCCGAACGCGACGAGGCCGAGGCGCAAGGCGAGTTCCAGCAATTGCTCCGCCAGAGCGCGCCGCTGGAAGCCGGCGACGTGGCCAGCTACCGCCGCGAGCATCTGCCGGCGCGGGTGTTCCAGCGCCTGCGCAAGGGCCAGTTCTCGGCCCAGGACGAGCTGGACCTGCATGGCGCCACCGCCGCGCAGGCCGAGGCGCTGCTGCGCCAGTTCCTGGCCGAAGCGCACGCGCACGAGTTCGGCTGCGTGCGGATCGTCCACGGCAAGGGCCTGCAATCCGGCGGCGTGCCGCTGCTGAAGAACCTGGTGGACCGCCTGCTGCGCCAGCGCAACGACGTGCTGGCCTTCCATTCGGCGCCCACCGCGCAAGGCGGCACCGGTGCGATGCTGGTGCTGCTGGCGCGGCGTTGAGCGGTGCCGCCACCGCCGCGCGGTGGCGCGGATCGATCGAAGAGCAATGCACCACCGAGATCGCCGGTCGGACCGTGTCCACACGGAAGCCGGCATCGCACACGGATCTGTGACAATGGCGCAGGAGCGGCTTCAGCCGCGACCGCCTTGAACGAGAAGACCCCTCGCGGCTGAAGCCGCTCCTACATCGGTGCATCGACGTGCCGTCGCGCGCACCTGCGGGGTGCCCGCCAAAGGTCCGGTCAGGCCAGGACGCCATACGCGCGGACGATCAGCTGACGTGCGCACGCATTTCAATTTTCGCCCGCTGAAACGTCTTGTCAGAGAGTACCGCCCCTCTGCGAGCCGAACGTGACCGACGCAACCACCGAATTCCTCCTGCAACCCACTGATCTGGTGGACGTTTCCGCGAGCGCTGCAGCGTTCGCGTCGACATCGGCTCGGCTGGCCCGGCCGGTCCTGTCGCCCCCGCCGAGCGGCAAGGCTGCCCCGTCCCGCTGGTGGCCGCTGTTCCTGGCGTCGTTCCAGGGGCGGACCGACTGGCACGGCAACCCGGTGCAGCGCGGGATCAAGGCCACCAAGTACCTGCTGCGCTCGCTGCGCATGCCTGCCTCGCATCTGCGTTTCCTCGACGAGCTGCGCCGCGATCCGCGGATGCGCGGCTATGCCGAGCGCGATCCGCGCCTGCTCGAGCGCCACCTGCACCGTTTCGTCAACACCCGCTGGAGCAGCAAGGCGCGGCTGCGCCACCTCCGGCAGCACTATCGCCTGATGCTCGAGCGCCTGCCGGCCGGGTTGTTCGACGCCATCTACCGGCACGGCCAGGCGGACCTGGGGACGCTGCCGCTGCACGATGGCAGTGCGCTGACGCTGTGCCTGCTGCCGCCGGCGCCGATGAGCTGCGAAGGCGAACTGTGGCTGCAGCTCAGCGACGCGACGGGCCGCCAGTTGTACCGCCTGGTGCTGACGGTGACCGGCGACGACGCCTCCCCGAGCGTGCTGATCGGTTGCCTGCAGGGTCCCAGCGGCGGCGATGCCCGCGACGTGGTGCGGACGCTCACCAAGCAGATGCACGGGCTGCGGCCCAAGCAACTGATGCTGGCGCTGGCCTGCACCTTTGCCGAGCGCATCGGCGCGCATGCGATCCGCGCCGTCTGCAATACCGCGCATCCGCTGCAGCGCAAGCGGCAGGTATTCCTGTCCGACTACGACGCGTTCTGGATCGAGCAAGGCGGTACGCCCATTGCCGATGGCTGGTTCGCGTTGCCACTGACTCCGGCGCGCAAGACCGCGGCCGATGTGCCCAGCCAGCATCGCGCGGCGTTTCGCCGCCGCGAGGCATTGCGCGCGCATGCCGAGGGCCTGCTGGCCGCCGCACTGCCGACCGCGTGCGCCGCCGCGCCGCGTGGCGGCCAGTGAGCCTGGCTATACTGCCGCGGCCGCTTCCCTGCAGGAGCACCAGCATTCGTGAGCCGGGCCGAGCATACCGAGGGCGCGCCGTCGCCGGAGCGGGCACATGCGCATCACGTCGACGCGTTGTTCAAGGAACATCACCGCGCCCTGCTCGCCTTCCTGCAGTGCAAGCTCGGCTCGATGGCGGACGCGCAGGACGTGGCCCAGGAGGCGTACATGCGCATCGTGACCCTTGAGCGTCCGGACACGCTGACATCGCCGCGCGCCTATCTTTTCCATGTCGCCTCGAACCTGGCGGTGGACCGGCTGCGCATGCGCAAGGTCCGCGAAAACGCCGCGGTGGAGCTGCCGGAGCACGACCTGCCGCTCCCGCCGGTTCCGGAGCGGCACGCCACGGCCAGCGAGCAACTGCGCGCGCTGACCCGGGCGCTGCAGGAACTTCCGGCCAAGACCAGCCGCGCCTTCGTGCTGCACGTGATCGAAGGCAAGGACTTCGGCATGATCGCCAAGGCGATGAACGTGAGCGAACGGATGGTCCGCTACCATGTGGCCAACGCGCTCGCGCATTGCCGCAAACGCTTCGACGAAGCGGAGATCCCGTGATGGACAGCGGCATCGACAAGCACATCCTCGACGACGCCGCGCGCTGGTGGACCCTGCTGCGCGAACCCGATAGCAACGAGGACACCGTCGCGCGCTGGCTGGACTGGACGGAGGCCGACCCGCGGCATCTGCAGGCGTTCGAACGGATCAATGCGCTCGGCGGCGAGTTGCGCGCGCTCGATCCCGCAGCGCGAGACGAACTGGTCCGCACCTTCGCGCCGCCGCGCTCGCGCTGGCGGCCGCTGCAGGTGGCGGCCTGCATCGGCGTGCTGGCGCTCGGCAGCGCCCTCGCCTGGCGCCAGCTGCACCCGCCGCCGGTCACCCAGGTCTACAGCAGCGCGATCAGCCGCCATCACGACATCGTGCTGGCGGACGGATCGAAGATCGCGCTCGGCGGCGCCTCGCGGCTGAGCACCCGCTTCAGCGCCGCGCAGCGGCACGTGGATCTGATCGCCGGCGAGGCCTTCTTCGAAGTGGCGCATCACGCCGGGCGCCCGTTCGTGGTCGACGCCGGCGGCGTGTCGATCATGGACGTGGGCACCGCCTTCGATGTCAGCCGCGACGGCGAACGCGTCGAGGTCGCGGTCACCGAAGGCCGGGTCCGCATCTACGGCGCCGGCCAGGTGCCGGCCGACGGCAGCGGGGGGCTGGAAGCGGTGGCCGGGCAACGCGTGTCCTACGATCCGGCCAGGCCCACGCTGCAGGTCAGCCAGATCGACGTGGCGCAGGCCACTGCCTGGCGCGATCACCGGCTGGAGTTCGTCGATACGCCGCTGGAGACGGTCATCGCCAGGGTCAACCGCTACAGCGACCGCCCGCTGCGCCTGGCCGACCCGGAGCTGGCGCGGCTGAGCTTCACCGGTACGGTCGACACCCAGGCGACCGCGCAATGGATCGACGCCCTGCCGCAGGTGTTCCCGCTGCGGGTACGCCAGGGCAAGGACGAGATCGTGCTGAGCCGCCGTTAGGCAGCGCCTTCCCGGCCCTCTCCCGCCCAGTTTCGCCTGGACAGCGCGCGGCGGCCGGGCGGACCGGGCGCCGCGTCGGGAAAGCCGCGCATGGCATAATTCGCGCTTCCGCTGGGGGGCGAAGTGCAGTGCGTGGGCTGAGGCGAGTGATCATCTGCGGCAGCCTGGCGCTGCCGCTCGCAACCTGGAACCAAGCTCCAGCCGCGCCCCTCCCGTCCGACGCACGCCAGATCGTGTTCTCGATCCCGCCGCAGGCGCTGTCCACGGCGCTGATCGCATTCGGCAAACAGGCCAAGGTGCAGGTCCTCACCGCCAGCCCGACCCTGTCCGGGTTGCGCAGCGACGGGCTGCAAGGCGTATTCACCACGGACGCGGCGCTGCAGCGCCTGCTGCAATCCAGTGGCCTTGCATACAGCATGCTCGATGCGAACACCGTGGCGGTCACCCCCGCCGCCACGGCGCCAGTCGATCCTGCGGACGCCGCCGATGCGCACCGCGCCGGCACGCCGCCCAAGCTGCTGGAACAGGTCGACGCCGCGGCGCTGACCGAGCACGCCATGGGCGACGTGCCGGCCTATGCCAGCGACGCGCTGCGTTATGCCGCCGATTCCATCGCCGTGCCGCAGTCGGTGAACGTGGTCGCCCCACACCTGCTGGCATCGCAACAGGTGCGCACCGTCGCCGACGCCCTGCGCAACGTGGCCAGCGTGCAGCAGATCGAAAACCCGTTGCGCGCGCCGTTGTTCAAGATCCGCGGCATCTACACCGGCAACGGCATGACCGATGGGATGCCGAACAGCTTCGTCGGGCTCGGCGGCTATCCGCCGATGATCGGCGTGGAGCGGGTCGAGGTGCTCAAGGGGCCGGAATCGATCCTCGGCGACAGCAACGGCGGCGACATGAGCGGACTGGTCAACGTCGTCACCAAGCAACCACTGCGCACGCCCAAGCGTGAACTCAGCTACATCCTCGGCGAACGCGGCGACGTTCAGGCCGGCCTCGATGCGACCGGGCCGATCGGCACCACGCCGCTGAGCTACCGGCTCGTCGTCTCCGGCCAGCATGCCGATTCCACGGCGCAAGGCTACGGGCCGCGCAACGCTGCCTACCTGGCCCCGTCCATCGCCTGGCAGGGCGAGGACAACCGTCTGGTGGTCGGCGTGCAGCGCGTGACCGATCGCCAGCCGGCCGCCGACCATGCGCTGCTGCTCGGCAACCGCGTGTCGGCGATGACGCCCAGGACCTTGCGCCTGGGCAACCCGCAGGACCACACCGCCTACCGCACCCAGCGCGCCTACTACCTGTTCGATCAGCGCCTCAGCGACCGCTGGCAACTGCGCAGCCGCGGCCAGTACGTGACCCAGGCCGTCGACGCGCGCAACTGGGGCATGTTGTCGCCGTCGCAGAACGGCATCGTGCGCGCCTATGCCGAGGCCTACCGCAATACGACGGCGTACTCCACCATCCAGAACGACCTGGTCGGCAGCTTCGGCGACGGGCCGCTGCAGCAGACCGTGACCCTCGGCCTGGACTACACGCGCGCTCGCCTTGGCAGCAGCGATTACTTCATCCGGATGCACCGCAACCGCTACGACGTGTTCGGCGACGAGCGGCTGGGCCCGGTGCACTGGCCGCGTTCGCAGCGCGGCATCCGCCATTCCCCAGGCAGCCCCTGGTCGAGCCGCAGCGGCATCCTGCTACAGGACCAGATCAGCATGGGCGAGCGCTGGGACGTGCTGCTGGCGCTGCGCCGCTCGGCGTACGAGATTTCCAGCTACGACGCCAGAGGCAAACTGCGCCAGTTGCGCCGGCGCCGCTGGGTGCCCAATGTCGGCGTGGTCTACAAATTGACCCCGGAGGCGTCGCTGTACGCCAGCACCATGAACGGCTTTGCGCCGAGCGCCGTGCTTGGCAAGAACGGCCGGCCGCTGCCGCCCGCGTTGTCGCGGCAGGTGGAGGTCGGTGCGAAGGTCGATCTGTTCGACCACCGGGCGCGGCTCAGCGCCGCCTACTACCAGATCACCGTCGACCGCAGTTTCGATCTGGTGCTGGCGCATCCGTCGTACTTCGCCAGGCCGATCGACAGCCAGAGCAACCGCGGGCTGGACCTGGATTTCGTCGGCACTCTCGCCCCCGGCCTGGAACTGAGCAGCAGCCTGGCGCTGGCCCGCATCGGCCGGCGCGACGGTACGCCGACCACCGGCGTGCCGCGCACGCGCTTCACCCTGTGGAGCAGCTACCAGTTCCAGGACAGCCGCTGGAGCGGCTGGGGGGTGGCAGGCGGCATCCTCGCGCGCGATCACACCCTCGGCCGCCGCCTGGCCGGCGGCTATTTCAAGATTCCCGGGCAGGCCAGCGTGGACGCGAACGTGTCCTATCACACCGAGACCTGGGGCGTGACCGTGGGCATGCGCAACATTTTCGATCGGCGGCTGTACGCCGACGAGTTCGACGAGACCTTCGTGCCGCTGCCGGAGGGCCGCAGCCTGCTGTTGACCGGCAGCTACCGGTTCTAGGGCCTGGCGGCCGGCGTGGCGGATGCGGCCAAGCTCAAGCCTCGGTAGACGCCTGCGGCGCCTCTTCGACCTCGCCGAGTTCGTGCAGCAACGCGGTGGCATAGCTGCCCGGCGGCAGGGCGAAACGCAGCTCCAGCGCGTCGCCCTGCCCGTCCAGCCAGCGCCACTGCAGGTCGGCCACGCGCAGGCGGGTCGCCCGCCGTTCCTGCTTCAGGCCCTCGCGCTCCAGACCTTCACGCAGGCGCAGTGCGACCGCCTCGTCCAGTGCTGCCAGTTCCAGCGCACGCGCCGCCTCGACGCTGCGCAACTCGCCGGCGCCCCACAGCGGCGCCGACGGATGGATGTCGAATCGCTGCAGGCGCTCGGCCAGCGCGTCAGACCAGGGCTCCGGACCGAATACGCTGCGGCTGCCGTCGAGCATCCACACCTCGCCGTCCAGCGCGCTGTCCCAGTTGCCGGCGGCCACGCGTGCGGCCAGCACCCGGTTGAACAGTTCCGAACGGGCCGCAGACAGCAGCAGCGAGCGCTGCTCGCGCCGCACCCGGCGACCGCCGAACATCGCCAGCGCGGCGCCGACGTTGCCGCCGTCGCGACCGAAGCGCTGTTCGCCGAACCAGTTGGGAATCCCGCGCGCGGCGATCTGCGCCAGCCGCGCCTCGATCGCCGGGCGCTCGCCGCGCACCTCGCGCAGCACCAGCACGAAGCCGTTGCCGGCCAGCGCGCCGCGCGGCAGCTTGCGGTTGTGCCAGTGCGCCTCCAGCACCTGCAGGTCCGCGTCCTGCAGGCTGTCCAGGGACGGCGCCACGCGCTTGGGCAGATGCACCGAAAAGCGCTGGGTGGTGACCGCATGCCGGTCTTTCATGCCGGCATAGCCGATCGCCAGTTCCGCCACCCCGGCCCACTGCGCCAGGCGGCGCGCGGCGAAGGCGGTGTTCATGCCGCGCTTGCGCACCGTCAGCAGCAGGTGTTCGCCTTCGCCGCTGGGCGCGAACGCCGGCACTTCATCGACCTGGAAATCCTCGGCGCTGCAGCGCATGCGCGCCTGCAGCGGCGCGGGCCCGAACGCGCGCGGCAACTCGCTCACAGCGCCACCAGCAAGGCCACCGCCTGCGCCGCGATGCCCTCGCCGCGACCGGTGAAGCCCAGCTTCTCGCTGGTGGTGGCCTTGACGCTGACGCAGTCCAGTTCGACCTGCAGCAGCGCCGCCAGGCGTTCGCGCATCGCCTGCGCATGCGGGCCGACCTTGGGCCGTTCGCAGATCACGGTGACGTCGGCATTGCCCACGCGCCAGCCGCGCGCATGCAGCAGGCCCACGCAGTGATAGAGGAACTGCGCGCTGTCGGCGCCCTTCCAGCGCGGATCGGACGGCGGGAAATGCTGGCCGATGTCGCCCAGCGCCAGCGCGCCGAGCAAGGCATCGCACAGGGCGTGGATCACCACGTCGCCGTCGCTGTGGGCGAGCACGCCGCGCTCGTGCGCCACGCGCACGCCGCCGAGCATGAGGTGGTCGCCGTCGCCGAAGGCATGGACGTCGTAGCCCTGGCCGATGCGGATGCGGGGAAGTTCAGACATAGGCATGGAGACATCCCACGAAAAATGAAAAAGGACGGAGCAGGTGCCGCGCCACGGCGGCCGCATCCGACGACAGGCGCATCACGACTGCCGCGCGCGCTGGAACAGTTCGAACTCGAACCGCGCCAGGTCGGCGGGTGTGGTGACCTTGAAATTGTCTTCGGCGCCTTCCACCAGCAGCGGCCGCAGCCCCAGCAACTCCATCGCCATGGCGTCGTCGGTGACCTCCACGCCGGCCGCGGCGGCCTGCTCCAACGCGCGACTCAGTTGCATGCGCCGGAACAGCTGCGGGGTCAGCGCGCGCCACAGGCGCTCGCGCGGTTCGGTGCCGTCGATGCCGCCGTCGTCGCCGGCACGCTTGAGCGTGTCGCGCACCGGCGCGGCCAGGATCGCGCCGACCGGATCGCCGCGTCCCGCCTCCAGCAGCCGGTCCAGGTCGGCCAGCGCCAGGTTCGGTCGCGCCGCATCGTGCACGAGCACGAAATCGTCCGCCTTCACCGACTCCGGCAAGGCATGCAGCGCGGCCAGCACCGAGCCGGCACGGCTGCCGGCGCCCAGGCAGGTCAGCACCGGTTTGCCGGCCAGCTCGGTCCAGCCCGGCCACTGCGCATCGTCCGCGCCCAGCGCGACCATCGCCCCGGCCACCGCCGGATGCGCCAGCAATGCTTCCAATGCATGCGCCAGCAACGGACGCCCACCCGCCTGCAGATACTGCTTGGGCGTGGCGCCGCCGAAACGGGTGCCGCGGCCAGCCGCCGGGACCACGGCCCAGACCGTGGCCATCAGGGTTGCTCGCCCGGCGCCGGCGTGACCGGCGCAGGCTGCGCGCCCGCGGCCGTGCCGGCCGGCGTCGCCACCGGCGCGTTCTCGACCACGCGGTAGAACTTCTCGCCCGGCTTGATCATGCCCAGTTCGCTACGCGCGCGCTCCTCGATCGCCGCCTCGCCGTCCTTGAGGTCCTTCACCTCGGCGGCGAGCGCGGCGTTGCGTTGCTGCAGTCCTTCGTTGTCGCGCCTCTGGTGCTCGACCTGACTTTCGAGCACCAGCACTTCGCCGGAATTGCCCGGACCGAGCCAGAAACGGTACTGCAGCCACGCCAGCAGTCCCGCCAGCACCAGCAGCAGCCAGCGCCAGTTGCGCACGGCTTATCGCTTGAGCGAGACGAAAGCGTCGCGCCCGGCATAGCGCGCGGCGCTGCCCAGCGCTTCCTCGATGCGCAGCAGCTGGTTGTACTTGGCCACGCGATCGCTGCGGCACAGCGAGCCGGTCTTGATCTGGGTGGCGGTGGTGGCCACGGCGATGTCGGCGATGGTGGTGTCCTCGGTCTCGCCGGAACGGTGCGAGACGATGGCCGCATAGCCGGCCTTGTCGGCCATGGCGATGGCTTCCAGGGTCTCGGTCAGGGTGCCGATCTGGTTGACCTTGATCAGGATCGCATTGGCGGTGCCGGACTCGATGCCCTGCTTGAAGATCTTCGGGTTGGTCACGAACAGGTCGTCGCCGACCAGTTGCACCTTGCTGCCGATGCGGTCGGTGAGCAGCTTCCAGCCGGCCCAGTCGTCCTCGGCCAGGCCGTCCTCGATGCTGACGATCGGGTACTGCGCGGCCCAGTCGGCGAGGAAGTCGACGAACTGCTCGCTGGTCAGGCGCTTGCCCTCGCCCACCAGGTGGTACTTGCCGTTGTCGTAGAACTCGCTGGAGGCCACGTCCAGGCCCAGCAGCACGTCTTCGCCGGCGGTATAGCCGGCCTTGCCGATCGCTTCGAGGATGGTGTCCAGCGCTTCCACGTTGCTGCGGAAGTCCGGGGCGAAGCCGCCCTCGTCGCCGACCGCGGTGGACAGGCCATGGCCCTTCAGCACCGACTTCAGCGCGTGAAAGATCTCGGTGCCGGCGCGCAGCGCCTCGGAGAACGAGGCGGCGCCGACCGGCAGCACCATGAATTCCTGGAAATCGACGTTGTTGTCGGCATGCGCGCCACCGTTGATGATGTTCATCATCGGCACCGGCAGCGCCAGGTTCGCGGTGTTGCCCGCGGCCAGCGACTGCCACAGCGGCTGCTTGCGCGAGGCGGCAATGGCATGCGCGTTGGCGAGCGAGACGCCGAGCAGCGCGTTGGCGCCGAGGCGGCCCTTGTTCTCGGTGCCGTCCAGGTCGATCAGGCGGCGGTCCAGGCCCTGCTGGTCGGCGGCGTCGAAGCCCTTCAGCGCACTGGCGATGGTGGTGTTGACGTTCTCCACCGCCTTGCGCACGCCCTTGCCCAGGTAGCGGGTCTTGTCGCCGTCGCGCAGCTCGACCGCTTCCTTGGTGCCGGTGGACGCGCCCGAGGGCACCGCGGCACGACCGAACGAACCGTCCTCCAGAATGACATCGGCTTCCAGCGTGGGATTGCCGCGGCTGTCGAGGATTTCACGGGCGTGGATGCTGCGGATCGTACTCATGGGCGGGCCGGTTACCTGTAGGAAGAGGGGGCGGAAAACGAATGCCGGCTGATTATCCCCGGCCGCCGGTTGCTTGCCAAATGCGACCTCAGCCGAGGCCCGTCGCGCCCAGCGGAATCCCGCCGAGGAACAGCAGGACCAGGACCAGCATCGCCAGCAGCAGGCCGGCGCCGATGCCGGCCAGGACACGACCGCGCCGCAGCGCCCAGCCCAGCGCGGCGGCGATCAGCGTGCCCAGTGCGGCGATCGCCAGGACCAGCAGGCCGCCGACGATCCAGGGCTGCATGGCTAGGATGCCGTGGTTGCCGTCGCCTGGCGCGCCGATCGCACGGGTGAACGCGAACAGCACCACGCCCAACGCCGTCCAGGCCAGCAGCGACAGCAGCAGGGCGCACAGGCCCCACGACCAGAAACGCACCTGGGCGTCTGCGTTCATCGTTGGCGCCCCGCTGCGCAGGCAGGCATCCGGCAGGACGCGTCCCGCCAGGCGTCGGACGGAGATCGCGGCTGCCTCCGGGGCCTCACGCGAAGCGCGAGAACCCGTGCTTCTTGGTGACCGCGTCCAGTTCCATCAGCGTTTCCAGCAGCGCTTCCATTTGGTCCAACGGCCACGCGTTGGGGCCGTCGGACAGCGCCTTGGACGGATCCGGGTGGGTCTCGGCGAACACGCCGGCCACGCCCACCGCCACCGCCGCGCGCGCCAGCACCGGCACGAACTCGCGCTGGCCGCCGGAACTGCCGCCCTGCCCGCCCGGCAACTGCACCGAGTGGGTGGCGTCGAACACCACCGGGCAGCCGGTCTCGCGCATCACGCTCAGCGAGCGCATGTCGCTGACCAGGTTGTTGTAGCCGAAGCTGGCGCCGCGCTCGCAGACCATGATCTGCTGGTTGCCGGTGGACTTGGCCTTGTCCACCACCGGCTTCATGTCCCACGGCGACAGGAACTGGCCCTTCTTGATGTTGACCGGCTTGCCGGCGGCGCACACGTTCTTGATGAAATCGGTCTGCCGCACCAGGAACGCCGGGGTCTGCAATACGTCCACCACCGCCGCCACCTCATGCATCGGCGTGTACTCGTGCACGTCGGTCAGCACCGGCACGCCGATCTGCGTCTTCACCGCTTCCAGCACCTTCAGCCCTTCTTCCAGGCCGGGGCCGCGGAAGCTGGTGCCGGAGGTGCGGTTGGCCTTGTCGAAGCTGGACTTGAAGATGAAGTTGATGCCCAGTCGGCCGGTGATCTCCTTGAGCCTGCCGGCGACATCGAGCTGCAACTGCATCGACTCGATCACGCACGGGCCGGCGATCAGGAACAGCGGCTGGTCCAAGCCGACGTCGAAGCCACACAGTTTCATACTGCCATCAATTTTCATGCACTGCTCCATCCAGCATTTTGATGAGCTTGGCTGGCGCGCCGCCAACTACCGCAAAGGCGGGAACGTCGTGAGTCACTACCGCTCCGGCAGCGACAACCGCGTGCTCGCCGATGATGCAGGGACCTACAAGGATCGCCCCCGTACAGATCCATGCACCCCGCTTTACAACGATATCGCGACCTTTTTGCGGAATGCTCGTTTGCCGCTCTCGATCAAACCGAGTTGCATCATGACTGCCAGTCAGCAATTTCACTTCGTGGCCAAAGAACGCCCAGTCCTCGATCTTGATGCTTCCCGACGACAGGTTGAACGTTGCATTGTTAACGACCGCACTGGCTGCGATATCGAGCGTATTGGAACCGTCGGAAGATTCGAAAACCAGCGGTCTGTTAAGGACGATATCTTTAACGAACGCTTCGGTTTCAGGGTCTTTCAGGATCCTGCGCAGCAGGATCTTGTAGTCATCCTCAATCATTGGGCAACCGCTTCCTTCAGCAACTTGCCTCCGGCCTTGCGCTCGCGCGCAGCGCGCACGAAGCCGATGAACAGCGGGTGGCCATCGCGCGGCGTGGACAGGAATTCCGGATGCGCCTGGCAGGCCAGGAACCACGGATGCGTTTCGCGCGGCAGTTCCACCATCTCCACCAGGGTGTCGTCCATCGACTTGGCGGCAATCACCAGGCCGGCGTCCTCGAGCTGGGTGCGGTAGCGGTTGTTGAATTCGTAGCGGTGGCGATGGCGCTCGGCCACCACATCCTTGCCGTACAGCTCGCGCGCCAGCGTGCCCGGCTTGAGCCGCTGCTCCTGCAGGCCCAGGCGCATGGTGCCGCCAAGGTCGGACTTCTCGTCGCGCTTCTCGACATCGCCACTGGCGGTGCGCCACTCGGTGATCAGGCCGATCACCGGGTACGGCGACTGCCGGTCGTTCTCGGTGCTGTTGGCCGCATCCAGCCCGGCGACGTGCCGCGCGTAGTCGACCACCGCGGCCTGCATGCCGTAGCAGATGCCGAAGTACGGCACGCCGTGCTGGCGCGCATAGCGCGAGGTCAGCACCTTGCCTTCGAAGCCACGGTCGCCGAAGCCGCCCGGGACCAGGATGCCGTCCACGTCGGCCAGCGCCGCCATGTCGCTGCCTTCCAGGTCCTGCGCTTCCAGCCACTTCAGGTTGACCTTGGTGCGCTGGCGCAGACCGCCGTGCTTGAGCGCCTCGCCGACCGACTTGTACGCGTCCTGGTGGTCCACGTACTTGCCGACCACGGCGATGGTGACCTCGTCGAGCGGATGCTTGATCGCATCGACCACCGCCTCCCACTCCGACAGGTTGGCCGCGCCGACCTTGTCGCGCAGCTTGAACTGCTCGATGACGATCTCGTCCAGGCCCTGCCGGTGCAATTCCAGCGGCATGCCGTAGAGCACGTCGATGTCAGCGGCACTGATCACCGCGCGCTCGGAGACGTTGGTGAACAGCGCGATCTTGCGCCGCTCCGAATCCGGAATCGCCTGCTCCGAGCGGCACAGCAGCACGTCCGGCTGGATGCCGATCGAGCGCAGTTCCTTGACCGAATGCTGGGTCGGCTTGGTCTTCAGCTCGCCGGCCGCCGCGATGTACGGCACCAGGGTCAGGTGCATGAACATGGCCTTCTCGGCGCCGCGCTCGGTGCGCACCTGGCGGATCGCTTCCAGGAACGGCAGCGATTCGATGTCGCCGACGGTACCGCCGATCTCGACCAGGGCCACGTCGTAGCCGGCGGTGGCTTCATCCACGCAGCGGCGGATCTCGTCGGTGATGTGCGGAATCACCTGCACGGTGGCGCCCAGGTAGTCGCCGCGGCGCTCCTTGCGGATCACGTTCTCGTAGATGCGCCCGGTGGTGACCGAGTTCTTGCGCGACAGGCGCGTGCGCACGAAGCGCTCGTAGTGCCCCAGGTCCAGGTCGGTCTCGGCGCCGTCGTCGGTGACGTACACCTCGCCGTGCTGGAACGGGCTCATCGTGCCCGGGTCGACGTTGATGTAGGGGTCCAGCTTCATCATCGTGACCGACAGGCCACGTGCCTCGAGAATGGACGCAAGCGAAGCGGCCGCGATGCCCTTGCCAAGCGAGGACACTACGCCGCCGGTAACGAAGATCAGGGGGGTCATGGCTCAAAGGCCTCCCGGAAAGCCATAGTTTAACGGGTGAAGCGGATTTGCCCAAGCGCTTTTGCGCAACAGCCGCCCCACAAAAAAGCGACGCCCCGGGCGACCGGGGCGTCGTGTGCAGGAAACCGTGCGCAAACTCAAGGCTTGCGCGCTTCCTCTTCCTCTTCCTTCTTCGGCGCGGCGGCATCCTTGCCGGCCTTGTGCTCGGCGGCCGCGGCGGCGCGGCGCTTGGCCTTGGCGTCGGCCTCGGCCTTTTCCTTGGCGACCTGCGCCTCGTAGGCGGCGGCACCGGAGGCGGCCGGATCGGCGCTCTGCGCCTGGGCCATCGCGACCGGCACGGCCACCGCGGCGGCGACCAGGGCGGCCAGGGTCAACAGCTTGCGAACGTTCATGGCGGACTCCTTTGGGACGTGCGACGAAGATGTGGGCGACGTCGCGGTTTTTCCAGGGCCAGCGTAGCGTGGAGCCCCCGCACCCGCCCTGAACACCGGCGACGTGCAAAAAACCGCCGCAGACCGCACACTTCCGGATCTGCTTCGCGCCACCTGCTGAGACGCATGAATACCCGCTACAACGCCGCCGACATCGAAGTTCTCTCTGGCCTGGACCCGGTCAAGCGCCGGCCCGGCATGTACACCGACACCGCACGGCCAAACCATCTGGCGCAGGAAGTCATCGACAACGCCGTGGACGAGGCGCTGGCCGGCCATGCCCGGCACATCGAGGTGACGCTGTACAAGGACGGCAGTTGCGAGGTGTCCGACGACGGCCGCGGCATGCCGGTGGACATCCATCCGGAAGAGAAGATTTCCGGCGTCGAACTGATCCTCACCCGGCTGCACGCCGGCGGCAAGTTCAGCGACCGCAACTACACCTTCAGCGGCGGCCTGCACGGCGTGGGCGTCAGCGTGGTCAATGCGCTGTCCAACCGGGTGGAACTGTTCATCAAGCGCGACGGCAACGAGTACCGCATGGCCTTCGCCGATGGCTTTGCCGCCTCCAAGCTGGAGATCGTCGGCAGCGTCGGCAAGAAGAACACCGGCACGCGCCTGCGTTTCTGGCCGGACCCGAAGTATTTCGACACGCCGAAGTTCGCGGTGCGCGCGCTGCGCCACCTGCTGCGCGCCAAGGCCGTGCTGTGCCCCGGCCTGACCGTCAAGCTGCACGACGAGGCCACCGGCGAGCAGGACACCTGGTATTTCGAGGACGGCCTGCGCGACTACCTGCGCGGCGAACTGGCCGAGCGCGAACTGCTGCCGGCCGAGCTGTTCGTCGGCAGCCTGAAGAAGGACCGCGAGATCGTCGACTGGGCGGTGGCCTGGGTGGTGGAAGGCGAACTGGTGCAGGAGAGCTACGTCAACCTGATCCCCACCGCGCAGCACGGCACCCACGTCAACGGCCTGCGCAGCGGCCTCACCGACGCGCTGCGCGAGTTCTGCGATTTCCGCAACCTGCTGCCGCGCGGCGTCAAGCTGGCGCCGGAAGACGTGTGGGACCGCGTGGCGTTCGTGTTGTCGCTGAAGATGACCGACCCGCAGTTCAGCGGCCAGACCAAGGAACGCCTGTCCTCGCGCCAGGCCGCCGGCTTCATCGAGGGCGCCGCGCACGACGCCTTCAGCCTGTGGCTGAACCAGAACGTGGAGACCGGCACGCGCATCGCGCAGATCGCCATCGACCGCGCCAGCGCGCGGTTGAAGACCGAGAAGCAGATCGTGCGCAAGAAGGTCACCCAGGGCCCGGCGCTGCCGGGCAAGCTGGCCGACTGCATCAGCCAGGACCTGTCGCGCACCGAACTGTTCCTGGTCGAGGGCGACTCGGCGGGCGGCAGCGCCAAGCAGGCCCGCGACAAGGATTTCCAGGCGATCCTGCCGCTGCGCGGCAAGATCCTCAACACCTGGGAAGTGGCCTCCGGCAGCGTGCTGGCCTCGGAGGAAGTGCACAACCTGGCGATCGCGATCGGCTGCGACCCGGGCAAGGACGAGATCGACGGCCTGCGCTACGGCAAGGTGGTGATCCTGGCCGACGCCGACTCCGACGGCCTGCACATCGCGACCCTGTTGACCGCGCTGTTCCTGCGCCACTTCCCCGCCCTGGTGCGCGCCGGCCACGTGTTCGTGGCGATGCCGCCGCTGTTCCGCGTGGACGTGGGCAAGCAGGTGTTCTACGCGCTGGACGAGGAAGAGAAGCGCTCGCTGCTGGACAAGATCGAACGCGAGAAGATCAAGGGCCAGGTCAGCGTCACCCGCTTCAAGGGCCTGGGCGAGATGAACCCGCAGCAGTTGCGCGAATCCACCATCCACCCCGACACCCGGCGCCTGGTACAGCTGACCGTGGACGACGGCGACCAGACCCGCTCGCTGATGGACATGCTGCTGGCCAAGAAGCGCGCCGGCGACCGCAAGCAGTGGCTGGAGACCAAGGGCGACCTGGCGTCGCTGGAGGTCTGAGGCGACACAAGCGCGGCTGCTTGCTGCCGTCGCAGGAGCGGCTTCAGCCGCGACCTGGCGTTGTCGGGAAAGCCCTGTCGCGGCTGAAGCCGCTCCTACGACAGGCGGCGGCGGAGCCTGGGCTTTCGCACCAGCACGCCTGTTAGTCGGGCAACCAGCGATCAACCGCCATTCTGGGGCTTAGCCGCGCGCAGGCGCCGCCGGCACCACGCCGGTGCAGTCGTGATCCTGCAGTTCTTCCGCACCGACCCCATCACCGGGAAGCGCGGTGGCGGCCAGCAGCACGAAGCCCGGACGGCCATCGAACTCCGCGCCGACCACCGCCAGGGTCTGGTGGGCCATGTGCTGGTGCGGCGGCAGGGCGCGCGCCAGCAGGGTCAGCGGATTCGCATCCAGCGCCTCGCCCTCCAGGCGCATGGCCCGATAGGCGTGCCCGTGGAGCGGCTGCGGCAACGGTGCCCAGGTGGGGCCGATCGACGCCTGCATCGCCTGCAACTGGTCGCGCACCTGCGGCGCCAGGCAATCGATATGGATATGCAACTGGTCCTGCGAACGCGCCGAGGGCGGATTGATCGTCAGGCTGGTCAGTTCGCGCGGAAGCAGCCGGTGCAACAACCGCTCGACCCGGGTGCGCGCCTGCCAGGCCAGGCCCAGCCAGTTCGGTGCGCCGGCACCGCGCGCGCGCGGATCCTCGATCCCGCTCACCGGCACCGTCGGGATCAGCAGGTACTGGTAGTCGCCGCGCAGGTCCTTCATCAAGGCATAGCGTTCGCCTGGCCCGGGATGCACGTCGCTGCAGGGCGCCGGCTCGGCGCCGAGCCGCGCCTGCGGCAGGCACCGCGTGCTTACCAATCGCCACAGGCGGTGCCGATCGTGCGCATGCGCATCGTGCGCCGCCGGCGAGTCGGCCGCCGGCGGCGGCGCACCGGCGCAACCGGCCAGCAGCACCGCCAGGGACAGGCACAACGGCAACTGGAGACGAACTGGAAGCATGCGTGACGGATCGGAGTACGGGACGAGCCGACGATTGTAGCCAGCGCCGATGACCGGCATGACGCGGCGCGCGGGCGCCGACCATGGCTTTGTGCACATCCGCCGCGCCGGCGCCGCGGCCTAGCATGCCGGCTCCCTCCCTGCGAGCGACTGCCCGTGCCGACCTTCCCCTCCGTCCTGCTGGCCGTCCTGCTGGCGGCGACGCCGATGACCGCGGCACTGGCCGCCGATGCCGATGCGGCGAACGCCGACAAGGCCGACAAGCCCGCCGCCGTCGAACCGGCGCCGCTGCCGGCCGACGCGCAGACCAGCCAATCCACCCAGCTCGACGGCCGCACCCTGCGCTACACGGTCAAGGTCGGCACGCTGCCGGTGAAGGACAAACAAGGCAAGGTCGTCGCCGACGTGGTCTATACCGCCTACACCATGGACGGCAAGGACCGCCCGGTCACCTTCGCGCTCAACGGCGGCCCCGGCGCGGCCTCGGTGTATCTCAACCTGGGCGCGATCGGACCGAAGGTGGTGGCGTTCGGCAGCGAGGGCGACAGCGCCTCGGCGCCGGCGCAACTGCGCGACAACCCCGGCACTTGGCTGGACTTCACCGACCTGGTGTTCATCGACCCGGTCGGCACCGGCTTCAGCCGCTCGCGCATCCCCGACGAGCAGGCCAAGAAGCAGTTCTACAACCCGCAGGCCGACATCGAGTACCTCTCGCGCACCATCTACGACTGGCTGCTGAAGAACCAGCGCCTGCAGTCGCGCAAATATCTGGTCGGCGAAAGCTACGGCGGCTTCCGCGGCCCGCGCATCACCCACTACCTGCAGACCAAGCTCGGCGTGGCGATGAACGGCGTGGTCCTGGTCTCGCCGTACCTGAATCCGACCCTGGACGACAACGGCGACGTCTCGCCGCTGCCGTGGATGCTGACCCTGCCGTCGATCGCCGCCGCGCGCCTGGAGCGCGAAGGCAAGCTGACCCCGGAGGCGATGCGCCAGGTGATCGACTACACCCGCGGCGACTATGTCACCGCGCTGCTGCGCGGCCGCTCGGACCCGGCCGGCACCACCCGCATGATCCAGCAGGTGACCGCGATGACCGGCCTGGACCCGGCCTTCGTGCGCCGCGCCGGCGGCCGCCTGGAGACCCAGGCATACCTGCGCGAGGTGTTCCGCGACAAGGGCGAACTCGGCAGCCGCTACGACTCCAACGTCACCGCCTTCGACCCGTTCCCCAACGCCCCCGAGCAGCGCGCCAACGACCCGCTGCTGGACAGCATCATCGCCCCCACCACCACCGCGATGGTCGATTTCGTGACCCGCGTGGTCGGCTGGAAGGTCGACGCCCGCTACGAGGCGCTGAACTACGACGTGAACCGGCTGTGGGACTGGGACGACGAACTGCGCAAGGGCTCGGTCACGCAACTGCGCCAGGCGGTGGCGATCGACCCGAAGCTGCGCGTGCTGATCGTGCACGGCTGGAACGACCTGTCGTGCCCGTTCATGGGTTCGGTGCTGACGGTGGACCAGATGCCGGTGATGGGCAACGACCCCACCCGCGTGCAGGTCAAGAACTACCCCGGCGGCCACATGTTCTACAACCGCGCCGACAGCCAGCGCGCGTTGCGGCAGGACGTTCTGGCGATGTATCGGGCTAATTGATGGGAATGGGGAATTGGGAATCGCAAAAGCGGTTCCCCAGTCATCGAGACGATACCCCGACCTGCGTGGTTCGGGAGTGCTATCGCGATAGAGCCACTTGGCTACGCGACGTCGCGACGCAGGCAACACTCGCTGCGACAAGAGGACGTAAGAAGTATCCACACTCCTTTCGGAGGGCGACATCGTCACCGTTCGCGGGAAATCTATGCTTTTACGATTCCCGTTTCCCCACTCCCGATTCCCGGCTCCCTCACACCCACCCAGCCAGCGCGAATCCACGGAAAATCAGATACGCCACGCCGGCGGCCGCCGGAATCGTCAGGATCCACGCCCAGACGATGCGTTCGATGACGCCGAAGCGCAGCGAGCGCGGGTTCTTGGCGAAGCCCACGCCCATGATCGCGGTGGAGATGCTGTGGGTGGTGGACACCGGCATGCCGAAGTGCGCGGCCAGGGTCAGGATCGTGGCCGAGCTGGTCTCCGCGGCGAAGCCGTGGATCGGATGCAGCTTGACCATCTTGTGGCCCAGGGTCTTGATGATCTTCCAGCCGCCGGAGGCGGTGCCGGCGGCCATCACCACCGCACAGGTCAGCACGATCCAGGTGGCGATGCCCTGCCCCTGATGGGCGTCGGGATGCAGGAAGGCCAGCCACGACGGCAGCGCGTCCAGGGCGCCGGTGCTCTGCGCGCCGATCAGGGTCATGGCGATGATGCCCATGGTCTTCTGCGCGTCGTTGTGGCCGTGCGCATAGCCCATGTACGCGGCCGAGGCGATCTGCGCCTTGCCGAAGAAGGCGTTGACCCAGCGCGGCCGCGCCAGCCGCCCGAGCGGGCCGCCGAGCTTGGCCAGGCCGGCGATCGCCGCCCACAGCAGCAGCATCACCGCGATGCCGAGCAGGAAGCCGGCGATCGGCGAGGTGACCATCGGCACGAACACCTTCCACAGCAGGCCCTTGTTCTTGGCCCAGTCGCCCACGGTCTGCGACCAGATCAGCGCATCCCAGTCGTTGTGCGCCGCGGCCAGGCCGGCGCCGCACAGGCCGCCGATCAGCGCGTGCGAAGACGAGGACGGCAGGCCCTTCCACCAGGTGATCAGGTTCCAGACGATGCCGCCGAGCAGCGCGCACAACACTACCTGCGGAGTCACCGCGACCACGTCGGTGTTGAGCAGGCCGGAGGCGATGGTCATCGCCACCGCGGTGCCGGTCAGCGCGCCGACCAGGTTCATCGCCGCGGCCAGCATCACCGCCCAGCCGGGGCTGAGCACCTTGGTGGCGACCACCGTGGCGATCGAGTTGGCGGTGTCGTGGAAGCCGTTGATGAATTCGAACACCAGTGCCGCCAGGATCACGATCAAAACCAGGCTCAGCATCGGCGCGCCTCCATGCACGCGGCGGCGGCGGCCGGCGCGCGCAGGGCGCCACGGCCGCGCAGGCAGCAACTCCGCAGCGCGTCCATCAGGAGTTCTTCAGCACGATCTGGTAGACCACCACGCCGGCCTCGCGGCAACGGTCGATGGCCTTCTCCAGGATTTCGAAGAACTCCTTGAGCAGGAACATCTGCAGGTTGTCCAGGCGCCCGGAGTAGATGTCGCGGTACAGCTCCAGCATCAGCCGGTCGGCCTCGTTCTCCAGCGAGCGCAGCTTGTCGTTGAGCGCGCTCATCCGGTCCAGGTGCATGTTGCGCAGGTCGTGGACCATCTCCACCACCACTGCCGCGGCCTGCTCCAGCATCGCCGCGCGCGGGGCGAAGTCGATGTGCTCCAGGTGCTGGATCGCCAGCGAGTAGCGGTCGGCGAACTTCTCCACCTGCTTGGGAATCTTGTACAGCGCCGAGCCCAGCGCCTCGATGTCCTCGCGCTCGATGGGCGTCATGAAGCTGTCCACCAGCGCCTGGCCGATCTTGTCGGAGGCCGCGCGCTCGCGCAGGCGCGCCAGCTTGAAGCCGTCCAGCGCCGGCTGCCGGTCGGACTCGCGCATCATCGCGTGCAGGGCCTTGGTGCTGTCGTAGGCGGCCTGTGCCGCCTCGTCGAGCAGGGTGTAGAACTGCTTGCCGGAACCGAAGATGGTCTGCAACGAAAACATGCAACGCGCTTCCCGCCGTCGCGGGAAGGACGGCACTGGGGCGGAATTATGACTGTTTGCTGACACCTGCGGGTAGTCGCGGCCCGGGAGATTGCCTGCCGGCGTGGGCACCGCGTGGACGCGGCGCCTCCCTGGGTTTGTTACCATCCTCGCCGCGCCCTTCACGGGCGCACCCTATGGACGACCACCCCAGCCCCCCTCCCCCGCGCCGCAACGGCGCCCATGTCCCCGCTTTCCTTGGCGCCAAGGAGCGCGCGCATGCTTGAACTGTTGATCGTTGCAGCCCTCATCCTGCTCAACGGTTTCTTCGCGATGTCCGAGATGTCGCTGATGACCTCGCGCAAGAGCCGGCTGAAGCAGATGGCCCAGTCCAGCACGCGCGCGGCCAAGGCCCTGGCGCTCGCCGAGAACCCCGAGCACTTCCTGTCCACCGTGCAGATCGGCATCACCGCCATCGGCATCCTGACCGGTGTCTTCGGCGGCCAGGCCATGGGCGTGGCGATCGCGGCCAAGCTGCAGGCGCTGTTCCCGGCGCTGGCGGCCAACTTCACCCTGTTCGGCGATCCGCAGCCGTGGTCGGCGCTGATCGGCAAGACCCTGGCGATCGTGCTGATCACCTTCCTGACGCTGATCTTCGGTGAACTGGTGCCAAAGCGCCTTGCGCTGACCCGATCGGAGGTCATCGCCGGCTTCGTCGCCATTCCCATGGGCTGGCTGGCCCGGGCCGCCGCGCCGTTCGTCTGGGTGCTGTCGCGCTCGACCCGGCTGGTGCTGCGCCTGCTCGGCCTGGGCAAGGAGGAATCGGCTTCGGTGACCGAAGAGGAGATCCGCATGCTGGTGGCCGAGAGCCACGAGGCCGGTGTGATCGACGCGCACGAGCGCGACATGATGAACCGGGTCATGCGCCTGGGCGACCGTACCGCCGACAGCCTGATGACCCCGCGCAACCGCATCGCCTGGCTCGACGCCAACGCCGAGCCGCAGCGCAACCTGCAGGTGATGCGCGAACACGAGTTCTCGCGCTACCCGGTGTACCGCGGCAGCGACCAGGACATCGCCGGCGTGCTGGAGGTGAAATCGCTGGTCACGCGCATGGACGGCGACGCCACCCAACTGTTCCAGAGCCTGCGCGACACCCTGTTCGTGTCCGAGTCCACCCACGCGATGAAGCTGCTGGAGATCTTCCGCGAGGAACAGCAGTCGATGGCGCTGGTGGTGGACGAGTACGGCGAGATCCAGGGCCTGGTGACGATCAGCGACCTGATGGGCGCGGTGGTCGGGCGCCTGCAATCGGCCGACACCGCCGACGAGGACGCGCTGGTGGTGACCCGCGCCGACGGCTCGCTGCTGATCGACGGCTCGCTGGCGATCGAGGAGCTGCGCGAACTGCTCGGCGGCGCCGAGCTGCCCAGCGCCGAGGAAGGCGACTACAACACCCTGGCCGGCCTGTGCATCTACTACTTCGGGCGCATCCCGCACGCCGGCGAGTTCTTCGACTGGGCCGGCTGGCGCATCGAGATCGTCGACCTGGACGGCGCGCGCGTGGACAAGCTGCTGCTGCGCAGGCTGCAGGACGAGAACAGCGATGACATCACCGGGTGACGCACCCGGCGGTGCGCCGCGCGACGGCGACCACGGCTACAGCGCCGAGGGCATCCGCACCCTGCTCGACACCTTCGTCCTGGGCGACCCGGACGAACACCTGCGGCTGCGGCTGATCCTCGCCGATCTGCAGCAGAGCGCGTTCGGCGTGTTCCTGTTCGTGGCGATCCTGCCCGCGTTCCTGCCGGTGCCGGGCCTGGCCGGCGGCATCAGCGGGCCGCTGGTGACGCTGATCGGCCTGCAGATGCTGATCGGTCTGCGCAAGCCGTGGTTGCCGCGTTTCATCGGCGAGCGCGGGCCGCGCCGCCGCACCATGCAGCGCTTCGTCGGCCGCATCGCGCCGTGGCTGCGACGCCTGGACCGGCTGCTCAAGCCGCGCCTGCCGGCGCTGGTCGACACCCTGCCGGCGCGTGCGTTCAGCGGCCTGCTGTTGGTCGTGCTGGGGATCCTGCTGTCGCTGCCGATCCCGTTCACCAACTACGCCTTCGGCGCGATGCTGCTGCTGTTCGCGCTGGCGTTGCTGGAACGGGACGGTGGGCTGATGCTGCTGTCGTGGCTGGGCAGCATCGCCGTGGCACTGAGCCTGGGATTGGCTTCGGACCAGGTGGTCGACCTGGGCCGGGAATGGATGCAGAAGCTGCGCTGACGCGTCGCGGCGGCAGCGCGCAGCGCCACCCGCTCACTTCACCAGGTACAGCCCCGTCTCGTTGGCGAACACGTTGCGCATGTGCGCCTGGCGCGGCGAGGCATTCTGGGTCGACCGCTCGGTCGCCTGGCCGCGTACGCGCTCCAGGCATTTGCTCAGTTGTTGCAGTGCCGCCTCCAGTCCACATTCGTGCACCGGCGCCCTCGGATGTTGTGCGTTCATTGCCGATCCCCTGTTCGCATCGTTGTACGGCCATGTCCTGGGCCGAACGCCACGCTGATGCGTGACGCGCCACGATCACATACCGGGCAAAATCAAGACATCGTGAAAGCAGTGCGCGCTGTGATGTGCATCAACAGGAGTGCGGTGTTTCTCGGCGAAGTGCGTCTGCGCTCGTAGACACCCGCGCGGATGCACGCATCAGGCGGCCGCAGCGACCTGCGTCCATGCCTCCGCCGCCAATTGGAACGAGCGCAAGCGCGCCGCGTGATCGTGGATGTTCGCGGTCAACAGCAGCTCGTCCGGGCGGTGCCGCGCGACGAAGTCCGACAGGCCCTGCGCGACCGTGTCGGGATCGCCGAGTACGGTGCAGGCCAGCGCCCGCTCAACACCCAGCTTCTCGTGCGGTGCCCAGAACGCTTCGATGTCGTCGATCGGAGGCGGAATCAACCCGGGGCGGCCGCGGCGCAGGTTGACGAAGCTCTGCTGCTGGGTGGTGAACAGACGCCGCGCCTCTTCGGTGGACGCGGCGGCCACCACGTTCAAGGCCAGTACCGCATACGGCGCCTGCAGGCGCGCCGATGCGCGGAACTCGCGGCGATACACCGCCAGCGCCTCGTCCATCGCGTCCGGGGCGAAATGCGAGGCGAAGGCGAACGGCAGGCCCATCGCCGCGGCCAGGCGCGCGCTGAACAGGCTGGAGCCGAGCAGCCACACCGGCACCTCGATGCCGGCGCCGGGCACGGCGCGCACCAGTTGCCCGTCCACCGCCGGCTCGAAATAGCGCAGCAATTCGGCGACGTCGTGCGGGAATTGGTCGGCGCTGTCGAAGTAGCGGCGCAAGGCGCGCGCCGTGGCCTGGTCGGTGCCGGGCGCGCGGCCGAGGCCCAGGTCGATGCGCCCGGGATACAGCGAGGCCAGGGTGCCGAACTGCTCGGCCACCTGCAGCGGCGCGTGGTTGGGCAGCATGATGCCGCCGGCGCCGACGCGGATGCGCTTGGTGCCGCCGGCCACATGCCCGATCAGCACCGCGGTGGCGGCGCTGGCGATGCCGGGCATGTTGTGGTGCTCGGCCAGCCAGTAGCAATGGTAGCCCCAGCGTTCGGCGTGCTGGGCCAGGTCCAGCATGTTGGCGAAGGCGCCGGCGGCGTCGCTGCCTTCGCAGACCGGGGCGAGGTCGAGGATGGAGATCGGCATCATGGTGAGGCGGGTTCCTGCAGGCGATGCGGACGAGGTGGGGACGCCGGTCGCCGATTGCAGCGGCCGTGGCCGGAACGCTGATTTGCGCTGGGTGTTGGGTGTTGGTGTGTGCGTCGGGCAGGACGCTTGGCTGGCGGTCGTACCCTCACCCCAACCCCTCTCCCGGTGGGAGAGGGGCTTTGGCTTCTTCCTTCTCCCACCGGGAAAAGGTGCCCCGCAGGGGCGGATGAGGGTACGGGCGAAGCCACGCACTGCCAGATCGGTGCAGGCGCTGCGCGCTCCGGACCCTCACCCCAACCCCTCTCCCGGTGGGAGAGGGGCTTTGGCCTCTTCCTTCTCCCACCGGGAGAAGGTGCCCCGCAGGGGCGGATGAGGGTACGGGAGAAGCCTCGCACTGCCAGATCGGTGCAGGCGCTGCGCGCTCCGGACCCTCACCCCAACCCCTCTCCCGGAGGGAGAGGGGCTTTGGCTCTCCCTTCTCCCGCCGGGAGAAGGTGCCCCGAAGGGGCAGATGAGGGTACGGGCGAAGCCTCGCATCATCAGATCAACGCAAGCGCCACTACCACATTGGTTGCACAGCGCGCTGGCTAGGCTGATACCCCTGCTCTCGCCCGGTCGCCCCCATGTCGCTGATCCCGCCACCCGCACCCGTCCCCGCCATGCCCTTGCGCGACCGTGTGGTGCTGGTCACCGGAGGCGCGCAAGGCATCGGCCGCGGCGTGGTGCAGGCGGTGCTGGGCGCTGGCGGCAAGGTCGTGTTCGGCGATCTCGACGCCGACGCCGGGCGGGCCTGCGTGACCGAACTGGATGCCGGCGAGCGCCTGCTGTTCCGCCGCGTCGATGTGGCCGCCGAGGCCAGCGTGCGCCGCTTCATCGATGCCGCGCTGGCCCGGTTCGGCCGCATCGACGGGCTAGTCAACAACGCCGGCATCGCCGATCCACACACCGGACCGCTGGAACGGCTGTCGCTGCGCGAGTGGAACCGACGGCTCGGGGCCAGCTTGGGCGGCGCGTTCCTGTGCAGCAAGCACGCCCTGCCGGCGTTGCGCGGCAGCCGCGGCGGCGGCGCCATCGTCAACATCGCCTCCACCCGCGCGCAGCAGTCCGAACCGGACACCGAGGCCTACGCCGCGTCCAAGGGCGGGCTGGTGGCGTTCACCCACGCGCTGGCGATCAGCGCCGGTCCGCAGGTACGGGTCAACTGCATCAGCCCCGGCTGGATCGCCACCGACGCCTGGCGCAAGCCGACCGCGCGGCGCGCTCCCAAGCTGTCGCGACAGGACCATGCGCAGCATCCGGCCGGTCGTGTCGGTACGCCACCGGACATCGGCGCCCTGGCGGTCTATCTGCTGTCGGCGCAGGCCGGCTTCATCACCGGCCAGGAGTTCGTGGTCGATGGCGGGATGACGCGCAAGATGCAGTACGCCTGAGGGCGTGGGGATTGGGGAGTCGGGATTGGGGATTCGTTAAAGCGGGTGTTGCCTTACCTGACGGGCCACATGCATAGCTGGCAGCAACACGCCTTTGCCAATCCCCAATCCCGACTCCCCAATCCCGCGACAATCAGCCGCCCACCAGCGGCTCCAACTGCGGATCCAGCGCCACGCGTTCGTCGAAGACGAAGCAGCGGCCGTCGTAGCCCTCGCCGCCCACTTCCTCGAAGTAGCCGAGGATGCCGCCGTCCAGTTGCAGCACGTTGTCCATGCCGTCGGCGCGCATCCACAGCGCCGCCTTTTCGCAGCGGATGCCACCAGTGCAGAAGCTGACCACGGTGGCGTCGGCCAGGGCCGCGCGGTGCGGGGCCAGCGCCTCCGGCAGGTCGGTGAACTTGACGATCGGCAGGGTCAACGCGCCGGCGAAGGTGCCGTGGACCACTTCCTGCGCATTGCGCGTGTCCAGCAGTACCACGCGCCGGCCGGTGTCGTCGTGCCCCTGGCGCAGCCAGCGCTGCAGGGTGGCCGGCGCCACCGCCGGCGCACGCGCCGCCTCCAGCGGCGCGGCGGCATCGCGGCGGAAGCTGATGATCTCCGGCTTGACCTTGACCTTCAGCCGCGCGAACGGCTGCTGTGCGCTGGTGCTGGACTTCACGCGCAGGTCGGCGAAGCGCGGATCGGCACGCAACTGCGCGTAGAAGCCGTCGATCGCTGCCGGCGCGCCGGCCAGGAACAGGTTGATGCCCTCGCCCGCCACCAGGATCGTGCCGCGCAGGTCTCCGTCCTGCGCCCAGGCATGCAACTGCGCGGCGAGCGCGTCGGGGTCGGCGATGGCGACGAAGTGATAGGCGGCGGTGTTGGCGATCATCGGCGCATTTTAGAGCCTGCGGCGCATGCCCGCTGCAGGAAACGGCCGCCCCAGCGCACACGGCACCTCGGCGACGCGTGTTGCAGCGCGCCCCGCTAGCCGCGCAGCAGCAGGAACGGCAGCAGCACCAGCGAAGCGACCAGCAGCATGCCCAGCAACGTCGCCAGCACGAACAGCGGGCGCCGCCGCAACAGGCGGGCGAAGGTTTCGGCGCTGCCGTCGCGCAACGCCGCGGCGCGCTCGGCGCGGGCGCGTTGGCCACGTTCGGCCTGGTACTCGGCCAGCAACGACTTGGCGCGCGCCTGCTCGGCGTCCTCGCGCAGCCAGATGCCGCCGGCGGAGATGCCGAAGGTGCCGGCGCGGGTTTCGTAGTAGCCGATGCCGGCGGCATCGAGCAGCGCGCAGACCTCGGCGCGTTCGTCGTCGGGCACGTGGCGCAGGTTGAGCAGCAGTTTGGCCATGCGCCGCATGATAGCCGCTGCGGCGATGCGCTACCCTTGCACGCCCTGCCCGCCGTGGACGTCCCGCATGCGCCGAATCCTGCTGCTGTTGAGCCTGTCGTTGCCGGCGTGGCTGCTGGGCGGCTGCACGCCGCCGGGGCCGCCGCCCGGCGGCAGCATCGCCACGTTCCAGGCCACCGACGAGCGTGTCGGCGACGGCGCCGAGGCGCGCCCCGGCAGCCGGGTCACCGTGCACTACACCGGCTGGCTGTACGACGAGCACGCCAAGGACAAGCGCGGCGAGAAGTTCGACGCCTCCGCCGACCACGGCCAGCCCTTCAGCTTCGTGCTGGGCGGTGGCCAGGTGATCCGCGGCTGGGACGAGGGCGTGGCCGGCATGCGCGTGGGCGGCAAGCGCCTGCTGATGCTGCCGTCGGACTACGGCTACGGCGACAGCGGCGCCGGCGGGGTGATCCCGCCGGGCGCCTCGCTGGTGTTCGAGGTCGAACTGCTCGATGTCCAGCCGCGTTGAGCCGACTGCGCCGATGCCCGCCAGCAAGCACGCCGCGCCGGTGCGCGGCCGTCTCGTCATCGTCGGCGGCGGCCCGGCCGGGCTGATCGCCGCCGAGACCGCGCGCGCCGCCGGCGCCGAGGTCGACCTGTACGAGGCCAAGGGCTCGGTGGGACGCAAGTTCCTGATCGCCGGCAAGGGCGGCCTCAACCTGACCCACTCCGATCCGTTCGAACGCTTCGTCGCCCGCTATCGCGAACGCGCGACCGCGGTCGGCGACTGGCTGGCCGACTTCGATGCCGACGCACTGCGCGCCTGGGCGCAGGCGCAGGGTGTGGAGACCTACGTCGGCAGCTCCGGGCGGGTGTTCCCGCTGGACCGCAAGGCCGCGCCGCTGCTGCGCGGTTGGGTGCGGCGGCTGAAGGAGGCCGGCGTGCGCTTCCACGTGCAGCAGCGCTGGCTGGGCTGGGCCGCGGACGGCGCGCTGCGCTTCGCCGGCGCCGACGGCGAGCAGCGCGTGCAGGCCGATGCCTGCGTGCTGGCGCTGGGCGGCGGCAGCTGGCCGCAGCTCGGCTCCGACGGCGCCTGGCAGGACACGCTGCGCGCGCGCGGCGTGGAGGTGGCGCCGCTGCAGCCGGCCAACTGCGGCTTCGACGTGGAGTGGAGCGCGCATTTCCGCGAACGCCATGCCGGCGCGCCGCTGAAGCCGGTGGTCGCGCACTGGCACGATGCGCAGGGCCAGGCGCAGTCGCTGCAGGGCGAATGCGTGGTCGGCGAGCACGGCATCGAAGGCAGCCTGATCTATGCGCTGGCCGCGGACCTGCGCGAGACCATCGCCGCGCACGGCCCGACCACGCTGTGGCTGGACCTGGCGCCGGGGCGCGACCTGCCACGGCTGCAGGCCGAACTGGGCAAGCCGCGCGGCGGCCGCAGCTTCGGCGAGCATCTGCGCCGCCAGGCCGGCATCGACGGGGTCAAGGCGGCGCTGCTGTTCGAGATCCTCGGCAAGCAGGCCGGCCACGATCCGACGCTGGCCGCGGCCACGCTCAAGCGCCTGCCGCTGACCCTGCAGCGCCCGCGCCCGCTGGCCGAGGCGATCAGCAGCGCCGGCGGCGTGCGCCTGGAGGCGCTGGATGCGCACCTGATGCTGCGGGCGCTGCCCGGCACCTTCTGCGCCGGCGAGATGCTCGACTGGGAAGCGCCGACCGGCGGCTACCTGCTCACGGCGTGCTTCGCCAGCGGCCTGCGCGCCGGCCGCGGCGCGGTGGCCTGGCTGCAACGGAGCGGGGCCTGAGCGCGACCGGTACGGGATCGGGCCGAAGCACGGACGTGAAGGTGCACGGCGACGTCCGGCTACAGGCTCGCTTCCCGTAATCTAGCCATTCGAACCGGCTCGAGAGCACTGCATGGCCACCGGCCGATCGATCCTTGGCTTGCACCTGACCCTGGCTTTGCTGGTCCACGGCGCAGCCGCCGCGCAGAGCCGCGCCATCACCGAGACTCCCCATGCCGGCATGTCGCAGCAGGCACTGGAACGCGCCTACATCGAATCCTATGAGCAGTCCGGATTCCGCCTCGCCAGCCGCGACCGGCGCTCGCTACCCAACGGCGCCTGGATGACCGCGCTCGTGTTCCAGTTGAAGCGCGCACCGGCGGGGCCAGGCGCGCCCGGCACCACGCTGATCCTGGCGGGCAACCAGGCGACCGGGTGCGATCCCTGCAACCTGAGCAGGGAACGTTTCAGAGGGCCCGATGCGGACAATCCCGATCCGGCGGCATTCGCACGGGGGCGACGCGCGCTCATCGAAGCCGACACGGCGGCCCTGGCAAAGGTGCGGCAACGGCTGGGGATGAGCTTGCCACCGGTAGAGACGCCGCCGACGCCTTGATCGCGTCACCGCGTCCGCACAAGGATTGCCTGGCGTCGCGTGGAAAGCGGCCTTGAGCGCGATCCTACGGAGCGCTCACCCCGATCGCGGACAAGGTCCACTGTGAGGTGCCGGACATCGTCATCCGCTTCGACGCGTCCACGCCGGATCAGCGCAGGCTCGATGGTGGCGGCACGCCCTGCGCGTTGCGCCGCGTCGTCGCCGACGCCACGCCGTCATCGCAGCACTGCCGCTGAGCGCTCGGCGCTGTCCGCCAGGGACCGACGCGCCACGCGCACGGCGTGCCGCGCTCAGAGCATGGCGATCTGCACCCGCGCCTGCGGATCGCGCTTGGCCACGTACATGGCCTCGTCGGCGCGCTGGGTGAGCAGCACCGGATCGAAGCCGGGGCCGGCCTGCACCGCGATGCCGATGCTCGGCTGCAACGGCAGGTGCCGGCCACTGACCTCGCAGCCGTCCGCGCACGCCGCCATGATCCGCTCCGCGGCGGCCAGCACTTCGCGCCTGGCGTCGGCCAGCCCTTCCAGCAGCACCACGAACTCGTCGCCGCCCAACCGCGCGATGCTGTCCTGCCCGCGCAGGCAACGCTGCAGCAGCCGCGCGAAGTGCACCAGCAGCGCATCGCCGACGTGATGGCCGAAACGATCGTTGACGCTCTTGAAGTCGTTCAGATCCAGGAACATCACCGCCACCTGGCCCTGGCTGCGGCGCTCGCTCATGCGTCGCCGCAGCGTCTGGTTCCAGGCCATCCGGTTCGGCAGCCCGGTCAGCTCGTCGCGCAGCGCGCGCTCCTCCAGCAGCCGCGCCAACCGGGTCTGCCCGGTGATGTCGCTGATCATCAGGTGCAGGCCGACCCGTTGCGGCGCCAGCGCCACATCCGGGATCAGGCTGAAATGCATGATGCGCAGGGCGTCGGTGGCATCGCACAGTTCGGCGTCGAACTGCGCCGGGACACCCTGCAGCGCTGCCGGCAGATGCACTTGCAGCAAGGCCTGCTGCTGTGGATCCAGCACCTCGTGCAGTCCGCGGCCGACGATGCGCTCCGGCGCCAGCCCGAACCACGCCGCATACGGCCGGTTGACGAACTGGTAGCGCAGGTCGTGGTCGAGGTAGGCGATCAGCGCCGGCGCGTTGTCGGCGATGGTGCGCAGTTGCGCCTCGCTGTCGCGCAGGCGGTGCTCGGCCTGGTGCTGCTCGGTGATGTCCTGGATATGGGTGACGAAGTGCAGCGGACGCTGCTGTTCGTCGCGCACCAGCGACACCGCCAGGCGCGCACGCACGGTATGGCCGTCGCGGTGGTGATAGCGCTTTTCGCTGTGGTAGTCGTTGCGGCGGCCGGCGATCAACGCGGCCACCTGTTCCATGTCTTCGGCGAGGTCCTCAGGATGTGTCAGATCCTGGAAGCGCAGCTCCAGCAGCTCCGCGCGGCTGTAGCCGAGCATCGCGCACAAGGCGTCGTTGACGTCCAGCCAGCGCCCTTCCAGCGACACCAGCGCCATGCCGTGCGCGGCCACCGAGAACGCGCCGGAGAAGCGCTGCCCCGCCAGCAGCGCCGCCTGCGACGCCGCGCGTTCGGCGCTGACGTCGCGCATCACGCAGACCGCGCCGAGCACCCGCGCGTCGCCGCCATACAACCGTTCCGCATTGCACAGCACGCTGCGCGGCGCCTGCCCCTTGGCGGCAATCACGATTTCCGCATCGCGCACCGATTCGCCGCGCCAGGCACGGACCAGCGGCACGTCATCGCTGGCCAGCAGGCGCTGGCCGCTGGCGTCGAACAGGTCGAAGTACTGCGCCCACTGCTCGGGCGGCAAGGCGCGAGGATCGGCCCCGTGCCACTGCCGTGCCACCCGGTTGAACTCGCCCAGCGTGCCGTCGGCCCGGCACGACACCACGCCGTCGGGCATGGTTTCCAGCAGCAGGCTCAGCGTCTTGGCCTGGTCGTGGGCGATGCGTGCGTCGCGGCGCGCCTCCAGGTGCGCAGTGACCTGCCGGGCCAGGCGCTGCAGACCTTCGCGCTGGCGCGTGTCCAGCTGCCGCGGACGGATGTCGACCACGCACAGGGTGCCGTAGCTGTAGCCCTGGTCGCCGACCAGTGGCATGCCGGCATAGAAGCGCAGGTGCGGCGCACCGCAGACCAACGGGTTGCCGGCGAAACGCGGGTCCAGCGTGGTGTCCGGCACCTCCAGCAACTGCGGCGACAGCAAGGCATACGTGCAGAACGCCAGCTCGCGCGGATAGCCGGTGGTGCCGGCGGGCAGGCCGCAGCTCGCCTTGAGCCATTGCCGGCGTTCGTCGATCAGCGAGATCAGGGCGATCGGCGCCTCGCACAGCTGGCTGGTCAGCCAGATCAGGTCGTCGAAGGCCGGCTCCGACGGGGTGTCCAGCATCCCCAACTCGGCCAGCGCGCGCAGACGTTCCGCTTCGTCGACGGGCAGCGGCGCGGGAACGACGTCGGGGACCGAGGGTTGGTTCATGCGCAGGACGCCGAGGAGGAACCGGCACGATAGCGGGCGGCGGCGGCGATGGCGAGCATCCGCCGTACATGCGGCCGTGCAAAACGGCCGCGTCCACGCGATGTAGTGGGATACCGACCTCAGCGTAGCGCGGCTGCGCCGTGCTTCTCCATGAACACGCACTCCAGCACGATCCCGCTGGGATGGGGATAGCCTCCCTCGCGCACCACCACATACCCTTGCGAACGGTAGAACGCCACCGCGTTCAGTGCAGCGGCGACATGGATGCGCGGACAGGCTGCAAGGCGCTGTTCCAGTGCCTGCAGCAGACGCCTGCCGAGGCCGCCGCCGCGCAGGGTGGGATCGACGAACAGGCCGTCGATCTCGGCACCGGCCAGGTCGACGGTGCCGAAGCCGAGCACGCGTCCGTCGCGATCCTCGGCGACGATCGCCCCACCCGCGGCGACCAGCCCGCGATACGACGCCGGTGCCGGGGCCGCCGACCAGCGCGCGATCACCTCCGGCGGGTAATGGCTGCTGCAGACCTCGCGGACGCAGCGGGTGCGCAGCGCCCACAGCACTGCGATGTCCTGCGGCAGCGCCGGCCGCAACCGCGCTGGCGCCGCCTCGCTCATTGCGACTTGCTGTCGCGCAGGCGCCGGATCCGCTCCGGCGGCTGGAACGAATCGCTGCGCGCGTCGCCCCAGTAATCGTGGAAGACCGCATGGTCGGGCACCGTGCGCAGCAGTTCGCCCGGCTCCAGGTAGCGGTACAGCGAGGCCAGCGAGCGGATCTCCACCTGCGAGACGCGGCGCAGGATGTGCTCCGGCCCCAGTTGCGAGGGATGCGTCAGCCCGGCGGCGCTGAGCAGTTCGCGCAGGGCCTTGAGCGTGTTGGCGTGGTAGTGCGCGACCCGGGTGGCCTTGTCGGTGGGGTCCAGGTGCTGCCAGCGGCGCCGGTCCTGGGTGGCGATGCCGGTGGGGCAGCGATCGCTGTGGCAGCTCAGCGACTGGATGCAGCCCAGCGCGAACATGAAGCCGCGCCCGGCGTTGCACCAGTCCGCGCCCAGCGCCAGCGTGCGCGCGATGTCGAAGGCGCTGGTGATCTTGCCGGCGGCGCCGAGCTTGATGCGCTCGCGGATGTCCAGCCCGACCAGGGTGTTGTGGACCAGCAGCAGGGCTTCGTGCATCGGCACGCCGACGTGGTCGATGAACTCGGCCGGCGCCGCGCCGGTGCCGCCCTCGGCGCCGTCGACGACGATGAAATCCGGGTACAGGCCGCTTTCCTGCATCGCCTTGGCGATGGCGAACCACTCCCACGGGTGGCCGATGGCCAGCTTGAAGCCGGTGGGTTTGCCGCCGGACAGTTCGCGCAGACGCGCCACGAACTGCAGCAGCTCCAGCGGCGTGGAGAACGCCGAATGCCGCGACGGCGACACGCAGTCGCGGCCCATGGCGACGCCGCGGGTGGCGGCGATCTCGGCGCTGACCTTGGCCGCCGGCAGCACCCCGCCATGGCCCGGCTTGGCGCCCTGCGAGAGCTTGATCTCGATCATCTTGACCTGCTCCAGCGTCGCGTTGGCGACGAAGCGCTGCGGGTCGAAGCGCCCCTCCTCGTCGCGGCAGCCGAAGTAGCCCGAGCCGATCTCCCACACCAGGTCGCCGCCGCACTCGCGGTGGTACGGCGAGATCGAGCCCTCGCCGGTGTCGTGGTAGAAGCCGCCCTGGCGCGCGCCGGCATTGAGCGCGCGGATGGCGTTGGCCGACAGCGCGCCGAAGCTCATCGCCGAGATGTTGAACACGCTGGCCGCGTAGGGCTGCGCGCAGTCGGCGCCGATGGTGACGCGGAAGTCGTGGTCGGCGATCTCGCTGGTGGCCAGCGAATGGTTGATCCACTCGTAGTCCGGCGCGTAGGTGCTGCGCTGGGTGCCGAACGGCACCACGTCCATCACGTTCTTGGCGCGCTGGTAGACCAGGGCGCGCTGCTGCCGCGAGAACGGCGCCTCCTCGATGTCGCTCTGCAGGAAGTACTGGCGCATCTCCGGGCCGACCGATTCCAGGCCGTAGCGGAAATGCGCCAGAATCGGATAGTTGCGGCGCAGGGTGCTGCGGGTCTGCAGCAGGTCCACGGTGCCCAGCCCCGCCAGCACGGCGAAGGCGGCCACGCCCCAGCCCCACAGCGGCCAGATCGCGCACAGGGCGATGGACAGCGCCAGCAGCAGGCAGCTGGCGAGATAGGCTAGGTAGCGGTGCATCGCGGTCCTCGCAGGCGTCGGAAGCCGGCGAGTGTAGAGGGTGTTGCGGTCATGGCGTTGCCACCGCCGCCGGGTCCGCTCCGCGCAGGTACAGCGTGCCGGTGCCAGGCACGCCAGCGCCGTGGGCTGGCGCGCGCCCGCGCCCCGTCTTACAGGCGGTCGTCCACCGCCGCGCGCGGCCACACCGACTTGACGTCGTAGACCACCAGGTCGGGCGTGCCGAGCGCGCGGATCTGCGCCGCGTCCAGGTCGCGGTAGGCCGCGTGCGCCACCGCCAGCACCACCGCGTCGTAGCGGCCGGGCACCGGTTCGGGCAGCAGCTCGACGCCGTGCGCCTGCGCCGCCTGCGGGTCGGCCCAGGGGTCGCAGGCGTCGACGCGGGCGCCGGCTGCGGCCAGCGCCTGCACCAGTTCCAGCGCGCGGCTGTTGCGCAGGTCCGGGCAGTTCTCCTTGAAGGTGACGCCGAGCACCAGCACGGACGCATCGGCCATCGCCACGCCCTTGCCGGCCAGCAGCGCCTGCACCCGCGCGGCGACATGCGCGCCGACCCGGTTGTTGACCTGGCGCGCGGTGTGGATCAGGTCCGGGTGGTAGCCCACGCTCTCGGACTTGTGCAGCAGGTAGTAAGGATCGACGCCGATGCAATGGCCGCCGACCAGGCCCGGCCGGAACGGCAGGAAGTTCCATTTGGTGCCGGCGGCGTCCAGCACGTCCTGGGTGTCGATGCCGAGCCGGTCGAAGATCAGCGCCAGCTCGTTGACCAGGGCGATGTTGACGTCGCGCTGGATGTTCTCCACCACCTTGGCCGCCTCGGCCACGCGGATCGACGGCGCGCGCCAGGTACCGGCGGCGATGATGCCGGCGTACAGCGCGTCGACCGCGTCGGCGGCGGCGGGATTGGAGCCGGAGGTGATCTTGCGGATGTCGGCCAGGCGCCGCTGGCGGTCGCCGGGGTTGACCCGTTCCGGGCTGTAGCCGCAATGGAAGTCGACGTCGCAGCGCAATCCCGAGCCCTGCTCGAGCAACGGCACGCAGACTTCCTCGGTGGTGCCCGGGTAGACGGTGGACTCGTAGATCACCAGGTCGCCGCGCTTGAGCACGCCGGCCAGCAACTCGCTGGCCTGGCGCAGCGGCTGCAGGTCGGGCTGCTCGTGCGCGTCGATCGGGGTCGGCACGGTGACGATGTAGACGTTGCGGTCGCGCAACTCGGCGGCATCGTCGCTGTAGCGCAGGTGCACGCCGGCGCGCAGTTCCTCGGCCTCCAGTTCCAGGGTCTGGTCGTGCCCGGCGCGCAGTTGCGCCACCCGCTGCGCATCGATGTCGTAGCCGAGCGTGTCGTGGCGGGCGCCGAACGCCACCGCCAGCGGCAGGCCGACATAGCCGAGGCCGATCACGGCGATGCGCGGCGGCGCGGAATCGAACACGGGGGTCACGGACATGCCAATCCTTTACGGGCGCCGGCAACGGCGACCGTCGGCGCGTGGTGGGAAAATCGGGGTGCCCGCGGACGCGGACCTCGTGCATGGTAAGCCGCTGCAGCGGCGCGGACCAAGTCGATCGGCGGAACGCCGGGGTCGCAGATGCGCGCCTCGTCTTCACACGACGCGTCGGCCGCCTTCACAACGCGGTGTGTGAAAGTCGGCGTCCAACATCACGCTTTGTGGCCGCGTGGGCGCGTGTCTTGTCATCCACACCACATGAGCACCACCTCACCTTTACGCGCCGCGGCCTAGGGTGATGGAGCGGTGGCTGCCAGGGGGGCACCCTCCGCCTCCCTCTTTCCTCTCACTCAAGGAGAACTCGCGTGAGTCACGCTCCGAGCCTGCTCGTGGATGTCGAAGCCGAATTGGCGCACTGGAAGGCGCTGCACGCGGCGGGCAAATTGGGGTCGCAGTCGTTCAGCGAACATGCGCGCCTGATCAAGATGGCCTGCGATGTGTTCCTGCAGTTGCCGCGCGAATCCAACGACGTGCGATTGCAGCGCCTGCGTCAGCGCTACGACGCCGAGCATCCCTGGCCGCGCATCGCCTGGAGCGATGCCGAAACCCTGGTCGTCGCCTGCTGGGCGCGCCTGGACGGTTCCGAGCAGCACGACCGCCATCCGGATCCGGCGCCCACCCCCGCCTGATCCAGGAGATCCGTCATGTCCCCGCCCGCCAACCGCGACAACGCCCACGATTCCCAGCAACGCAGCCACACGCCGGACAAGAGCCACAACGACGACGCGCAGTGGAAGGATCGCGACCAACCCGACAGCGACCCCAAGCGCGACCACGCCGATCCCGAGCACGACTACCCGCGACCGGACGGCAGCGAGTAGGCAGGCCACCACCCCCGCTGCGGCAGCGTCCCGTCGCCGCAGCGGCACCCCTCTCGCATCCTCACGCCCCCGCGACCATCAGCGCAGGCTCGATCCGCGCACGATGCAGCGGCCGCTGAGCACCACCTTGCGGGTCGGCTGCGCCGGCGCGTTCATCCGCTCCAGCAGCAACGACATCGCGGTGCGTCCCATCTCTTCCACCGGCTGTTCGATCACGGTGATGCCGGGCTCGACCAGGTCGGTCCAGCTTTCGTTGTCGAAGCCGGCCAGCGCCAGATCCTGTGGAATGCGTAGGCCGGCGCCGCGCGCGGCCTTCAGCGCGCCCATCAGCAGCAGGCTGTTGCTGGCCACCAGCGCGTCCGGCCGCGACGCCTGCGCCAGCCAGTCCTGAACCTCGGCGATCGCCGCCTCCGCGCTCGGCGCCACCTCGCGGTAGTCCGGCACCAGGCCGTGCCCGCGCATCGCCTCCAGATAGCCGTCGCGACGCTCGGCGGCGGTGCTGCTGGTCCTGCCGAACAGGCCGCCGATCCGGCGCACGCCCTGGCCGACCAGGTGATCGACCAGGGCCGCCATCGCCGCCGCATTGTCCAGCACCACGCTGTCGTGCGTGCCACTTTTGCCGGCGCGGTCCAGCAGCACCACCGGATGGTCGAAGCTCAACTTGCCCAGTTGGCTCTGAGTGGTGCGGGTGGGGGCGAAGATCAGCCCGCTGACCCGCTCTTCCTGCATCAGTTGCAGGTACAGCGCCTCGCGCTGCGGATCCTCGTCGGTATTGCACAGGATCACGCGCATGCCGGCGCGGTAGGCCACGTCCTCGACCGCGCGGATCGCGGCGGTGAAGAACGGATTGCGGATGTCGGCGACGATCAGGCCCACCACCCCTGAGTGCTGCGAGCGCAGCCGCCGCGCCATCAGGTTGGGGCGGTAGCCGGTTTCGCGCACCGCTGCTTCCACCCGCGCGCGCACCTCCTCGCTGACCGGGCCGTGGCCCAGTGCGCGCGAAACCGTCGAGGTCGAGACGCCGGCGACCCGCGCCACGTCGTGGATGCTGACGCTCACTGGCAACGTTCCCGCTTGTTTTCCATATCGACCCCCTGTCTTTGTGGCGCTTCCGGATAGTAGCACCCGGCTTTTCCGAAAGAATTGTGCACTGCACATTGACGATCGACTGGGAACGTTCCCACACTGCGCCCACTCGTCGCCCACCCTCAAGGACTCCGCGTGTCCCAGACGCCCTCCTCCTCCCTGGTTTCCAGCGACCTGGTCCGGGTCGATGCCCAGGCCCACGACAAGGCCGACGCGATCGCCCAGGCGGCGCAGTTGCTGGTCGCCGCCGGCTGCGTGCCGCCGGCCTACGAGGCCAGCATGCTGCGCCGCGAAGCACTGGCCAACACCTTCCTGGGCCATGGCGTGGCGATCCCGCACTGCACCGGCGAGGACCGCCACCTGGTGCGCCGCGACGGCATCGCCGTCCTGCAACTGCGCGACGGCGTGGAGTGGAACCCGGGCCAGACCACGCGCCTGGTGGTCGCCATCGCCGCCCAGTCCGACACCCACATCGCCGTGCTGCGGCGGCTGACCCGCTTGATCCAGGACCCGCCGCGGCTGGAGGCGCTGTTCGCCAGCGCCGACCCGCAGACGATCGTGGCCGCGCTGAGCAAGGACGCGGCCCCCACCGCGCCCACCGCCCCGGCCAGCGACCTGGCCGAGCGCTTCGACTGGACCGTGCGCTACCCCACCGGCCTGCACGCCCGCCCGGCCACGCGCTGGGTGGAAACCGCGCGCGGCTTCGCCGCCCGCATCCAGGTGCGTGCCGGCGACCAGGTCGGCGACGCCAAGAACCTGGTGTCGCTGCTGCAACTGGGCCTGCACGCCGGCGACACCGTGACCATTTCGGCCGAGGGCCAGGACGCCGCGGCGGCGCTGGCGCGGCTGCGCAGCGTGATCGACGCGCTGACCGCGCAGGAGCAGGCCGATGCCGAAGCCGCCGCGCAACGCCGCGCCGCGCCGGTCGCCGGCTGGACCCCGCCACAGGCGCAGCCGGCCATCGTCGGTATCGGCGCCAGCCCCGGCCTGGCGATCGGCGTGGTGCACAAGCTGGCCGGGCATGATGTCGCGGTGGCGGACACGCCGGTGCCGCTGAGCGACGGCGGCGCCCTGCTGCACGACGCCCTGCAGCGCACCCGCGCGCAACTGCAGGCCATCGAGGACGACACCCGCCGCCGCCTCGGCGCCGGCGACGCGGCGATCTTCCGCGCCCAGGCCGAACTGCTCAACGACACCGACCTGATCACCCTGGCCTGCCAGTTGATGGTCGAGGGCCACGGCGTCGCCTGGTCCTGGCAGCAGTCGGTCGAGCGCCTGGCCAACAAGCTCTCGGCGCTGGGCAATGCGGTGCTGGCCGGACGCGCCAGCGACCTGCGCGACGTCGGCCGCCGGGTGCTGGCGCACCTGGATCCGAGCCTGGCCGGCGGCAGCCTGGCGCAGTTGCCGGCCGCGCCATGCATCCTGCTCGCCCACGACCTGTCGCCGTCGGACACCGCCAACCTCGACACCGCGCGCGTGCTCGGCCTGGCCACCGCCGTGGGCGGCCCGACCTCGCACACCGCGATCCTCTCGCGCACCCTCGGCCTGCCGGCGCTGGTCGCCGGCGGCGCCGACCTGCTGGACCTGGAGGACGGCGCCACCGTCATCGTCGACGGCAGCAGCGGCCGCCTGTATCTGGCGCCGTCGGAGGCCGATCTTGCCTCGGCCCGCGCCTACATCGACGAACAGCAGCAACTGCGTGCACGCGAAGCCGAGCAGCGCAACCAGCCGGCGCAGACCGAGGACGGCCATCGCCTGGAGATCGGCGCCAACGTCAACCTGCCCGAGCAGGTCGCCGCCGCACTGGCGCAGGGCGCCGAGAGCGTGGGCCTGATGCGCACCGAATTCCTGTTTCTCGAGCGCGGCAGCACCCCCAGCGAGGACGAGCAGTACGCCACCTACACCGCGATGGCGCAGGCGCTGGACGGCCGCGCGCTGATCGTGCGCGCGCTGGACATCGGCGGCGACAAGCAGGTGGTGCACCTGAACCTGCCGCGCGAGGACAACCCGTTTCTGGGCGTGCGCGGTGCGCGCCTGCTGCTGCGCCGCGCCGACCTGCTGCAACCGCAGCTGCGCGCGCTGTACCGCGCGGCCAAGGACGGCGCACGCCTGGCGATCATGTTCCCGATGATCACCTCGGCGGCGGAACTGCTGACGCTGCGCGCCGAATGCGAGCGCCTGCGCGCGGAGCTGCAGGCACCGGAGGTGCCGCTGGGCATCATGATCGAAGTGCCGGCCGCGGCGATCCAGGCCGATGCGCTGGCGAAACACGCGGACTTCTTCTCGATCGGCACCAACGACCTGACCCAGTACACCCTGGCCATCGACCGCCAGAACCCGGACCTGGCCGCCGAGGCCGACAGCCTGCATCCGGCGGTGCTGCGGCTGATCCGCACCACCGTGGAGGGCGCGGCGCGCCACGGCCGCTGGGTCGGCGTGTGCGGCGGCCTGGCCGGCGATGCGTTCGGCGCGGCGCTGCTGGCCGGGCTGGGCGTGCACGAGCTGTCGATGACCCCCAACGACATCCCCACGGTGAAGGCGCGCCTGCGCGGCAGCCGCCTGGACGCGCTGCAGGCGCTGGCGCAGCGCGCGCTGGAGTGCGAGAGCGCGGCGGACGTGCGCGCGCTCGACGGCGGAGCCGACGCATGAGCGTCGATGCCGTCACCGTCACCCTGAATCCGGCGATCGACCTGACCGTGGCGATCGACCGGCTGCAGCCCGGCCAGGTGCACCGTGCGCGCAGCGCCCATGCCATCGCCGGCGGCAAGGGCATCAACGTCGCCGCCTGCCTGGCCGACGCAGGGCTGCGCTGCGCCGCGCTCGGCGCGCTCGGCGCGGACAACGCGCAGACGTTCGAGGCGCTGTTCGCCGAACGCGGCATCGACGACCGCTGCCTGCGCGTGCCCGGCGACACCCGCACCAACCTCAAGCTGGTCGCCGCCGACAGCGGCGCCACCACCGACATCAACCTGCCCGGCCTGGCCCTGGACCAGGCGCAACTCGACAGCGTCGGCGCGCGCCTGGCCGAGCTGCTGCGCCCCGGCCTGCCGGTGGTGCTCTGCGGCAGCCTGCCGGCCGGCCTGGCCGAGGACACCTGGCGACACCTGCAGGCGCAGGCCGCCGCGGCCGGTGCGCGGGTGCTGCTGGACACCAGCGGCGCGCCGCTGCACGCCGCCCTGGACGCGCCGCGCGCGCAACTGCCGTTCGCGATCAAGCCCAACCGCCACGAACTGGAAGAGTGGGCCGGCGCGCCGCTGGCCAGCACCGCCGACCTGCTCGGCGCCGCACGCGCCTTGCTGGCGCGCGGCATCGGCCTGGTGGCGGTGTCGCTGGGCAGCGACGGCGCGCTGTTCGTGCGCGGCGAGCAGGCGCTGCTGGCGCAGCCGCCACAGGTGACCGGTGGCAGCAGCGTCGGCGCCGGCGATGCGATGGTCGCCGGCCTGGTCGCGGCCTTGCGCGCCGACGCCGACCTGGCGACCTGCGCGCGCCAGGCCACCGCCTTCGCCGTGGCCACGCTGGGCAGCGGCGTCGCCCGCCGCCTGCCGCGCGAGCGCCTGGCCGAGCTGGCCGCCGCGGTCCGCGTGGAGACCCTGGCATGACTTCCGTCGCGTCGCTGCTGTGCGCCGCGCCCTCTTGCGCTCATCGGGAGCCCGCATGAATCCGATCCTCGTGGTGATCGCCGCCGGCGATCGCAGTACCGAAGCCGTCCTCGCCGCCGAGGCGCTGCGGCATGCCGCCACGCTGCGGGGCGCCGTCCTGCAGGCCGAGGTGCGCACGCCGCAGGGCGTGATCGCGCCGCTGGACCTGACCGCCGCATCCGCCGCCGCGCCGCTGCTGCTGGTCGGCGACGGCGACGTCGATGCCGCCCGCTTCGCCAACCGCCGCGTGCAGCGCAGCGCGCTGGACGCGGTGCTGGCCGACGCCGGCGCGGTGCTGGCGCCACTGCTTGCCGCCACGACGTCCGACGCCGCCGCCGTGCCGGCCACGGCCGACAGCACCGAGGGCGCCGGCAAGCACATCGTCGCCATCACCTCCTGCCCCACCGGCATCGCCCACACCTTCATGGCCGCCGAGGGCCTGCAGCAGGCGGCCAAGGCGCTGGGCCACCAGATCCGGGTGGAGACCCAGGGCTCGGTCGGCGCGCAGGACGCGCTCAGCGCCGAGGAGATCGCCGCCGCGGACCTGGTGCTGATCGCCGCCGACCGCGAGGTCGACCTGGGCCGCTTCGGCGGCAAGCGCCTGTTCAAGAGCGGCACCAAGCCGGCGATCAACGACGGGCCGGGACTGATCCGCAAGGCCCTGGCCGAGGCCAGCGTGCACGCCGCCGGCAATGGCGGCAGCGCCCCGGCCAAGGCCCAGGGCGGCCGCTCCGCCGGCCCGTACAAGCACCTGATGACCGGCGTGTCGTTCATGCTGCCCTTCGTCACCGCCGGCGGCCTGCTGATCGCACTGGCGTTCGCGCTCGGCGGCATCTACGCCTTCGACGACGCGCACAAGGGCACCCTGGCCTGGTCGCTGTTCCAGATCGGCGCCAAGGCCGGCTTCACCCTGATGGTGCCGGCCCTGGCCGGCTACATCGCCTACTCCATCGCCGACCGCCCCGGCATCGCCCCCGGCATGATCGGCGGCATGGTCGCGGCCAACCTCGGCGCCGGCTTCATCGGCGGCATCCTCGCCGGGTTCATCGCCGGCTACGGCGTGGCCGCGCTGAACCGGGCGATCAAGCTGCCGCGCACGCTCGAGGGCCTGAAACCGGTGCTGATCCTGCCGGTGCTGGGCACCCTGCTGGTCGGCCTGGCCATGCTCTACGTGGTCGGCCAGCCGGTGGCCGAGCTGCTGGCCTGGCTCACCGAATGGCTGCGCGGCATGCAGGGCAGCAGCGCGGTGCTGCTGGGCCTGCTGCTGGGCGCGATGATGGCCTTCGACATGGGCGGGCCGGTCAACAAGGCCGCCTATGCCTTCTCCACCGGCCTGATCGCCAGCCAGGTGTACACGCCGATGGCCGCGGCGATGGTCGCCGGCATGACCCCGCCGCTGGGCATCGCCCTGGCCACCTGGGTGTTCCGCAGCCGCTTCACCCAGGACGAGCGCGGCAGCAGCGCCGCCACCGGCGTGCTCGGCCTGGCCTTCGTCACCGAAGGCGCGATCCCGTACGCCGCGCGCGACCCGCTGCGCACCATCCCCGCGCTGATGCTCGGCTCGGCGCTGGCCGGTGCGATCTCGATGGCCGCCGGCGCCGAACTGAAGGTGCCGCACGGCGGTGTGTTCGTGCTGCCGATCCCCAATGCGGTCAGCCACCTGGGCATGTACCTGGTGGCGCTGCTCGCCGGCACCGTGGTCACCGCGGTGGCACTGCGGGTGCTGAAGAAGCCGGTTCTCGCCTGATCCCGTCCATGCGTCGGCGCGTCGCCACGCGATGCCCCTCCCCCCGTCGCCGCTGGCGGCGCGCCGGCCTTTCCCTGCTGAGGAGTTCCGCCATGTCCCGTCCCCTCGTCTCGTCCCTGCCCCTGGCCACCCTGGCGCTGGCGCTCGCCGCACCGCTGGCCCACGCCCAGGACGCCAGCGACGCCTTCAAGCTCAAGCTCGCCTACACCGGCGAAGGCGCCGTGTCGCTGGACGGCGGCAAGCATGAGGGCAGCGCCTACGCCGGGCAGCTGATGTTCGGCACCGACGTGGACCTGCAACGGCTGATGGGCTGGAACGGCGCCACGCTGAAGGTCTACGGCATCAATCGCCATGGCACCAACCTGGCCAACGGCAATATCGGCAACAGCACCTCGGTGCAGGAAATCTACGGCGGCCAGGGCACGCGCCTGGCCAACTTCACCATCGACCAGAAGCTGTTCAACGACCGCCTGGAACTGGAGGCCGGCCGCAGCGTGGCCAACATCCACTTCCTGGGCTCGGAGCTGTGCGGGTACTTCCAGGGCAACTCGGCCTGCGGCAACCCGACCTTCGTGTTCCGCACCAGCAACTTCACCTACTGGCCGGTGTCCAGCTGGGCCGCGCACGCCAAGGCCTGGGTGACCCCGAACGTCTACGTCCACGTCGGCGCCTACGAGGTCAACCCGATCCAGGCCGAACGCGGCCAGCACGGCCTGAACTGGAGCACCAACGACAGCACCGGGGTGATCGTGCCCTACGCGATCGGCTACAGCACCCAGGCCAGCGGCGCGCGCCTGCCGGCGATGTACGAGCTCGGCGGCTGGCAGGACAATTCCGACTACCGCGATCCGCTCAACGACCGCAACGGCAACCCGGCGCGGCTGAGCGGGCTGGACTACGCCACCCGCAGCGGCCGCTCCGGCGCGTTCTTCCGCTTCGAACAGCAGGTCACCCGCCCCGACCCGGACAGCAACCGCGGCCTGGTGCTGTTCGGCTCGGTGCTCAAGGGCACCTCCGGGCAGTTGATCGAAGACCATTTCCTGGAGCTGGGCCTGGTCCAGCGCGGCACCTTCGCCAGCCGCCCGCAGGACAACATCGCCTTCGTCGTCACCCAGCAGCACTACAGCGACGACGCCCTGGAAGACCTGCGCCTGGCCCGCGCCGCGGCCGGCGGCAGCGGCACCCCGCACCGCTCGCAGACCATGATGGAACTGAGCTACGGCATCCAGGTGACCCCGCAACTGCGCATCGCCCCGAACCTGCACTACATCGTGCACCCGGACCAGTTCAACGAGCCGACCCGTACCCGCGACCTGCCCAATGCCTTGGTGGCTGGCCTGCGGCTGGACTGGGCGCTCTGAGGGGCTGGGATTTGGGAGCCGGGATTCGGGAGTCGGGATTGGGGATTCGCAAAGGCGGGCGGATCGCGGCCTGAGTGTTTGCGCGCAGACAGTGGTGTGCGGTGCGGCGCTGACAGTATCCGTGCAGACCGACCCGTCCTTGCATGATGCCGACATGATTCCCGCTCGATAGCGGCACGTTGAACGCACGAGGCCCCGGCATGCCGGGGCCTCGTGCGTTTTCTTCCCTTTGCTTCCGATCGCAGTGGCGCTGCGCCGATCCATCGGCGCCTGCGGGAGCGAAACGTGGCCGGCGAATCGAGATCCGTTCGATTCCGTGGGAACCGTCTCCCTGGCGCGGGAGCGGTGACGTTGCCGACCCATGCATGATGCCGCCGCCACGGGGGCGTGAGGATCGGCGGATGCCGCGGCTGGCTATAGGATTTTTCCTACCCGGCGGCGTCCGGACCGGCGAGCACGCGAAGGATGTCATGGATGACAATCGTCATCACCGCATCGCAGAATCTGGATACAGACTCCATCGAAATTACATCGACGTATGTGAACGTAGTGACTTCGCCGCCGCCGATTACGACGGTTTTCCCACATCCCCGTTGCAAGCATTTCGCGTCATGCGCATCCTGGTCGCCGAAGACGATACGTCCATTGCCGTTGCATTACGCGACTCGCTCGCCGAGTGCGGCCACGTGGTAGACCATGTCGGCGACGGTGCCGCCGCCGAACGCGCACTCGGTAGCGAAAGCTATCAATTGCTGGTACTGGACCTGGGCCTGCCGCGCCGCGATGGGCTGCAGGTGCTGCAGCGCCTGCGCGCCCGCCGCGACGAGATCCCGGTGCTGGTGGTGACCGCCCGCGACGCGGTGGAAGACCGTATCCGCGCCCTCGACGAAGGTGCCGACGACTACCTGATCAAGCCCTTCGAACTGTCCGAGTTCCTTGCCCGGACCCGCGCGCTCCTGCGCCGCAGCAGCAGCGGCGGCGTGCCGGAGCTGGTGCTGGGGCAATTGCGCATCAACCTGGCCGGACGCCGGGTGTGGCTGCAGGACCAGCCGCTTGACCTGACCGCGCGCGAGTTCGCGCTGCTGGAAACCCTGCTGCTGCGCAGCGGGCGCGTGGTCAGCCGCAGCCAGCTGACCGAGGCGCTGTGCGATTGGCAGCACGAAATCACCGACAACGGCCTGGACATCTCCATGCACCGCCTGCGGCGCAAGCTGCATGGCGCAGGCGTCGGCATCCGGACCATCCGCGGCCTGGGCTACCTGCTGGAGGAGTCGCACGCCGCCTCACCGGCCGCCGACCACGCACAGACCTCGCAGTGAGCGCGACCACCGCCGCGCACGCGCCGGCCTACCGCCATCCCAGCCTGCGCCAGCGATTGCTGGCGTTCCTGCTGATCCCGACCGTGCTGCTGATGCTGGTGGTGTCGTCGCTGTTCTACCTGCTGATGCTCAAGTACACCAATCACGTCCACGACATGGACCTGAAGGAGGACACGCAGGGCCTGGCGAACGCGGTCAACGACCCCGGCGAACGCATGCCGCTGACCCTGCAGGCGCGGCAGTTGCTGGAGTACAGCAGCGACGGCCGGGTGTTCTTCAAGCTGGACAGCCGCCGCCACGGGGTGATCAGCGGCAGCACCCAGCCGATCCCCAAGCATCCGGATCCGGCCGAGATCGGCCGGGTGATGCTGTACGACGACCGCATGGACAACGGCGTGCCGGTGCGCGTGGCCAGCCTGCTGCTGCCCTCGGCGCTGGAGCCGGGCGACTGGCTCACCGTGTCGGTGGCCGAGACCCTGGACGACCGCCACCGCCGCGCCCGCGAGATCCTGGTGCTGATGCTGCCGACCGAACTGCTGCTCACCTGCTCGCTGCTGGTGCTGGTCTGGCACGGCGTGCGCGTCGGCCTGCGCATGCTGGAGCCGGCGGTGCGCCGGCTCGACGACAGCCAGCGCGACCTCAGCCCGGTGTCCGGCCCGGACATCCCGGTGGAGATCCTGCCGCTGACCCAGGCCATCGACGGCCTGCTCGGCCGGCTCAAGCACATGATGGCGTTGCAGGAACGCTTCCTGGCCGACGCCGCGCACCAATTGCGCACGCCGCTGGCCGGGCTGAGCATGCACGTGCAGCGCGCCCAGGCCGGCCAGCGCCCGGAAGACACCGCGCAGGCGCTGCAGCACATCCGCCAGCTGACCGACCGCGCCACCCGCACCTCCACCCAGCTGCTGGCGCTGACCCGCACCCAGGCGCCGCGCGAGAGCATCCGCGAGCTGCTGCCGCTGGACCTGGCGCAATGGCTGCCGCAGGCCCTGTCCGACCGCATCCCCGACGCGCTGCACGCCGGCGTGGACCTGGGCTACGACGCCGGCGACGACGACGCGCCCGCCTGGGTGGCCGCCGACGCCTATGCGCTGCGCGAACTGCTCGACAACCTGCTGGACAATGCCTTCCGGCATGCCGCCGGCCGCATGGTCACGGTCAGCCTGCGCCGCGATCCGCTGTACGTGCGCCTGGCCGTGGACGATGCCGGCAGCGGCATCGACGAGGCCCTGCTGCCGCGCCTGGGCGAGCGTTTCTTCCGCGCGCCGGACGCGCCCGAAGGCGGCACCGGCCTGGGCCTGGCCATCGTCGCCAACATCGCCGCCCGCCACCACGCCACGCTGCGCTACCGGCGCTCGGCGCTGGGCGGCCTGCGCGCGGAACTGGACCTGCCGGCCGGCGCGGAGCCGCGGGCATGAGCCGCCACCGTCTTCGCTGCGCCGGCGCACTGGCGCTGGCCACCGCGCTGGCGCTGGGCGGCTGCGCCAGCAAGCCCATCCCCGATCTGCGCCAGCCGTCGCTGCCCGCGCACTGGAGCAGCGCGACGCCGCAGGCAGCCGCGCCGCGCCCGCCGGGCAGCGCCTGGTGGCAGGATTTCCACGATCCGCAACTCGATGCGCTGGTCGCGCAGGCGCTGCAGGACGATCTCGAGGTCGGTCAGGCGCTGGCACGGCTGCGCGCGGCGCGGCGGCTGGATGCGGTCGCCGACGCGACGCTGCGGCCGCAACTGCGTGCGCGCACCGAGGATCCGATCGATCCGGACGCCAGCGCCTCGTTCCTGGTCGTGGGCGTCGATTCGGAGTGGGAGCTGCCGCTGTTCGGTCGCGGCGAAGCCACCAACCGCGTGGCCCGCGGCGACCTGCAGAGCGCTCAGGCCAACCTGGCGCAGGTGCGCGCGGCGACGATCTCCGACGTGACCCACAACTGGATCGACCTGCGCCACGCGCAGCAGGCCGAACGCCTGCTGCAGGACATCGCCGACGCGCGCCAGCGCCAGGCCAGCCTGCAGCAGACCCTGGTCGACCTGCATCTGGCCGCGCCGGCCACTGCGGCGCAGGCGCAGGCGGCGGTGCTGCAGGCGCAGACCGCGGTGAACGAACCGCGCGACGCCGCGGCGGCGGCGGCGCGGCGCCTGGCGGTGCTGCTGGGCCGCGACGCGCCCGATCCGGCGTGGAGCACGGCCGCGGCCAGCAGCGCGCCGGGACAACTGCAGATCGCCGCAGTCGACAGCGTGCCGGCCGACCTGCTGCGGCGACGCCCGGACATCGCCGCGCGCGAGGCCGAGGTGATCAGCGCCGCCGGCGCCCTGGGCATCGCCCGCGCCGACCGCTACGGCAGCATCGGCCTGGGCGGCGCGATCCGCTGGTCGACCAGCCTGCTGAGCCACCGCCGCACCGCCACCCACGGCATCGCCTCGTTCGGCCCGGTGATCGACATTCCGCTGTTCGACTGGGGCATCCGCCAGGCCAGGGCCAAGGCGCGCGGCGACCTGCTGGAAGCGGCCACCCTCGCCTACCGGCAGACCGTGCTGTCGGCGGTCAACGAGGTCGAGGACGCGCTGACCGCGCTGGAACAGCAGCGGCGCAACGTCGAGACCGAGCAGCAGGTGCTGCAGGCGCAGCAGCAGGTCGCCGAGGCGGCGCAGCAGCGCCGGCGGCTGGGCCTGGGCAGCGACCTGGACGTGGCCACCCAGCAGGCCGCACGCGACCAGGCGACGCTGGAACTGCTGGAAGCGCAACGCCAGCGCGACCTGGCCTACGTCGCCCTGCACACCGCGTTGGGCAGCGCCACCGCGCCGATTCCCGGCGCCGGCACCGGCAACGAGCGCGAAGGCGCGCAGCCCTGATGGTCGCGCTGGCCCGCCAGACCCTGCGCTACGAGTGGCGCCGCTTCCTGCCGGTGGTGGTGTCGGTGGGCTTCGCCAGCCTGTTGCTGCTGCTGCAGACCGCGCTGGTGCTGGGCATCTTCGGCAGCGCCAGCGTGTACGTCTCCGGCTCCGACGCCGACCTGTGGCTGGGCTATCCCGGCACGCAGAGCGTGGACCAGGGCCGCGCCATCGATCCGGACGCGGCCGCGCCGCTGTACCTGGACCCGCAGGTGACGCAGGTCGAGCCGTTCATCTGGTTCGACGGCGACTGGCGCGGCCCCGGCGACACCGGCGCGGTGTCGGTCTACATCTCCGGCATCGACACCCGCGACGGCGGGCTGATGTTCTCGCGCCTGCTCAGCCCGGCGCTGCGTGCGGCGCTGCGCGAACCGGACACCGTGGTGGTGGACCGGGCGGAACTGGACAAGCTCGGCGTCGACATCGGCAGCAGCGCGCGCATCAACGGCCACCGCGTGCGGGTGATCGGGGTCGGCCGCGGCCTGCGCGCGCTGGGCGGGGTCAACGTGCTGGCCTCGCTGGACACCGCGCGCGCGCTCAACACCGACACCGCGCATCCGGACTGGCCGACCTACATGGTCGCCAGGCTGCGCCCCGGCGCCGATCCGCAGGCGGTGGCGCAGGCGATCGACAGCGCGGTCACGCGGCCGCGCGTGGAAGCCTGGAGCGCCGACGATTTCGCCCGGCGCAGCATCCTGTTCTGGATGTTCGATACCGGTGCCGGCTCCGGCGTGCTGTTCCTGGGCGGCATCGTGCTGCTGGTCGGCGTGGCCATCACCAGCCAGACCCTGCTCGGCACCGTGCTCGGCGCCGCGCGCGAGTACGCCACACTCAACGCGCTGGGCGTGAGCATGCGCAACCTGCGCTGGGTGGTGCTGGAACAGGCCGCCTGGGTCGGTGCGCTGGGCCTGATCGGGGCCAGCGCGCTGGGCGCGGCGCTGGTCGCGCTGGCCCGCGCGCACGACGTGCCGGTGGCGTTCAACGCCAGCGGCTGGGGCCTGTGCGTGTGCGCGGTGATGCTGCTGACCGTGGTCTCGGCCCTGGCCGCGCTGCGCGGGCTGCGCCGCGCCGATCCGGCGTTGCTGCTGCGATGAGCCGGATCGCCGCCGCCGCCGCGCTGCACCCGGCCGCCGCCACCCTGCGCGGCAGCGGGCTGTGCAAGAGCTTCGTCTCCGGCAGCCTGCGCACGCCGGTGCTGCGCGACGTGGAACTGCAGGTGTGGCCGGGCGAACTGACCCTGATCTCCGGCCCGTCCGGCTGCGGCAAGAGCACCCTGCTGTCGATCCTCAGCGGCCTGCAGCGCGCCGACGCCGGCCAGGTGCTGGCGCTGGGCGAGGAACTGGGCGCGCTCGGCGCCACCGCGCTGGAGCAGTTCCGGCTGCGCCACACCGGCTTCATCTTCCAGGGCTTCAACCTGTTCCCGGCGCTGTGCGCGCTGGACCAGGTGCGGCTGCCGCTGCAGTACATGGGCCTGGCCCCCGCCGAGGTGCGCAGCCGTGCCGAGGAGGCGCTGGCCGAGGTCGGCATCGCCCACCGCCAGCATCTGCGCCCGGCCGAACTGTCCGGCGGCGAGAAGCAGCGCGTGGCGATCGCCCGCGCCCTGGCCAAGCACCCTGCGCTGCTGTTCGCCGACGAACCGACCAGCGCGCTGGACGCCGGCAACGGCCAGATCGTGATCGACCTGCTGCACCGCATCGCGCGCCGCCACAACACCATGGTGCTGTGCGTGAGCCACGACCCGCGCCTGATCCGCCACGCCGACCGCGTGCTGTCGATGGAGGACGGCCGCATCCTCGACGACCGCCGCGTGAACGCGCCGCCTTCGCCCCTGCCCTCACGGAATCCCGCACCATGAAAGCGTTCGCCGCCGCGCCCCTGCTGAGCCTGCTGCTGGCCGCATGCGCGCCATCGGACCGCACGCCGACACCGGCGGCGGCCGCCGCCCCCCCGGCCTACCTGGCGGTGGCGCGCGGCCGCATCGACGTGGAGGGCGGCGTGCTCAAGCTCGGCCTGCCGGTCGCCGCGACCCTGCGCGAGGTGCCGGTGCACGAGGGCGACGCGGTGCAGAAAGGCGCGGTGCTGGTCGCTGGCGACGACCGAGCCGCCGCAGTCGACCTGGACATCGCCCGCACCCGCGCGCAGGCCGCGGCCACCCACCTGAAACAGCTGCAACAGCGCCTGCAAAGCGCCGAGCAGAAGCAACGACGGCTGGCCGAGGCCGCGCGCCTGGGCGCCGGCGACGGGCAGAGCGCCGACGACGCCAGCGACGCGGTGCAGAGCCTGATGGACGCGCTGGACACCGCGCGCAGCGATGCGGCCCTGGCAGACGCACAGGTACGGGCGGCCGAGTTGCAGCGTGCGCAGTACCGGCTGCAGGCGCCGGTGGCCGGGCGTGTGCTGCAGCTGTCGGCGGCGGCCGGCGCGCGCACCGAGGCCAACGCGCCGCTGTTGACCCTGCTGCCGGACGCGCCGCGCCTGGTCCGCGCCGAATTGAACGAAAGCTACGCCGGCAGCGTCACCCCGGGCATGGCCGCCGAAGTGATCAGCGACGACGGCCGCCAGACCGTGCTCGGCGAGGCGGTGGTGCGCTGGCTGGCGCCGGCCTACGGCCCCACCCAGCTGCACGACGACGCCACGCCCGCCGGCAACGACCGCAGCGTGGCCTGCGTGCTGGCCTTCACCCAGCCCTCGAGCTTGCGCCTGGGCCAGCGCGTGCTGGTCCGCTTCCGCAACCCGGCCACGGCCAAGCGCTGACCCTGCACACCGCCGCCGCGGCGAAAGGCTGCTGAAACGCGCAGCGGCGACCCTGCACGGATTGCCGAGACTGCGCAGCCGCGCCCATTCACATGATCCAATCTGCCGAGTTCCACTTCGAAGGCGGCCGCAACGCCGTGCTGCTGATCCACGGCCTGACCGGCACGCCCAGCGAGATGCGCCTGCTCGGCAAGAGCCTGAACCGCGAAGGCTTCAGCGTCTACGGCGTGCAACTGGCCGGCCATTGCGGCGACGAGGACGACCTTCTGGCCACCAGCTGGCGCGACTGGTACGCCAGCGTCGAGGCCGCTGCCGCGCGCGTGCGCCCGCAGGTCGACCGCCTGTTCGTGGCCGGGCTGTCGATGGGCGCGGTGCTGGCGCTGCGCCTGGCGCAGCAGCGTCCGGAGTGGGTGGACGGGGTCGGCGTGCTCGGCGCCACTTTCCGCTACGACGGCTGGAACATCCCCAAGCGCGCGCGCCTGGCGTTCCTGCTGCCCTGGTTCAAGCGGCTGGGCATCGGCAAGCGCCGCATGTTCCTGGAAGAGCCGCCGTATGGCCTGCGCGACGAGCGCATCCGCGCCCAGGTCAGCAGCGCCATGCTCGGCGGCGACAGCAGCGCCGCCGGCCTGCCCGGCAATCCCTGGCACGCCCTGGCCGAGATGTACCTGCTCGCGCGCGACGTGCGCCGCAACCTGCCCAAGGTGGTCGCGCCGTGCCTGGTCGCGCACGCGGCCGAGGACGACATCGCCGACCTGCGCAACGCGCGGCTGGTGATCGCCAACGTGTCCGGGCCGACGGAACTGCTGCTGCTGCACGACAGCTACCACATGATCACCCTGGACCGCGAACGCCGCGTGCTCGGCGCCCGCCTGGCGCAGTTCTTCGCCGCCCTGTCCGCGCCGCAGCGGGCCGCCGCCTGATGGCGATGACCGGCTCGGTGGTGGCGATCTGGCTGGCGACGGTGGCGTTGGACACCGCCGGCCAGTTGGCCTTCAAGTACGTGGCCAGCCACCCGCAGGGCACCGGCATGGCGCGCTGGCAGCGCATGGCGCGGCAGCCGCAGCTGTGGTTCGGCGTGGCCTGCTACGTGTTCGAGTTCCTCGCCTGGACCGCGTTCCTGTCGCTGGTGCCGCTGGGCCGCGGCGTGCTGCTGGGCTCGATCAACATCGTGGCGATCATGCTGGCCGGGCGCTGGCTGTTCGGCGAACGCCTGGGGCGCATGCAGGTGGCCGGCATCTGCCTGGTCAGCGCCGGCGTGGCCGTGGTGGGGCTGGGCTCATGAGCCGGCCGTCGCTGCATCGCTATGCGGTGGGCTTCGCCCTGCTGCTGAGCTTCGACACCCTGGCCCAGATCGGCTTCAAGCTGGCCGGCACCCACGCGTTCCCGCCCCAGGCCGAACTGGCCTGGGTGCTGCGCCTGCTCGGCAGCCCCTGGCTGTACGCCGCGTTGCTGGGTTACGTCGGCGCGTTCTTCACCTGGATGAAGCTGCTCGAACACGCGCCGATCGGCCCGGCCTTCGCCGCCTCGCACCTGGAGGTGGTCAGCGTGATGCTGCTGTCGGCCTGGTGGTTCAACGAACACATCGGCCTGCTGCAGGCGCTGGGCGCGGCGCTGATCGTCGGCGGCATCGTCTGCCTGGCGATCGGCGAACGCGCGGATCCCGCCGATGCGCATTGAGGTGCCACCGACCGCCGGCCTGCCGCTGCAGTGGCGCGACCTGTGGCCGGGCCGCCCGCGCACCCGCCTGGCCAGCGCGCTCGGCCTGCCGCAGGCGCTGCTGACCTGCTCCGGCACCGCCGCGCTGATCGTGGCGCTGCGTACCCTGACCGCGGCCAGCCGGCGCCGGCAGGTGCTGGTGTCGGCCTATACCTGCCCGCTGGTGGCGCTGGCGGTGGCGCACTGCGGCCTGCAACTGGTGCTGTGCGATCTTCTGCCCGGCTCGCTGGAGCTGGACCCGGTGCAACTGGCGCAACGCTGCGGCAGCGACACCCTGGCGATCATCGCCACCCATCTCGGCGGACGCCTGACCGATCTGGCGCCGCTGCGCCGCGCCGCCGAAGGCTGCGGCGCCTTGCTGATCGAGGACGCGGCACAGGCGCTGGGCGGCGTGCATGCCGACGGCCGCCCGGCCGGCCTGGGCGGCGACATCGGTTTCTGCAGCCTGGCCGCCGGCAAGGGGCTCACGCTGTACGAAGGCGGGCTACTGATGTCGCGGCATGCGCCGCTGCAGCGCAGCCTGGCCGACACCGCCGCGCGCCTGGGCCAGCGCGACTGGCGCTGGGAGCTGCGCCGCAGCCTCGAACTGCTCGGCTACGCCGCGCTGTACCGGCCGCAACCGCTGCGCTGGGCGTATGGCGCACCGGTGCGGCGCGCGCTGCGCCGTGGTGACCGCGTGGGCGCGGCGGGCGACCGCTTCGGCACCGCGATCGCCCAGCATGCGGTCGGCGCCTGGCGCGAAGGCGTGGGCGTGCGCGCCAGCGCGCGCTGGCCGGCGTTCCTGGCGCAGATCCGCGAGCAGGGCCGGCGCCGCAGCGCCCGTCTTGCCGGCATCCCCGGCCTGAGTGTGATCGCCGATACCGCCGGCGCCCAGGGCAGCTGGCCGATCCTGATGGTGCTGCTGCCCGATGCGGCCGCCCGCGAATCGGTGCTGGCCGCGCTGTGGCCGCGCGGACTCGGCGTGGCGGTGCCGTTCGTGCATGCCCTGCCCGACTACGACTACCTGGACGGCATCGTCGAACGCACGCCGATGCCCAACGCCAGCGACTTCGCCGCGCGCTGCCTGAGCATCAGCAACAGCCCCTGGCTGGACGAGGCGCGCTTCGAGACCATCGTGGCCACAATGCAGGCGGCCTGCGCCACCGCGGTCGGGCCGGCGCCACTGGATGTCGACCTGGTGCACGCCGCTGCGCCGAGCGCTTGATCGGGCGACGGGCGACTTCGCCAGCGTCGCGATGGACAATGCGCCGCTCGTAATGACCGGAAGCATCCTGTAGGAGCGGCTTCAGCCGCGAGGGCATGACCGGTAACGCCTCTCGCGGCTGAAGCCGCTCCTCTAGAATGGCGCTGCGCTAACCGACGCTGGCCGCATCCAGCGCCGCCAGCAGCCGCAGGTTCAATGCGTGCTGCTGCGCCTGCCACGCCGACAGGTCCGCCGGCGACGGCTCGGGCTGCGCATCCAGCGCCGCCAGCTTGCGTTTCCACCATTGCGGGTAATGGGCCAGCGACACTTCGCCGGTGATGTCGCTGCCGCACACCTGCCCGCGCAACGCCTCGATCGCCTGCAGCAACTGCGGCACGCGCAGCTGGCCCTGGTCCCAGTTGGTGCGCACGTCCTGCGGATCCAGCACGTCCTTGTCCAGCGACAGATAGGTCGGCATCGGCGTGCGCCGCAGGTGCTCGACGAACGCATCGCTCAGCGCGCTCACGCTGTCGAAGCCGCGCACCGCCTGGCCCAGGCCCAGCCGCCGCGCCCAGCCCACGTCCACGCCGCTGCACCAGTAGCGCAACTTGCCGCGGTATAGCGGCAGCAGATGGTTTTCCCAGGCATGGCCGGGGCCGACGTCGCCGGAGGTGATGCCGGCCACCTCGACCTGCGCCACCTGCGGCAGCGCGGCGATGCGGCGTACCCACGAACCGCAGTGCACGCCGAACGGGAAGCGCATGTTGTCCGGATGGTTGTCGAACACCACCACCCGCAACGGCGCCTGCGCGCGCTGCGCCAGGCGCACGATCAACGGCAGGCTCAGGTGATGGAAATCGCCGCTGCCCAGCAGCACGGTGCCGTACCGCGCCGGCAGCGCCTGCTCCAGCGCCGCACCGAAGCGGCGCAGCCGCGCCATCGAGCAGGCAAAGCGCAGGCCGTCGCACCAGTCGCGCAGCGGCAGGCGCACGGCGCCGGGCACGGCGCCCAACGAATCATCGAGATCGAGCAGGACCGGAGTGCGCATCTCAGTCCTCCTCGGCGGCATCGGCCGCCGGCCCGACGTCGTCGGATTCGAACAGCGGCCGCAATCGGCGCAGCACGGCACGCAGCAGCGGATTGCGCAGGTACACCGCATGCCAGGTGTAGGTGAAGCTGGCACCGAGTTGGGCCTTCACTTCCGGATCGGTCCAGCCGGCGACATAGGCGGTCAGGCCGTGGCGGCAGGCGTAGTCGAGGTTCTCGATCCAGCTCAGCGCGTACAGGTTGTGGTCGCGCGCGTCCGGGTAGTGCAGGCCGATGTACTTGTCCAGCAGCCGCCCCTCGTGCACGTAGCACAGGTTCCAGCCGATGATGCGGCCCTGGTGCCGGTACACGAACACCTGCCCGCCCGAGTCGGCGTCGGTCAGCAGCGCGTCGAAGAACGGCGCGGTGAGCAGGTCGAAATGGATCTCGCTCTGCGCATACACCTCCTGGTACAGCGCATAGCAATGCGCGCGCAGCGCCGGATCGGCGAAGGCCGGGCCGGTCGGCAGCACCTCGATCTGCAGGTCGGCGCGCGAGCGCAGCTTGCGGCGGATGTTGCGCCGGCGCCCGCGCGAGAGCCGCGCCAGGTACTCGTCGGTGGAAGCGAAGTCGATCGGCACCCAGGCCAGCGCCTGCCCGCGCAGCAGCACGTAGCCGTTGCGCTCGCAGGCGTCCAGGAACGTCTGTGCCCAGGCGTTGTCGGCGTCGTCCAGCAGCGGCGAACGCTGCGGCACGTCCTTGACGATCATCAGCGCGCGGCGCCGGCCCAGTTGCGTACGCCACTGCCGCGGCAACTGCGCCGGGTCGGCCGCGCGCGGCAGCCAGGCGTATTCGCTGACGGTGCTGCCGACGAAGCTGGTGCGCGGCCGCAGCAGGCGCTGCCACAGGCGCTGCAGCGGCAATCGCGCCACCTTCGCGCGCAGCGCGGGTTCGGCGGTGGTGAGCAGGTCGAAATCGGCCTCGAAGGCCGGCACCCCGTGCTCCAGGGGCTGGATCAGGAAACCGGCTGGCGGGTGCTGCAGGAACTGCCGCTGCAAGGCCTGCGGCTCGAGTTGGTTGACGAAAGGCATCTGCAAGATTGATCGTCTAGCGTGGAGAATGGATGCTGCGGCCCAGGCCGCAGCGTGCGATCCACCGGCGGCGGGCGCCGCGCGGTGGCCCTTCATTTCGCGGAGCACTGCCATGACCCCGTCCATCGAGTCGCAAATCCACAGCATCGTCGCCAAGCATGGCGAGATCGACCCGGCGCGCCTGACCCCCGATGCCAAGCTGCAGGACCTGGGCGTGGATTCGCTCGAGGCCATCGAAATCCTGTTCGACATCGAAGAACACTTCGACATCACCTTCCCGCAGCGCGACCCGAACCTGGACGACGGTTCGCTCGGCAAGCTGGTGCAGGCGGTCGAGGACGCCCTGGCGGCCAAGGCGGCCAGCGCGGCGCAACCGGCGCACTGACGCGCCATGGGCGCCTCTCCGCACGCGCGGCGCGTCGTCATCACCGGCATGGGCGCGGTCAGCGCGCTCGGCCTGGGCGCCGAGGCCCTGTGGAGCGCGATGCGCGAGGGCCGCAGCGGCATCGCCGCCCTGCCCTCGCCCGATCCGCTCAGCACGTTGAAGATGCGCGTGGCCGCGACACTGCCGGGGTTCGCACCCGATGCCACGCAGACCGGCGGCATCGCCCCCGGCCAGCTCGACCGCATGACCCAGATGGCGCTGGTCGCCGCCCGCGAGGCGATCGCCCAGGCCGGCCTGCCGCACGGCGATGCCGCGCTCGGCGCGCGCTGCGCGGTGGTGGTCGGCACCGGCGTCGGCGCCGAACTCAGCCGCGACGAACAATCGCGCCGGCTGTACCGCGACCAGGCCGAACGCCTGCATCCGCTGACCATCGTGCGCAGCATGGCCAACGCCCCGGCCAGCCAGATCAGCATCGCCTTCGGCCTGCGCGGCCCGGCCTTCGCCGTGTCCAGCGCCTGCGCCTCGGCCAACCACGCCTTCGCGCAAGCCGCGCTGATGGTCCGCCATGGCCTGGCCGACGTGGCCATCGCCGGCGGCAGCGAAGCCTGCCTGAGCCTGGCGCTGATCCGCGCCTGGGAAGCGATGCGGGTGGTCAGCGACGACACCTGCCGGCCGTTCTGCGCGCAGCGCAGCGGCCTGGTGCTGGGCGAAGGCGCCGGGATGTTCGTGCTGGAAAGCGCCGAGCACGCCGCCGCCCGCGGCGCGCTGCCGCTGGCGGAGCTGGCGGGATTCGGCATGAGTTCCGATGCCGGCGACATCGTCGCGCCCAGCATCGACGGCGCCGCCACGGCGATGCGCCTGGCGCTGCAGGATGCCGGTCTGGCGCCGCAACAGATCGACTACATCAACGCCCACGGCACCGGCACGCAGGCCAACGACCGCTGCGAAACCCAGGCGCTGCGGCAGGTATTCGGCGCGCACGCCGAGGCGCTGGCGGTCAGTTCGACCAAGGCGGTGCACGGCCATGCGCTCGGCGCGGCCGGCGCGCTGGAACTGGTGGCGGCGATCGGCGCGCTGCGCGAGCAGGTGGTGCCGCCCACGGCCAACTTCCTCGATGCCGATCCCGAATGCGATCTGGACTACGTGCCCAACCAGGCACGCGCCCGCCACGTGCAGGCGGTGCTGAGCAATTCCTTCGCCTTCGGCGGACTCAATGCGGTGATCGCGCTGCGCGCGGCGGGCTGAAACGCCCGCCGCCGCAGACAACGGCGGGAGGCAACGCGAACCGCGCGCGTCGTCTCCCGCCCGGCTCATGCGACCTGCTTGGCGCGGGTCAGCAACTGGTCCAGCAAGGACAGGCCCAGGTCGATCTCTTCGTGGCTGATGTGCAGCGACGGCGCCAGCGTGATGACGTTCTTGTAGTAACCGCCCACGTCCAGGATCAGGCCGATGCGCTTGCCGTTGTGGCGCAGCTCGCCTTCCAGGCCCATGTCGACCATGGTGTCGAGCAGCTTGCGGTTCGGCGTGAAACCGTCCGCCTGGCAGATTTCCGCACGCAGGGCCAGGCCCAGGCCGTCGACGTCGCCGATTTCCGGGTGGCGCTTCTGCAGGTCACGCAGGCCGTCCAGGAAGTGCGCGCCCTTGGCCATGACCATCGACTCGTAGTCGGTCTCGGCCAGCATGCGCATGGTCTCCAGGCCGACCGCGGTGCCCAGCGGGTTGGAGGCGAAGGTGGAGTGGGTCGAACCCGGCGGGAACACGGTCGGGTTGATCAGCTCCTCGCGCGCCCAGATGCCGGCCAGCGGATTGAGGCCGTTGGTCAGCGCCTTGCCGAACACCAGCACGTCCGGGGTCACGCCGAAATGCTCGATCGCCCACAGCTTGCCGGTGCGGAAGAAGCCCATCTGGATTTCGTCCACCACCATCAGGATGCCGTACTTGTCCAGCACCCGCTTCAGGCCGGTGAAGAAGTTCGGCGGCGGGATCACGTAGCCGCCGGTGCCCTGGATCGGCTCGACGTAGAACGCCGCGTACTCGCACTGCCCGGCCTTGGGATCCCACACGCCGTTGTACTCGGTCTCGAACAGGCGCTCGAACTTGGCCACGCACTGCTCGCCGTACTCTTCCTTGGACATGCCCTTGGGGCCGCGGAAGTGGTACGGGAATTCGATGAACTGGGCGCGGTCGAAATGACCGAAGCGGCGGCGGTAGCGGTACGACGAGGTGATCGCCGAGGCACCGAGGGTACGGCCGTGGTAGCCGCCTTCGAAGGCGAACACCAGGCTCTTGCCGGCGCTGGCGTTGCGCACCAGCTTCAGCGAGTCTTCCACCGACTGCGCGCCGCCGACGTTGAAGTGCACGCGGCCCTTGCGGCCCCACTTGCGCTCGGCATCGACCGCGATGGTCTTGGCCAGCTCGATCTTGGTCGGGTGCAGGTACTGGCTGGCGACCTGCGGCAGCGTCTCGATCTGGCGGGTCAGCGCCTGGTTCAGGCGCGGATTGGCGTAGCCGAAGTTGACCGCCGAGTACCACATCTGCAGATCCAGGTACGGCACTTCTTCGGTGTCGTACAGGTAGCTGCCGTCGCAGCGGCCGAAGATGCGCGGCGGCTCGCTGTAGTGCACGGTGTCGCCGTAGGAGCAGTACTGGGACTCGTCGGCCAGCATCTGCGCATCGCTCAGCGCGCGCTGGTGGTCGGCACCGGTGCGCAGCAGCGCCTCCGGATCGGGCGCGGCATCGCCATGCAGCGGTGCGAGCGAGGAAAGCGAAACATTCCGGTTCATCGGGATCAGGCTCGTTGGGTGACGGGAAGCGGGAAGGACACGGTGGTGGTCGCCGGCACCGCCAGGTCGGGCAGCAGGGCGATGGCGTCGTCGAAACCGGTGATCGCGCAGTGGGCGATCCCGTTGGCGCGGCAATGGCGCAGCAGCCCGTCCTTGGCGTACACCAGGTCGGCCTTGCCGGCCAGGCAGAAATCGGAACGGCCGTCGCCGATCAGCAAGGTGGCGCGCTCGGGCGGCTGTTGCGCCATGACCGCGCACTTGCAGGTGCCGCTTGGGCAGTCCGGGCGCGCATGCGGCGAGGCCATGCGCCATTCGCCGGCATCGGTGCGCAGCAGGCGGTTGGCGATGATCGGCAGATGGTGCAGGCCGTGGCGGGCGAGGATGCGGGCGATGCCGTAGTCCAGCCCGTCGCTGACGATGCTCAGCGGGATGCCCAGGCGCTCGGCCAGCGCGACGAAGCGCACGAAGGCCGGATCGATCCGCACGCCATCGAGCACCCGGTGCAGCGCATCGACGTCGCCGTCGAGCAGCGCGACCTGCTTGCTCATGCACTCGCGGGCGCCGATCCGACCGGCGACCCAGTCGTCTTCCAGTTCCTGCCAACCGGGGCGCCCGAGGTGCTCGAGCAGGCGGTCGGTCACGTCCTGCAGGGACACGGTACCGTCAAAATCGCAAAGGATGTTCCATTGGGCGCGCAAGGTGGCTCTCCGGCTGATGGGGGCAGAGCCTAGGCACGCTGTCTTTCGCACTCCTTTCGGCGAAGTGAAAGAAAGCGGAGCGTTCACATTGGGCGTGGTAGGCCGGCGCCTGCCCGGCACGGACGCGCGGAAGCGTCAGCCCGGGCCAGGACGCGATGACGCCCGAGTCCGCTCCCAGGCGTTCCGCGGCGCAGTTGCGCGTGGTTTCGGCGAAGAAGCTTGCAAAGGGGGAGATTCGTCGAAGACGGCAACGTGGCCACCCTGGGCCCGCCTTCGGGACGTAAAGCGACGCCCATCCCAACGCCAAGGCGCCTCACTGCGTGCCCGGCAGTGGCTCATTGCCATCAGGAAACCAAGCCGCACCGCCGCCCACACTCCATTGCGGATTGGGATCGGCGGCGCGCCCGCATGCGACAACGGCTGCACCTCCAGACAGACGGCCTCGAGGAAACATCACGCCGCCGGCATCGACCTACCGTCGCGGCGGGCTGACAGGTGGCTTGCGCACGGCACCGCGGTCGAGGCTCGCCGCCGAGGCCAGCCCCTCCCCTCAGCGATTGACGTCCACCACCAAGCGTCCGCGCACCTTGCCGTCGAGCAGATCGGGTGCGGCGCCGATGGCCTCACCCAGGCCGATGTCGCGGGTGATGGCGTCGAGCTGTGACAGGTCCAGGTCCATCGCCAGCCGCGACCACGCTTCGATGCGCTCGTGCCTGGGACGGGTGACGCTGTTGATCCCGAGCAGGCTGACCCCGCGCAGGATGAACGGCGCGACGGTGGCGGGAAACTCCATGCCCTGCGCCAGACCGCATGCCGCCACTGCCCCATCGGCGCGCGTACTGGCGCATACGTTGGCCAGGGTGTGGCTTCCGACCGAATCGATCGCTGCGGCCCAGCGCTCGGCCTGCAGCGGCTTGCCTGGTTGCGACAACGTCGCGCGATCGACGATCTCCTGCGCGCCAAGCGCCTTCAGATAGTCCGCTTCCTGCGGACGGCCGGTGGAGGCGATCACACGGTAGCCGCGGCGCGCCAGCAGGGAAATGGCGAAGCTGCCGACGCCGCCGTTGGCGCCGGTGACCAGCACCTCGCCATGCTCGGGACGCAGGCCATGGCGCTCCAGTGCCAGCAGGCACAGCATGGCCGTGTAGCCGGCCGTCCCGATCGCCATCGCCTGGCGGGCGCTCAGCGCCTGCGGCAAGGGGATCAACCAATCGCCGTCCACGCGTGCGCGCTGGGCCAGGCCGCCCCAGTGTTTTTCGCCCACGCCCCAGCCGTTGAGCAGCACCGCATCGCCGACGCGATAGGCCGGATCTTCGCTGTGCAGCACGGTACCGGCCAGGTCGATGCCCGGCACCATCGGGAAGCGGCGCACCACGCCGCCCCCTTGACCGGTGATGGCCAGGGCGTCCTTGTAGTTGAGCGTGCTGTACGCGACCTCGACGGTGACCGTCCCCGGCGGCAGGGCCGCGTCGTCCAGCGGCTGCAGCGCGGCGCGATAGCCGGCATCGTCCTTGTCGATGAGGATGGCGTTGAACATGAGCACTCCTTGGATGAGAGAGGAAGCAAACCGATCTAGCGCGGCAGGCCGGCGAAGTAGCCCTGCGCGAACACCTGCATCGGCGCGACGCTGCACGCCAGCCGTGCGCGCAGCACCGCGCCTTCCCAGCCGATCCAGAAGTACGCGGCAAGAGCATCGGCGTCGGCATGCGCGGCCAGCACGCCCTCCGCCTGCGCCGAACGCAGACAGTCGGCCACCCGCTGCTGCCAGCCCAGCAGCACGGCATCCAGACGCGCGCGGAAGTCGCCGGGCAGCGTGGTCACTTCCTGAGCCAGGTTGCCGACCAGGCAACCGCGCTGGAAGTCGAAGCGTTCCATGCCCTCCTGGGCGTCCTCGACGAAGTGGCGCAGACGCTGCAAGGCTGGCACCTCGTCGGCTTGCAGATGACGATCGAGCTTGCGCAGGAAATAGGCGTCGTACGCCTCGAGCACCGCCAGGCCGAAGGCGTTCTTGCTGCTGAAGTAGTGATAGAACGACCCCTTCGGCACCTTGACGCTGGACAGCACGGCGTCGATCCCGGTGGCCGCATAGCCCTGACTGGTCAGCACTTCCATACCGGCACGCAACAGCAGGTCGCGCGTGTCCTGCAGCGCGCGTTCCGACTTTGGCGGCCGCCCGCGGCGAGGCTGCAATGACGCGACTGGAAGCTCCATGCGCCGATATTAGACCGACCGTCTCTAAAAATGCAAGGCCGAGAATAGGCTGGGCGGACAGGCCAGGAAAGACACTCCCGGTATGTGCGAGATCGCATCGGTGCGGCCATGCACCGATGCTTATTCAAGGAGTAAGGGCAGCGCGGCTGCCCGCCCGCTCAGCGGGCGAGGCCTGCGATGAAGGCCGCGTCCTGCGCGCCGCTGTAGATGCGCAGATCCTGCATGCGGCCCTTGAAGTAAGGATCGCCGCCGTACTGGGAGCGGCCCAGCCAGGTCTGCGTGGTCTCGCCCAACTGGAAGGGATTGATCCAGATGCCGTCTGCAATGGCGACTTGCTTGCCGTCCACGTAAAGCGTGCCCACTTTCCCCGAGAGCGCGACCGCCACATGCACCCAGCGCCCGGTAGGCAACGCATCGGCCTTGACCGACTCTTCGTTCCAGAACTGATTGCGGGAACTCGAAAAGCGCAGCTTGCCGCTGCCGTCGCGTGCGAGCAGCGCCATGTACGCCACGTCGTTGGAGCCGAAGTCGAAAATGCGCGCGTTGACCACCGACGCATCCCAGTACACCCACACCGCCACCGTGACATCGCCCAATGCCGACACCGCACCGTCGGGCAGCAGCACATGACCGCTGCGGCCGTCGAACTGCAGGGCGCTGCCGCCGTTACGGCCTGCACCCCAACTGGTGCCGCCCTGCAAGCGTCCATGCCGCCCGCGGCCGCTGGCGTCGTTGGCATCGCCGTTGAGCGGCAGGTGCAACCACAACTCACCGGGAACCGCCACGCGCGCAGTCTCCGCACCGAGTATCGGCCCGGCGTCCTTGGTCAGTGCGACGATGCGGTAGTACCAGGTGCCCTGCGCGGGAACGTCGGTGTAGGTACACGGATCGGCGACGCGCGCGATCGCCGCGAACGGGCCGTTGGGCGACGCGGCCCGCTGCACCACGTACAGCGAAGCGCCTGCACTGCCCCACCACGACAGTTGCACCTTTCCGTTGCTCAGGAAAGCGCTGAGGCCGCTGGGTGCGGCCGGCGCGACCGGATCGCGCGCGTAGAGCAAGGTACCGATGCCAGGCTGATCGCCACCATCGACGCGCTCGGGCCGGATCATGTCGCGCATCGCCTCGCTCCAGGGAGCCGCGAGTCCCTTGCGGTTCACATAGTGGTTGCAGATGAGCTCCCAGTTGGGCCGCAGTTGATTGGTGCCCGCCGTCGCGGTGCCCAATCCGAACACCCCGTTGTAGGGCGCGAACGGCAGCGTGAACAGCGCATTGCCGCTGGTATCGGTCAGATTGGTCTTGGCCACGTATTCCGCACCGGCCAACAACCGGTTATTCCAATGACCGAACAGATCCTCACCCTGATTCCAGGCCATCTCGCACAACATGCCGGCCAGCGAGATGCCGAGGGTCGAGTGCCCCTGATCGCGATGGCTCTCCTGCCATTGCCCCAGATACCCAGGATGCAGGTAGTAGACGTTGTTGGCGCTCGCGCCGTTGCCGCGACCCGTCTTGTAGTAGCCGCTCGCTTCGGCCATCAGGTCGGCGCGGTCGCAGAACACGCCGATCGCATAGATGGAGCAGATGTTGGCCAGGTCCCAGTTGGCCCAATAGTGCGTGACCTTTCTGATCTCCGTGCCGTTATGGTCGACCAGGAAGTCGTGGCACTTCGGGTAGAACACGTTGAGCAGCATGGCCTGAAAGCGCGCCTGATCTTGCGTCGCCCAACCGGAGTACGTCCGCATCAGCTCGGCGGCGTTGGCCCACTGGTTGCCGTAGAGGCCCGAGGCAAGATAGACGTTCGAGTTGCCACCCAGTTCGGTCAAGGTCGACGACCAGGCATTGAGGAACGCGATGGCCTTCTTCGCATAGCGCTCGTCGTTGCTGATCTTCCAGCGCAAGGCCAGGTGCAGCGTGCGCACCATGTCGCCGATCATCTGCCAATAGTTCTCGCCCTCCACGCCACGCGTCACCAACGCCAGGGGACGCGGCGTCGCGTCGAGGTTGGTGTCGTTGGTCTTGAGCATCATGTTCCAACCGCCCACCCACGGCTCGGCGTTGGCAGCCAACTTGTCGCGGATGCGCTGCAGGTCGGCCTCGGTGACCAACAGGCCGGGATGCACGATGCCGGACACCCCGGACGTAGCGGTGGCCAGCGCATCGGCACCGCCGACGTGATGCAGCCTGGCAGACGTCGGCGAAGCGCCTACGGCACGTGCGGTGATTCCCAGTGCCAGCGCGCCCGCAGTCCCGAGAAGAAAGGTGCGGCGGCGCTGCAGGATGGCGTCTTCATCGTCGTTCGAGAATTGCATCGCCTCTACCCTCCCGCATCGAAAGATGCGGGCGAGTCTAGACTCAGGCGTCGCGCGTATCGGCGATTGGAACTGCGCCAACGAACGGCAATGCAACAAACCATGACGCAATGCCGAAGCTTGCGTGATGCGGCGCGCGCCTTGTCATCTAGTAGACACGCGCGTCGCGAGGCCATGGCCCGGTGCCTTCCTTCTCAGAAATACAGATGAGAAATCATCCAGTAAGACGGCCTGGATAGACGATAACGAAGATCCGCCAGCGAAATTCTGGCGGATTCATCTGATTACTTCTTACATCACCAGTTGATGGCAACTCCATTTCCATCAACAATCTTGGCATCACCCAACATAGACCTAGCAAAATTAGCTGCCAACTCGCTTGCCTGGGTCGCATCAATTCCTAGAATTCTTCTATCTTCTGTCAGCACTCCAGGCATATGTACGACACAGTAGAAGTCATCTTCACCTGAAGGAATCGGCTCCGATATTTTAAGCAAAAAGGGCTCCATACTTCCATTTTTTTCAATAAAAGCATTGACATCTATATTTTTGCTAATTTTATTTTCGTCCACACCTAGCTTTGACCTCTATTAATGACGCACGAAGTTGATCGATGTCAAACATGTCGCCTACCAACTGCTCGGTAGTGAGGCATTCCACAGGAGTGCCTGGTTCCGTAGCTGTCAATGCTGAGCCCGTCTCGCAATAGCTATAGACGTCCTGAAAATACCAGATATCACCATCCACATCTTCGTCAGAAAGATTCACCCCAAGCAAAACGTAAGCCGTTATCTCTGGGAAGCGCATCCCTGGATCAAGATAAGTAACCCTATAATAAATTCCATCTACATTTTTCATGCAGCGATCTCATTCGCTACTCAACGAAGTCATGGTGGGTTACAGAATTCACGTCAGTAGCGCTTGACCCTGATCTCTTCCAACAAGTCATGGAGCCGATCGGCATCCAGCATGTCGCCCTTCAACTCGTCGTCTGACAGACATACCACGGGAACGTCTGACCCTGTTGCGGTCAGCGCTGAACCAGATTCGTAATAGCTGAAGACGTCCTGAAAATACCAGGTATCGCCCTCCACATCTTCATCAGAAAGATTCATCCCAAGACAAACGTAAGCCTGTATGACGGGCAAGCGCATCTTTGGGTCCAGATAGGTAACTCGATAGTAGATTTCATCGACCTGCATGCAACCACCTTGTCGGCAGGCAAAGAATTCCTCGGCAGCGCCAGTACAAGTTCTAAACTGCAGGCAGCTGCACAGCGGCGGAGCCGATCGGAGCCGCCAAAGCACTGAAACTCTTACACACCCATGGTGCCCGGAGCCGGAATCGAACCGGCATGGGGTTGCCCCCGGCGGATTTTAAGTCCGATGCGTCTACCAGTTTCGCCATCCGGGCCTGGTGGCGCGTAGCGTGCCTGATCGCGCGGCGCTTGTGAACCGCAGGGCGCTGCCGATTCGCCAGACGCGCCGAACCGAGACACCACATGCCGGCATCGGCAGGCCTGCGCACCGCCGCCGAAAAATCCCCGGCACCGCCGCCACGGCGGCACCGGGGATGCCAACGGCAAGCTTGATGCGCTCAGATCGCGCGCGAGTAGCGCGCCGGCTGGTCGGGCTGGCGCAGGTAGCGGTCGAAGCACATGGCGATCAGGCGCAGCAACGGGCGGCCTCGGGCGGTGGCCTGGACCACGCCGTCGCGGTAGTCGGCCAGGCCGTCCGCGCACAGCGGCGCCAGCGCGCGCAGTTCCTCGCGGAAATAGCTGGCGACGTCGATGCCGTGGCGCCGCGCCACCGCCGCCACGTCCACCCGCCCCTGGCACATCAGCTGCTGGATCAGCTCGGCGCGCAGGGCATCGTCGGTGCTGAGTTGCAGGCCGCGCAGCACCGGGCTGTCGCCGGCATCCACCGCCGCCTCCCAGGCCGGCAGGTCGCGCTGGTTCTGGCTGTAGCTGGCGCCGATGCGGCTGATCGCGCTGACGCCCAGGCCCAGCAGGTCGGTGTCGGCGTGGGTGGTGTAGCCCATGAAGTTGCGGTGCAGGCTGCCCTGCCTCTGCGCGCGCGCCAGGTCTTCCTGCGGCAGCGCGAAGTGGTCCATGCCGATGTACTGGTAGCCGGCCGCCGAGAGCCTGCTGACCGCCAGCCCGAGAAGCGCCAGCTTCTGTTCGGCGTCGGGCAGCTCGGCGTCGGCGATGCGCCGCTGCGCCTTGAACAGCTGCGGCATGTGCGCGTAGCCGTAGACCGCCAGGCGGTCCGGTCGCGCGGCGATCACCGTTTCCAGGGTCTGCGCGAACCCGGCCAGGGTCTGCCGCGGCAGGCCGTAGATCAGGTCGACGTTGACCGAGCGCATGCCGTGCGTTCGACAGGCACGCAGGATGTCCAGGGTCTCGTGCACGCCCTGGCGACGATTCATCGCCTGCTGCACCAGCGGGTCGAAATCCTGGATGCCCAGGCTGGCGCGGTTGAAGCCCAGTTCGGCCAGGGTGGCGACGTCCTGCGGGGTCACCGTGCGCGGATCCAGTTCGATGGACATCTCGCGGTCCGGCGCCTGGCTGAAGCGGAACAGGCCGCGCAGGCCCTGCACCAGTTCGCCGAGCAGCTCGGGCGCGAGGAAGTTGGGGGTCCCGCCGCCCAGGTGCAGTTGCACCACCTCGCGCTCGCCGTCGAAACACGCGGCCATCATCGCCGCCTCGCGCAGCAGCCGCTGCACGTAGGCGCGGCCGCGCTGCGGGTCGCGGGTGATGACCCGGTGGCAGCCGCAGTAGAAACACGGACTGCGGCAGAACGGCACGTGCACGTACAGCGACAGCGGCCGCCGCGGATCGCTGGCCTGGACCGCGGCGAACAATTGCGCCGGGCCGAAGCCGGTCTGGAAATGCGGCGCGGTCGGGTACGAGGTGTAGCGCGGGCCGGGGCGGTCGTAGCGGCGCAGCAGGTCGGCGTCGAAGGTCCAGGCGGCGGAGGGATCGGGCGCGGTGAGGATGTCCATGGACCGAGCATGCGCGGCGCCCGGCGCGGCCGCCTTGACCTGGATCAATCCGCGCACGTGGCCGGCGGCAGCGGCGACACCGGCTCGAACGGGCGCCAGCTCATCTGGTGGCGGCGCCAGAAGGTCTCGGCGATGCGCTGGGCGATGTCGTCGGCCAGCAGCCGCATCGGCGCATTGCTCAGCTCGGCGGTGGTGGCGCGGAACAGGCCCAGCCAGCGCTGGAACAGCAGTGCACTGAGTTCGCGCATGGCCATGTGCCGCGGCATCGGCGCGCCACGGAAGCGGCGCGTGCCGCGCAGCATCGCCGACCAGAAATCGCACAGCTGGTGCTGGTGCGCGTCCCAGTCCTCGATGTGCGCGGCGAACACCGCCGACAGATCCGCATCGGCGCGTACGCGGCGGTAGAACGCCTCCACCAGCGCCTGCACCTCCGCCTCGCTGCACAGGTACGGCCCCGGCAAGGGCATGCCTTCGATCTCGTCCCGCATGGCCCGCTCCATCTCGTTCGACCGGCCCAGTCTCCACGCGATGGCAGCGGCGGCCTTGATCAGGATCAATGCCGGCCCTGCCCGCGCTGCCTAGTCTGCAGCTGCGGCATGCGCCGACGCCGGTGTCGACGGGGGATCGGCGGCCAGGCGGCTGGCAGGCGCGGCGACGTGTGGCGCCGCTGCCTTGGCGCATGCCGCATCTCCCTTTCGCGATGGAACCACCGTCATGCCCTCAGCCGACGATCCGCTGCTCGATCCGCTCGATCCAGACGCGCCGCGCCCGCTGGTGCAGCGCTTGGGGGTGATCCTGTGGCCGAGTTTCCTGGTCGCCGGCGCCATGAGCGTGCTGTTCTTCGCCCTGGTCGATCCGCTGGCGCTGCGCGACATCACCTTCCCCGGCCGCCAGCTGAGCCGCGAACTGGGCTACACGGTGGGCTTCTTCATGTTCTGGCTGGCGACGCTGGCCTCGAGCCTGCTCACCGGTTTCCTGTTGCGTCCGGCGCCGCATGGCGACGCCGCGCCGCTGTCCTGAGCGGACTGCCGATGCCGCGTCCCATTCCCCTGCGCCTGGTCACTGCGCCCGTCACGGCGGCCGGTCCTGCACCGCCAAAACGCTACACGCAGGTGCGACGCATTGTGCTTTGGCTGCTGTTTGCCGGTTTCTACGTACTGCCGTGGCTGCGCTGGCACGGCCGCCAGGCGCTGCTGCTGGACCTGCCGGCGCGGCGCTTCGACCTGTTCGGCTGGACCCTGTGGCCGCACGACGTCGGCTGGCTGCTGCTGGCGCTGGGGGCTGCCGCGGCGGCCCTGGCGGTGCTCACCACCGTCGCCGGGCGCCTGTGGTGCGGCGTCGCCTGTCCGCAGACGGTGTGGGGCCATGCCTTCGCCTGGATCGAACGCCGTTTCGCCGGCTGGCCCGCCGCGGCGCGCCATGTGGTGTGGGCGAGCGTGGCGCTGTGGACCGGGGTCAGCTTCGTCGGCTATTTCGTGCCGATCGCCGATCTGGTCGCACGCCTGCATCCGTTCGCCTGGAGCGGCTGGGAGACGTTCTGGGTGCTGTTCTACGCGCTGGCCACCTGGGGCAATGCCGGCTTCCTGCGCAGCCAGGTCTGCCGCTACCTGTGCCCGTACGCGCGCCTGCAGCCGCTGCTGTGCGACCGCGACACGCCGCTGATCGGCTACGACGCGATGCGCGGCGAACCGCGCGGCGCCCGCGCCTGCGGCCACGGCAGCATCGCCCAGCGCGGGCGGCGCCTGCTCGATCCCGTCACCGCCCGCGACTATGCCTGGCGCGCCAGCATCGCCCAGCTCGCCGGCCAGGGCGGCAGCCGCGGCGAGGCCCTGGCTGCGTATGCCGGCACCCTGCCCAAGTTCAGCGCCGAGCAGCTCGGCGACTGCGTGGCCTGCGACGCCTGCGTGCAGGCCTGCCCGGCCGGCATCGATCCGCGCAACGGCGCGCACTACGCCTGCACCGCGTGCGGCGCCTGCATCGACGCCTGCGATCGCAGCATGGACCGCCATGGGTTCGCCCGCGGCCTGCTGCGCCGGGCCGGCGCCAATGCCATCGACCGCCAGCCGCGGCGCTGGTGGCGGCGGCCGCGGCTGCTGGGCGGCGTCGCCGCGCTGTCGATCGCGCTGATCGCGTGGTGGTGGCTGGCGGCGTGAGCCGATCCGGGCCGGCGCCAGCTGTTCTTGCAACACCGGACTGACATCCCGACCCTTGGGCCATGCGAACCCACGCGTGCAATAGCGGGAAGCGCCCAGGTGGCGAAGCGCCACCGCGCTACGCTGGAAGCCGCGATCGGGACTCACTCGCCCGTGACTGCGGACGCGATGGGCGCGACGCATGTCCCGCGAAGCGGGACTTCCCCCTCCACCGGATCCGACAGGAGCGACCATGGGACACGCCAGGAATGGGCACAGGCTGTTCACCTGCTTCTGCCTCGCCATCGGCCTTTCGACCATCGCTCATTCGGCTAGCGCGGCGCCAGCGACACACTATGTCGATCTCGCCACGCCGTTCGAACAGGCCGCGCTCGAGACGGCGGGCCAACCGGACGATGCACGGATCGCGGCGGTCCGGGCGCGCATCGATGCGATGCTGCCCGGGCTCTATCCAGAAGGTGCCGGCACAGACAAGCGGATCGGCGCCGCATTGCATCAGCTTTCCGTCGATCACGAGGACTACGACCGCGCCATCGGCGATTTCCCGGCCGCCCTGAGCGGCGCGATCGCGCGATTCAAGCGGGCATTTCCCGGCTTCGCGTCACCGCTGCCGATCTACCTCTATCACTCGCTCGGGCAGCGCGATGGCGGTTCGGACTACCTGCAACCGGGCCATCGGCACGTGATGCTCTTCGGCGCCGACCTGATCGCGAAGTACCACGCCGACGATTCGCTCGAACCGTTCCTGATCCACGAGCTCTTTCATCTGGAACACGCCCGCCACTTCGCCGATTGCGACCAACTCTGGTGCACGCTGTGGCAGGAAGCGCTGGCCGTCGACGCGACTGCCACACTGATGCCACAGGCGACGGATCATCAATTGCTGCTCGACATCCCCTCGCCTATTCGCGCAGCGACCGATCGCCGCTGGTCGGTGGCCCTGTGCTTCGTCGCTGCACATTTCGACGACGCCGACAGCGCGGCGACCTCCAGTGCCCTGCAGATGGGCGGTCGTCCCCCGGATGGGCTGCCGGATCGCTTCGGCTACTACCTGGGTCTGCGGCTTGCGCAAGCGACGGGCCTGGACATCACCCGGCTTTCGCGCCTCGACAACAAGGCCGCGCGCCCGATCGCCCGGGCTGCGCTGGCGAAACTGATGACGGACGCAGCGGTCACCTGCGCAGCGCCTTCGATCGGCCCCGCGACGATGCGCCAGCAGACGGACGGTGCGCCAAGCGATGGACGCTGAGGCGTCGATGTCCTTGCACGCAACCGCGCATCGGCCTGCGCGACCTCGGCCAGGTCGCGATCGTCACCACCACGATGCTCGCGCAACGCCGAGTCCAGCCTCCTCCAACCGCACGTCGTCATTCGCGGCCGACCTCAATCGGCGCGCAACACCGTCCAGATGGCGATCTGCCTCGGCGCAACCAGCAGATCGTCCAACGCGGCGTGCCACTCGCGCCGGTACGGCCGATGCAGTTGCACGTCGAGGACATCTTCGCGGTCGGCCCAGGTCTCGTGCAGCTGGAAGACATTCGGTCGCTCGGGATCGACGTGCAGCGCCGCATGCACGAAGGTCTGCTCGTGACGCATCGCGTTGAGCACCGGGTCGAGCAGCGCGCGAAAGCGGCCGACCTGATCCAGCTTGACGTGGAAGGTGATGACGTAGGTCTCAGGAGGTGTCCTCAAGTTCATGCCAACGTCTCCGCTATCTGCACTTCGGCGACACGATCGGCGCCGTCGCGTTCGCCCCCGACCCGCAGCTCATGGGCAGGACCTCACCCGCCGCACGATATCGCCGGCAAGCCGCGCCGCATGCGTCACCATCACGCCATGCGCCACGCCTGCGTAGACGATCAGTTCGGCGCCCGGGATGGTCGCCGCATAGACACGGCCACTGGCATCGAGCGGCGCGGACACGTCGCGGTCGCCATGCAGGATGGTGACAGGCAGCGTAAGCGCGGCGGCCTCCGCCGAGAGATCGCTCAGCGCGATGGTGCGCTGGAACGCGACCACGGCGCGGCGGGAGCAGTCCAGCACCATGGCGGCCATCCATGCGTTGACGCGATCCGGTGCACCTGGCGCGAAGGGTGCGATATTGGCGTCGATCCAGCCCGACAGGTCGGAGGCGAGCTGCGCGCACAGTGCATCCACCAGTGCCGGGGTGATCCCGCTGTCGCCGACGACCCGCGGACCGGTCGCCCCGACGAGGATCAATCGCGCGATCCGGGTACGACCGTGGCGCGCGAGATAGCGGATCGCCTCGCCGCCTGCCCCCGAATGCGCCACCAGAGTGACACCGTCCAGGTCGAGCGTCTCCAGCACGGCGGCCAGGTCGTCGGCGAGCGCGTCGTAGCCGTAGTCGGGACGGTCGGTCGAGCGTCCGTGGCCATTGCGGTCGTACGCGATGGTGCGCAGGCCGGCGGCGTTGAGGTGGAGCATGGTGTCGCCCCAGATCCGGCCGTCCATCGCCCAGCCCGCCAGCAGGACCACGGGCGGACCCTCGCCCCAGTCGCGCACGAACAGCGCATGACCATCGCCACGCGGGATGAAGGCCGGCGTCATGCGCTGTCCTTGTCGAGAAAGCCGATGACTTCGGCGATACGCCCATCCGCTGCGAGTCGGGCGATATCGGTTCCGGCGGCGATCGGCGCGCCGTGTTCGGGCGACAGCGTCCAGGAGAAGCGCACGAAGGGGCCGTGTGCATCGGGCGCGCCGCGCAGCGCGAATCGGTGGCCGGGAATCTGTGCGCGGGCAGCCGCGATCATCGCGGCGATGCCGTCATGGCCTGCGCCGGTCATCATCGGATCGGCGTAGCGGGCATCGGCGGTCCAGCCGTCGGACAAGCGCCGGTCGCGCGAGGCCGCATCGGCATCGTTCCATAGCGCAAGATAGGCACGTGCCAGCGTGTCCGGGTCGTTCATCGCCATCTCCTCGTCGTTGATGGGCCGAGCATGCCGACGCCGATCGGACGACGCGATTACCTCCCAGGTAATGGCACCACTGCCGCAGGTCGCTAGGATGAGGACATGACGACACACGCGATCACCGTGGGCGACGTGCTGCGCGACTGGCGGGCCAGGCGCCGGCTCAGCCAACTCGATCTGGCCTGCGCGGCAGAGGTGTCCACGCGCCATCTGAGCTTCGTCGAGAGCGGGCGGGCGGCGCCCAGCCGCGACCTGCTGCTGCGCCTGGCCGAACCGCTGGCGATGCCGCTCAGGGAACAGAACCGGCTGCTGCACGCGGCGGGCTATGCGCCGGTGCATGGCGAACGCGCCCTCGACGCGCCCGACATGGCGGCCGCGCTGGCGGCCGTCGACGCGGTGCTGCGCGCTCACGCTCCGTTTCCTGCACTCGCGCTCGACCGTCACTGGAACCTGGTACGCGCCAACGACGCAGCGGCCGCGATGCTGGTCGGCATCGATCCGACGCTGCTGGTGGCGCCCATCAACGTGTTGCGCGCGAGCCTGCATCCCGATGGCCTGGCGCCGCGCATCGCCAACCTCGCCGAATGGCGGCACCATCTGCTGGCCCGGCTTCGCCTCGACATCGACCGGTCGGCCGATCCCGAACTCGAAAGGCTGCATACCGAACTCAACGGCTTCCCCTGCCCGGCCAGCGATCGCCCGCACGGCGCTGCCGCACGGATCGCGGTGCCGCTTTCGATCCGCAGCGGAGCAAGCGGAAGCATCCTGTCGTTTCTCTCCACCACCACGGTCTTCGGTACCGCAACCGACGTGACCCTGGCGGAGCTGACGCTGGAATGCTTCTACCCCGCCGACGACGCGACCAGACAGGCGCTCCTCGCCGGCTCGCTTGCGTGAGCGACGGCGCAGCGCGCAGCGCCGGCAGCGAGGCCGGATCTGGCGCTATCAGGGAAAAGACGAATTGCGGAAACGAAAAAAGGAGCCGCAGCTCCTTTTTCGGGGTTTCACCCGCCTCGCAAGAGGCACGTGACGCAATCTGGAGCGGGAAACGAGACTCGAACTCGCGACCTCAACCTTGGCAAGGTTGCGCTCTACCAACTGAGCTATTCCCGCTTGGGAGCCGCGCATTCTACACGCCTCCCGGGAGGTGCGCTAGCCCTTAGTTGCAAAAAAAAGTCCGCCGCCGGCTGGCGGCGTGCCAGGCCGCGATTCGGCCTTTCCCGTTCGCGGTTCTGCGGCGTTGGGGTCGGACCGGCAGCAGCCGCCTGCACGCCGGGTCGGGCAGCCACCGGCCGGCGCGACACGCAACCGCGGCCGTCCGATCCTGAACGCAGCGAACGGTGACCATGGCGGCGTTCGGCCGGGCACGGCTGCCTCGCTGAATCGGAACGCATTCTCGGCGGCAACGCATCCCCCCGATGGCAGCGCACCGGCAACCGGCCACGCAACCGAGGCGCTACTTCAGCGGATTCTCCGGCTCCCTGCCCTGCAGCGCCTTGTCCTGTCGGCAGGTCTTCAAGGGCTGCACCGTGGCGGACACGATCGTGGTCACCTCCCGGGTGTCGTCACGCGCGCGCACCTTGAGGCAGGCGCAGCCATAGCCGGCACTGCCTGTGCCGGTCGCCACCCAGCGCGCCGGCGGAAACGTCGGCCACGTACCCTCGGCCTGGTGCCCGCCCTGCTGGCCGACGGTCCACTCGCCGTCCTTGTCAACGAGCGTGGCGTTGCCTGGCGTGGGATTGTCGAACCAGCCGCAGCGCGTGACGGTTTGCGCGGGCGGCGCAGCGTGGGCGGCAGCGCACAGGCCGAGCGCCGCGACCAGCGCCGCACCCACTACGTTTGCGAAACGCGGGACGGGTCGCGATGGAATCATGAGGTCAGGAGCGAATGGCGAGGCCGGCATCATCGCAAAAATGGCGCTGCCGGTGACGCCACTACGTTGACGCAGGAGAGCGCGCTGGCGACGGCTTTGCACGCCAGGCCCGCACGCACACTGCCGCCTACATGGCCACGGACGGCGGGCCGCCCGTGAAACTAAGGCGAATCCCTTGTGCCGAACACGACGCTGTGGACGCCACAGGCGCGGAGGTGCCGACGTTCACCCTGTTCGACGCGTTGCTCGGCTGCGACCACGACCGCTGGAGTTGGCGTTGAACGTGCGCAATCTCGCCGACAGATCCTCCTCCGCAACTGCCCCCACCTACGACAACTGTTACTACGGCGAACAGCGACGCGTAGCCGCAATGGCCACGTATCGCTGCCGAAGGCGCGCAGGCGCGCTTGTCCTTACCAACCCCGCACAGAACCAATCGCGAATTCACCACCACCTGTATGAAGGCGTTCGACATAACAGCATCGAGCGCAGGCTTGCCAAGCTGGGGGGCTTGGTACACAATGCAGTCCGTTGTGCGCTGGACTGGTTCAAAAAAATCTTTTGAATCAATATGTTGGATTATTGCCACAGGGCAATGTCCAGTTCCCGCCACAAAGGCCCCGCCAGCGGGGCTTTGTTTTGTCAGACGCCACGGGCGTTGCGACGAGACATCAGTCCACCGGCCTGGTGGCAGAGTGGTTATGCAGCGGACTGCAAATCCGCGTACGCCGGTTCAATTCCGACCCAGGCCTCCAGTTTGACGATGCAGCGAATCGGGCCGCCTTTGCGGCCCTTTTTGCGTTTCGCGATTTCCGCATTGCGCTATGCGGTGCAATGCTGCCGTGGCGCCTCTGGAATGATCAGCACAGCGCCACGCCGGCCTAGGTAGACAAGCGCACACTCGCACTGCGCCCCACGCGATCGACGCGTTACCGCGCTCTAGCATGGCGCCACACCCAACCGAGGCATCGCCATGAACCGATGGACACGCTGGAGCGGCACCGTCCTTTGCCTGGCCGCGAGCGCCACCGCCACCGCGCAGACCTGCGCACTGCAGTCGCAGACCGTGGACCTGCCGCTGGTCTCCAGGGCCACGCCCAAATTCGCCTACCAGGTCCGCGTGCAGCTCGGCAGCGATGCCGATGGCCGCAGCAGCGGCAGCCAGGTGCTGGAAGTCGATACCGGTTCCACCGGCGTGGTGGTGCCACTGAGCGACGCGCTGCGCAGCGCCTGGGACGCGTCCAGCACGCCCGGCTACATCTTCTACTCGAGCGACGGCAAGTATCACCCCGGCAAGTACGTGGACGTGCCGATGCGACTCGGTGTTTCCGCCGACGGCAAGAGCGCCGCGGCGCGGGTGGACCGCATCACCGTACTGGCGGCGCAGTGCACCTGCGATGTCGCCAGCGTCGCCCAGCCCCCCAAGCCGCTGGCGCAGGTACCCGCCACCTGCGCCGGCTACGACGGCAGCCCCGCGTTGAGCAGCACCACGCAGGTGCTGCGCAACTGCAGCACCATTTCGCCGGGCTTCGGCATGATGGGCGTGGGCTACGACCGCGGCGTCGACGCCGCGCGCAATCCGTTTCTCAACCTGGCGCAGATGCGTGCGCAGCGCATGAGCCCCGGCTACATCGTCGGCGCCAAGGGCATCACCCTGGGTGTCAGCAAGCAGGCATTGACCGGTTTCGCCCTGGTGCCGCTGCAGCGCGGCGCGGCCACCGCCACCGCACCGAGCGACTGGCAGGCGCCCACTGCCTGCGCCAGCTTCCCCGGCAGCGGCAGCGACTACCGTGTCTGCGGCAAGCTGCTGCCCGACACCGGCGTGTCCTACATGATGCTCAATCCGGTGGTGCCGCCCGCTACGCCCGAGAGCCTGCAACAGACCGTGGAGATGGCAGGCCATCCCACGCGCGTGGTGCCGGATGCCACCCAACTGCGGCTGGATGTCGTCGACGCCAAGGGACAGCCGGTGTTCGGCTACGGCTTCGCGGTCGGCGACGGCAAGGCGGCGACGCCGGACAGCGTGCAGTGGCGCGGACCGCTGAAGACGCCACCGGCGCACATCAACAGCGGCCGCCACCTGCTCGCCGCGGGCGACTACGCCTACGACGCCGCGTGCGGGCATGCCGGCTTCCGTGCGGCCACTCCAAAGCCCTGAGGCGGCACGAGAACACAGGGGCGCATTTCTCGCGTCGCGGTCGCGCCTGTATGACGCGCTCGCCGCTGGCGCGCGACGCGGTCAGCGCACGGTGGCGAGTACAGACTGATGCAGCGCCCGCGGCATCCTCAACGCCGCCGCGGCGCCTGCATCTTGATCCAGCCGAGATTGCGCATGGCGAACGGCGCGCCCTCATTCAACGTTGAGCAGCCGACAACCTGCATGAGCACCGGCGCGGCAGGCCAAGGCAGCGAGCTGGATCGCTTCCGACAACGGCAGCTGACACGGCCATCCGGCGATGCGATGCGATGGCGGCGGCCAACTGACGCAGTGCAGTTCGCCATCGCGTTGCCGGCGACCGCATCAAGCGAAACGGCACTGCGCGACGGCGCGACGCGCGTGCATCGCATCTGCCGGTGCAGAGCCTCCGCCAAAACGAAAACAGGACCCGAAGGTCCTGTTTTCATGATCTGGAGCGGGAAACGAGACTCGAACTCGCGACCTCAACCTTGGCAAGGTTGCGCTCTACCAACTGAGCTATTCCCGCTTGAGGCCGCGAATTCTACCGGGACCACGCAGCCTGTCAACCGTTGCCTTCGATTTTTTTCGCGTTCTTTTCCGCCACCGCCGCGCGCTCGTCGTCGCGCAGGCTCGGCCAGGCCGCATGCAAGTACTGGATACCAGACAACAGGGTCAGGATCGCCGCGATGGCCAGGGTCCAGTCGCCGACGTGGAAGACAAACAGGCCCATCCACACGCTTTCCGGCGGCGAGCCGTCGGGCATCACCGAGTACAGCAGGCACAGCAGCGCCACCATCTGCGCGGTGGTCTTGATCTTGCCGATCATCGCCACGCGCACCTTGGCGCGCTGGCCGATCTCGGCCATCCACTCGCGCAGCGCCGACACCGCGATCTCGCGGCCGACGATCACCGCCGCCCAGAACGCCATCCACGGCGTCGGGTGGCCCTGCACGATCAGGAACAGCGCCACCGCCACCATCAGCTTGTCGGCCACCGGATCCAGGAACGCACCGAACGCGGAGTACTGGTGGTAGCGCCGCGCCACCCAGCCGTCCAGCCAGTCGGTGAACGCGGCCAGGCCGAAGATCGCCGCCGAGGCGAAGTTGGTCCAGGTGTACGGCAGATAGAACACCAGCACCAGCACGGGGATCATCACGATCCGCAGCAGCGTGAGCCAGGTGGGGATGGTCAACTTCATTGCGCTGCTCTACTCACCTGCCGGATCGGGTACCGGCAGCCCGTGCAGGTTAGCGTAGATTCGTGCAGCCAGTGCGTCATTGATCCCTTCCACCCGCGCGATCTCGGCCTCGCCGGCGGCCTTGAGCCCGGCCAGTCCGCCGAAGTGCTTGAGCAGGCTGGCGCGGCGCCGCGGGCCGATGCCGGGGATGTCCTCCAGCTTGCTGGTCATGCGCGCCTTCTGCCGGCGCCCGCGGTGGCCGGTGATGGCGAAGCGGTGCGCCTCGTCGCGCACCTGCTGGATGAACTGCAGCGCCGGCGACGCCGCGCCCGGCCGCAGCTCGCGCCCGTCCGGCATCACCAGGGTCTCGTGGCCGGCGCGGCGCTCGGCGCCCTTGGCCACACCGATCAGCAGCACCCCGTCCACGCCCAGGTCGGCCAGCGCGCCGGTGGCCTGCGCCAACTGGCCGGCGCCGCCGTCGATCAGCAGCACGTCCGGCAGCACCGCATCGCCCTTGCCCTCGCCTTCGGCGGCGCGGCGGAAACGGCGCTCGATCGCCTGGCGCATCGCCGCGTAGTCGTCGCCCGGCTCGATGCCGCTGATGTTGTAGCGGCGGTATTGGCTGCGCACCGGGCCGCTGGCATCGAACACCACGCAGGAGGCCACCGTGGCCTCGCCCATGGTGTGGCTGATGTCGAAGCATTCCACCCGCTTGACCGGCTCGGCCAGGCCGAGCATCTCGCGCAGCGCTTCGCTGCGCGCGTGCTGGGCGTTGCGGCTGGTCAGTTCGGTGACCAGGGTGGCCTGGGCGTTGCGGCTGGCCAACTCCAGGTAGCCGGCGCGCTCGCCGCGCACGTTCCACTTCAGCTGCACCTTGCGCTCGGCGGCCGAACTCAGCGCCGCCTCGATCAGCTCGGCGTCGGGAATCTCGCGGTCCAGCAGCACCTCGCGCGGCGGCGCGTGCTCGACGTAGTACTGCGACACGAACGCGCCCAGCACTTCGGCGGCGCTGTCCTCGCCGTTGGTCTTGGGGAAGAACGCGCGGGTGCCGAGATTGCGCCCGTCGCGGAACGCCAGCAGCAGCACGCAGGCGTTGGCGCCCTGGGTGGCGCAGGCCAGCACGTCGAGGTCGGCGGCGCGGCCGTCCACGTACTGCCGGCTCTGCATGCTGCGCAGCGAGCCGAGCAGGTCGCGCAGGCGCGCGGCGCGCTCGAACTCCAGGCGCTCGCTGGCGGCCTGCATGGCCTGCACCAGTTCCTCGCCGAGCTGGTCGCTGCGCCCTTCCAGGAACAGCGTGGAGCGGCGCACCGCCTCGGCGTACTCGTCGGCCGCCACCAGCGCCACGCACGGCGCGCTGCAGCGGCCGATCTGGTATTGCAGGCACGGCCGCGAACGGTTGCGGAACACGCTGTCCTCGCAGCTGCGCAGCTTGAACAGCTTGTGCATCAGGTTCAGCGTCTCGCGCACCGCGGTGACGCCGGGATACGGCCCGAAGTAGCGCCCGGGCACCGCGCGCGGGCCACGGTGCAGGGTGATCCGCGGCCACTCCTCGCGGGTCAGCAGCACGTAGGGATAGCTCTTGTCGTCGCGCAGCGACACGTTGTAGCGCGGCGACAGCGACTTGATCAGCTGGTTTTCCAGCAGCAGCGCCTCGCCCTCGCTGCGGGTGACGGTGACGTCCATGCGCGCCACCTGCGCCAGCATCGCCATGGTCCGCGCATTCTTCGGCGAGCCGCTGAAGTAGCTGGACACGCGCTTGCGCAGCGCGCCGGCCTTGCCGACGTAGAGCAAGGTGTCGTCGGCGGCGTACATGCGGTAGACGCCGGGCGCGGTACTGAGGTTGGCGGCAAAGGCCTTGCCGTCGAACGGAGGCAATTCGGGGGTACTCATTCGCCGATCGCGAGGTCGCGCAGTTCGCCGCTGGCGATGTCGTAGCGCAGCACCGCATGCGCATCGGTCTCGGCGATCCACACGGTGCCCGCGCTCACTGCCAGCCCGCCCGGGCCGTGCAGGCGCCGCGGCAACACTGCAGTGGAGAGTTCGCCGCCGCCCAGGCGCAGGCTGCGCAGGCTGCCGTTGCCGCTGTCGGCGATCCACAGCAGCGGCGCGTCCGGGCTCAGCGCGATCGCCTGCGGGAACTGCAGGCGCGCCCGGCTGCGCGGTCCGTCCTCGTTGCCGAAATCCCACGGCCCCTGGCCGCCGAGCAGGGTCTGCACCAGGTCCCCGCGCAACTGCATCGAGCGCACCGCCGAGCCCAGCGCATCGCACACGTACAGCACCTGCTGCACCGCGGCCAGGCTGCACGGCTGCGCGAACGCGGCCAGGTGGCCGCTGCCGTCGCGCAGCTCCAGCCCGCCGGCGCCCGCGCGCCAGCGCAGGCTGCGGCTGCCCAGGTCGTAGCTCCAGATGCGGTTGTCGCCGGCCATCGCCAGGTGCACCTGGTTGTCGGCGATCACCACGTCCTGCGGATGGTTCAACGGCGCCAGCAGCGGTTGCTCCACACGCCCCTCGACCGGCTCGCCGGCGCGGCCGTTGCCGCACAGCGTGTCGACCTGGCCGGTGAGGAGGTTGATCCGGCGCAGCGCATGGTTGCCGGTGTCGGCCACGTACAGCACGCCACGCTCCAGCGCCAGCCCGCGCGGACGGTGGAACGCCGCCTCGCCGATCGCGCCGTCGATGAAGTCGGCGGTGCCGATACCGAACTGGCGCAGGACGCGGCCATTGGTGCTGCATTCGAGAATGCGGTGATGACCGCTGTCGGCCACATACAGCAGATCGTCGGCCACCACCAGGCCGGTCGGGAAGCGCAGCGGCAGGCGCGGCTCCGGCTGGGTCTCGCGGGCGTCGCGCAGGTCCTCGTCCAGCGGCAACGGCTGCCCGGCGCACAGCGCGTGCAGCGCCTTGTCCAGTTCGGCGCCGCCGATGCCGACCAGGCGCTCACGCTCGACACCGCCGGCGTCGATCAGCACCAGGGTCGGCCAGGCCTGGATGTCGAAGCGCTGCCAGGCGGCCCAATCGGCATCGAGCAGGATCGGCGCGGACACGCCCTGGCCGCGCAGCAGCTTCAGCGCCCGCTGCGGCTCGCGCTCGCTGTCGAAGCGCGGCACCTGCACCACGATCACCTGCAGCCGTCCGGGATTGCGCGCCTGCCACTGGCCCAGTTCGGCCAGACGCTGCGCGCACCACACCGAGGCGGCATTGACGAAGGCCAGCACCAGCGCCCGGCCCTGCAGGTCGCGCAGGCGGATCGGCTCGGCGTTGAGCCAGGCGCCGGACGCGGGAAGTTCCAGGGCGGCGATGGAATTCATCGGCCGATTATGCCGGAGCCGAGGTCGGCGGACAGTCGTGCCACGCTGCCGGCGGCCGCTTCGTCTACCAGTTGCCAGACCTGCTCGAACTGCGCGCTGCCGCCGGTGTACGGATCCGGAATCTCGCTCCGGCCATGCACCCCGGCCCACGGCAGCCACAGCGCCACGCGCTCGCGCGCCGACGCCGGTGCGCGCTGCAGCACGTCGCGCAGGTTCGCCGCATCGGCGCACAGCAGCCAGTCGAATTCGGCAAAGTCGCGGTCGCGCAGTTGCCGCGCGCGCAGGCCGGCGATGTCCACGTCGTGCGCGGCCGCGCAGGCGACCGCACGCCGGTCAGGCGGCTCGCCGCGGTGCCAGTCGCCGGTGCCGGCCGAGTCGACCTCCACCACGCTCGCCAGTGGCGAGCGCTGCAGATGGTGGCGCAGCGCGCCCTCGGCCATCGGCGAACGGCAGATGTTGCCCAGGCACACCAGCAGCAGCTTCATGCCTGACCGCCCTGCAGATAGGCCTCGGCGCGCGCCAGGTCCTCGGGCGTGTCCACCCCGGGCGGGAACGGCGCCGGCGACAGCGCCACCGCGATACGGAAGCCGGCTTCCAGCACCCGCAACTGTTCCAGCGATTCGATCCGCTCCAGCGTGCCCGGCGGCATCGCCGCGAACCGGCGCAGGAAGCCGGCGCGATAGGCATAGATGCCGATATGCCGCAACCACGGGCCGGGCAGCGGCAGCTGCGCCTGCGAGGTGGCGAAGGCGTCGCGGTGCCAGGGGATCGGCGCGCGGCTGAAGTACAGCGCATCGCCGTCGGCGCGGCGCACCAGCTTGACCACGTTGGGATCGAACAGGTGTTCGGCCGCGTCCACCGGCGTGCCCAGGGTCGCCATCTCGGCGCCGCTGTCGGCCAGGGTCCGGGCCACCGCGACGATGCCGGCGACCGGCGCGAACGGTTCGTCGCCCTGCAGGTTGACCACCAGGGTCGCATCGTCCCAGCCGGCGATGTCGGCGCACTCGGCCAGGCGGTCGGTGCCGGAGGCGTGATCGCTGGAGGTCGTGGCCACGTGCACGCCGTCCAGGTCGGCCACCGCGGCGGCGATGCGCGCATCGTCGGCGGCCACCCACACCTGCGTGGCACCGGCGGCGAGCGCACGCCGGGCCACGTGGCGGATCAGCGGCTCGCCGCCGAGCGCACGCAAGGGCTTGCCCGGCAGCCGCGAGGCGGCATAGCGGGCCGGGATGGCGACCACGAAGGGGGGCGGCGCGCTCATGCGGCGCCCGCGCGCAGGGTCATGGCTGAACGCTGGAACTCGGGAAACCGACACATGCGTTGATCTTTCTCCATTGCTTATTGAGAATAGTTCGTATTCGCCAACGAAACGGCAGCCGACCATCCTCGATGGCGCTTGCCGGCCACGCGGCGCACCGCCGTCCCCTCCCATTCTATAGATCCTGCCCGATGAACCTTCCTGCCCGTTCCGCCCGGCTCGCCGCATCGCCTGCTTGCGCCCCCGTCCGCCGCCACGCGCTGTGCCTGGCGCTCGTCGCCCTGCTGGTGCCGCTGGCCGCCAGCGCGGCCGATGCGGATGCGACCGCCGCAGAAGCGGCCTCGACCGGCGAGGCCGCGCCGACGCTGCTAGACAAGCTGCAAGTGGTCGCGCAGCGCAGCGACGGCTACACCCCGCCGGCCAGCGCCACCGGCACCGGCCTGGTATTGAGCCCCCTGCAGACGCCGCAGTCAGTGAGCACGATCAGCCGCGAGCAGATGGACGATTTCGGCCTGGACAACGCCAACGCGGTACTGGCCCTGGCCACCGGCGTCAACGTGGAGAAGATCGAGACCGACCGCACCTACTACACCGCGCGCGGCTTCGACATCATCAATTTCCAGGTCGACGGGCTGGGCCTGCCGTTCACCAACGGCGGCGCCGAGGGCGACCTGGACACGGCGATGTACGAGCGCGTGGAAGTGCTGCGCGGCGCCAACGGCCTGCTGTCCTCGACCGGCAACCCGTCGGCGACGATCAACTTCGTGCGCAAGCGCCCGACCCAGGACCTGCAGGGAAGCGTCGGCGTCACCGCCGGCAGCTGGGACATGCGGCGGGTGGACGCGGACCTGTCGGGCAAGCTCAACCACAGCGGCAGCGTGCGCGGGCGCATCGTCGCCGCCGGCCAGGACGGCGACAGCTACCTGGACCGCTACTCGCTGAAGAAGCGCAGCGTCTACGGCATCGTCGAGGCCGACCTGAGCGACAGCGCCCTGCTCAGCGTGGGCGCCAGCTACCAGAAGAATGAACCCCACGGCGGCATGTGGGGCGCCCTGCCCCTGTACTACAGCGACGGCAGCGCCACCCACTATGCGCGCTCGACCAGCACCTCGGCCGACTGGTCGTACTGGAACAGCACCGACAAGCGCGCGTTCGTGGAACTGCAGCAGGGGCTGGGCGGCGGCTGGCAGCTCAAGGCCGCGCTGAACTACCGCAAGCTGGAGTCGGACGGCAACCTGTTCTACGCCTACGGCACGCCCGAGCGCGCCACCGGGCTGGGGCTGTACTCCTATCCCTCGCGCTACGTCAGCCACGAAACCCAGAAGTACGCCGACCTCTACGCCAGCGGCCCGTTCGTGCTGGGCGGACGCGAGCACGAACTGGTGGCCGGGGTGAAGTGGGCCGGCATCGACGTCTCGCAGGTCTCCACCTACCCCGATTCCAGCGACACCAGCGCCTGGTTCGCCCTGCCCAGCCTGGAGAACTGGAGCGGCGACATCGCCCTGCCGGCGTTCACCACCGCGCCGACCGGCGCCGCGTTCGACATGATCCGCCGCAGCGCCTACGCCACCGCGCGCTGGAACCTGAGCGATGCGCTGAAGCTGATCACCGGCGTCAACCACACCCGGATCGAGAGCAGCGGCCAGAACTACGGCGTGCAGCACGTCTACGACGCCAGCAAGACCACCCCGTTCGTCGGCGCGGTGTACACCTTCGATCCGAACTACGCGCTGTACGCCAGCTATGCGGAGATCTTCAATCCGCAGACCGAACTGGACCGCAACCTGCGGGTGCTGGACCCGATCACCGGCAGCAACGCCGAACTGGGCATCAAGGGCCAGTGGCTGCAGCAGCGGGTCAATGCCTCGTTCGCCATTTTCCGCGCCAAGCAGGACAACACCGCCGAAGCCGATGCCTACGTCGGCACGCTGCAGACCTACAAGCCGGTGGACGCCACCTCCACCGGCTACGAGTTCGACATCGCCGGCCGGCTCGGCGAACACTGGCAGCTCAATGCCGGCTACACCCAGCTGAGCCTCAAGGACGACGCCGGCAACAACGTGCGCACTTACGTGCCGCGCCGCACCTTCAAGCTCGCCAGCACCTACACCGTGCCGCAGTGGGAAGCGCTGAAGCTGGGCGCGACGCTGACCTGGCAAAGCGACATCTCCCGCGACCAGCAGGCCGTGGACACCAGCGGCAATGAGATTTTCACCCGACAGGACAGCTACGCGCTGCTCGGGCTGATGGCGCACTACGACTTCACCCCGCAGTTCAGCGCCACGCTCAACGTCTACAACGTCACCGACCGCAAGTACATCAACAGCCTGTACTGGGCGCAGGGCTACTATGGCGCGCCACGCAACACTGCGCTGTCGCTGAACTACCGGTTCTAGCGCGGTTCGCTGGCGGAACGCGGTGCTCAAGGCGTGGGCTGCGACGAGCGTCGTGCCGCCTGCGTGCCTCCAGGCACCTCTCGTCGGAAGCGTCTTGAGCGTCCTGTAGGAGCGGCTTCAGCCGCGATGGGCTTTACCGGTAACGCCCCATCGCGGCTGAAGCCGCTCCTACGGGAGACGCTGGATCCGGCGCGATTGCGGCGGAAACAGTTGATGCGCCGCGCCGCTAGTCGCCGGACTCGCCGGCGCGGCCGCGCAGCTTGTCCAGCCGGTCCAGCAGGCCGATCCAGAACGCCGCCGGCAGCTCGGCGACCAGCGGCACGCTGAAGCACCAATCGTTGACGAAGGTCGCGCACTTCACCGCGTCCTTCTCGGTCATCAGCACCGGCAGTTCGCTGCCGAAGGCCAGGTCCGCGGCGCGGTACTGGTGGTGGTCGGGAAAGGCATGCGGGACCACGCCGATGCCCTGCGCGCGCAGCATGTCGAAGAAGCGCTGCGGGTGGGCGATGCCAGCCACGGCATGCACGCGCTGGCCGGCAAAGCTGCGCAGCGGCCGCGCACGGCCGCCGCGCAACGGCTGCGCGCTGTCGATGCGCAGGCGCATCGCCCATTCGCCGAAGCCGGCTTCGAGCGCGCCGCTGTCGCTGGCCTGGCCCAGGTTGATGACCCGGAAATCGCATTCGTTGCCGCGCGCCACCGGCTCGCGCAGCGGCCCGGCCGGCAGCAGGCGGCCGTTGCCGTAGCGGCGCTGGCCGTCCACCACCTCGATCTCGATGTCGCGCTGCAGGCGGTAGTGCTGCAGGCCGTCGTCGCAGACCACGATGTCGCAGCCGGCCTGCAGCAGCGCGCGCGCCGCGGCGACGCGGTCGCGGTCCACCCGCACCGGCACGCCGGTCTTGCGCGCGATCAGCACCGGCTCGTCGCCGCCCTGCTCGGCCGAGGTGCCCGGCTCGATCCAGCGCGGTTCCTGCGGCTGGCTGCGGCCGTAGCCGCGGCTGGCCACGCCCGGGCTCCAGCCGGCGTCGCGCAGGCGCTGCACCAGGGCGATGGTCAGCGGCGTCTTGCCGGTACCGCCGGCGGTGAGATTGCCCACCACCACCACCGGTGCGGCGATGCTGTGGCGCTTGCGCCAGCCGCGCCGGTACAGCGCACGGCGCAGCGCGATCGCCGCCGCGTACAGCGGGGTCAACACGCGCGCATGCAGCGGCGGCGAACCCGTGCCGTACCAGTAGGCGGGGGTGTGCGGCCCGCGCTCGCTCATCCGAACTGCCTTTCGCGGAACTGCATGCTGTGCAGGTGCGCATACACCCCGCCCAGCGCCAGCAGCTCGTGGTGGGTGCCGCGCTCGACGATGCGGCCGTGGTCCATCACCAGCACCTGGTCGGCGTGTTCGATGGTCGAGAGGCGGTGGGCGATCACCAGCGTGGTGCGGTCGGGCATCAGCCGGTGCAAGGCGTCCTGCACCAGCCGCTCGGATTCGTTGTCCAGCGCCGCGGTGGCCTCGTCGAGGATCAGGATCGGCGCGTCCTTGAGCATGGCGCGGGCGATCGCCAGGCGCTGGCGCTGGCCGCCGGACAGGCGGCTGCCCTTGGCCCCGACCTGCGCCTGCAGCCCTTCCGGCAGGTGATCGACGAACTCCATGGCATTGGCGTCGGCGACCGCCTGGCGCAATTGCGCCGGACCGGCCTCGCGCATCTCGCCGTAGGCGACGTTCTCGGCGATGCTGCCGTCGAACAGCATCACCTGCTGGCCGACCAGGGCGATCTGCCGGCGCAGATCCTCCAGCCGATACTCCTGCAGCGGATGGCCATCGAGCAGGATCTGCCCGGACTGCGGATCGTAGAAGCGCGGGATCAGCTTGACCAAACTCGACTTGCCGCTGCCGGAACGGCCGACGATGGCGGTGACGGTGCCGGGTTCGGCGACGAAGCTGACCTCGGCCAGCGCCGGCCGCGCCTGCCCCGGATAGGCGGCGGTGACCTCGCGGAACTCGATCCGGCCCTGCGCGCGCTCGATGTGGCGGGTGCCGCTGTCCTGTTCCTCCGGCGCATCCAGCACCACGAACAGCCGCTGCGCCGAGGCGACGCCCCGCTGCAGCATGTTCTGCACATTGGTGAGGTTCTTCAATGCCGGGATGATCGCCATCATCGCGGTCATCAGCGACACGAACTCGCCGGCGGTCAGGCGCCCGGCCAAGGCTTCGTGGCCGGCGATCAGCAGCAGCGCGGCCAGGCCGATCGCGCCCAGCAACTGCACCGCGGCCGAGGAGATGCCGCGGGTGGATTCGACCTTCATCGCCAGATGCAGGTTGGTGTCGGCCAACTGCTGGTAGCGCTCCATCTCGCTGCCGCGCGCACCGTAGACCTTGACCTCCTGGTTGCCGGACAGGGCCTGCTCGGCGGACTGCATCAGTTCCGCGTTGCTTTCCTGGATGCGATGACTGACCCGCCGGTAGCGCTTGGCCACGCGGTCCATCACCCAGGCCAGCGGCGGCGCCACCAGCAGGATGGTGACGGTCACGGTCCAGCTGTACCACAGCATCACCGCCAGCGCGCCGACGATCTGCAGGGTCTGCTGCACCATCACCTTCATCGCGTCGACCGCGGCCTGCGCCACCTGCTCGCTGTCCGAACCCAGCCGCACCAGCATCGAGGCAACCGGCTCGGCATCGAAGCGGCTGCCCGGCAGGCGCAGGTACTTGTCCAGCACATTGACCCGGAAATCGCGGGAGATGCTCCGCGCCGCACGCCCCATCGACATGTCGGTGACGTAGCCGGCGATGCCGCGCAGCACGAACAGGCCGACGATCTGTAGCGGCAGCCACATCGCCACCTCGCGGTTGCGGGCGATGAAGGTCTCGTCGGTGATCGGCTTCATCAGCGCCAGGAAGCCGGAGCCGGCCAGCGCTTCCAGCAGCGCGCCGACGGCGGCGATCAGCAGCAGGCCGCGGTAGCCGCCGGCATAGGACAACAGGCGGCGATAGGTCCGCCAGGGGGAATCCTGGACGGGCACGTCGGTGGGTACATTCACTTGGAGCTTCCGTCCCTGTTGACTTCGGGGGCAGTGGCGATGGCGATGCGGCGGAACCCGAGCTGGCCCAGCGCGTCCTGCGCGGTGACCACCGCCTGGTAAGGCGTGCGCGCGTCGGCGCGCAGCAGCACCGGCTGTTCGCGGTCGTCGCCGGCGACCTGGGCGATGCTGCGCTTGACCGACTCCACGTCGGTGCGCAGCACTTCCTGGTCGTTGATGAAGTAATGCCCGTCGGCGTTGATCAGCACGCTCAGCGCGCGCGCCGGCGGCGGCGCATTGCGGTCGCTGGCGTTGGGCAACTGCAGTTGCAGCGTCGAACGTGCATCGAAGGTGGTGGTCACGACGAAGAAGATGATGAGCACCAGGATGACGTCGATCAACGGCACCAGGTCGATCTGCGGCTCGTCCTGGCCACGGTCATCGCGGATCCGCACCGGCTCAGCCCTTGGCCGTCGCGGCGTTCGGCGCGGCGCCGCGTGTCGCCGGCGCCACGGCACGGCCGTGGCCGTCCAGCGCATCGGTCAGCGCGGTGGCTTCCTGCTCCATCTCGATCACATAGCCGGCGATGCGGCCCTTGAAATGGCGATGGAAGATCAGCGCGGGTACCGCGATGATCATGCCGGTGGCGGTGCACACCAGCGCCTTGCCGATGCCGCCGGCGAGCTGGTTCACGTCGCCCAGGCCGTGGTCGAGGATGCCGAGGAACATCTGGATCATGCCGACCACGGTGCCGAGCAGGCCCAGCAGCGGCCCGGCCGAGGCGATCGTGCCCAACGCGTTCAGGTAACGCTCCATGCGGTGCACGACATGTCGGCCGGTGTCCTCGATGCGCTCGCGCACGATCTCGCGCGGGCGGTTGCGCACGTCCAGGCCGGCGGCGAGCAGCGCGCCCAGCGGCGAATTGCGCCGCAGCGACTCGATGTGGGTGGGATCGAGCTTGCCGCGCGTGGCCCAGTTGCGCACTTCCTGGCCCAGTCCCGGCGGCAACACCTCGCTACGGCGCAGGCTCCAGAACCGCTCCAGGACGATCGCCAGCGCGACCACGCCCAACAGCAGCAACGGCACCATCGGCCAGCCACCGGCCTTGACCAGTTCCCACACGTCGCAACCCTCCGGCACGCTCGGCCGTTCGTTCACTGGCCGATAGGATAGCAGCCGCCCGCGCCCGCTCCGCCGCGTCCCACAGCCGCGCCCGCCAGGACCGCCGCTCGCGCAGTTGCAGGCCGGCGCGCCCCAGCCACACGCGCAGCGCACCGCCCTGCGGCGTGCCGGCGACCTCGGCACCGGCGGCCTGCCAGCGCGCCACCACGCCAGGGTGCGGATGGCCGAAGCGGTTGCCGTAGGCTGCCGAGACCAGCACCAGCCGTGCGCCGGTGGCGGCAACGAAGGCCGGCTGCGAGGAATGCGCACTGCCATGATGCGGCGCCACTACCACCTCGGCGTGCAGCGCCTGCGGCGTCTCGCGCAGCAGCGTGCGCTCGACCACGTCGCCGATGTCGCCGGCCAGCAGCAACGCACCGTGCGCGGTCTCCACGCGCAGGACGCAACTGGACTCGTTGCGCAGATAGGGAAAGTGTGGCGTCGGATGCAGGAACCGGAAACGCACTCCATCCCACTCCCAGGCCTCGCCGGCCACGCAGGCCCGGTCCAACGGCAACGGCGCACCGGCGGGAGCCTGGGTCAGGCCAATCGGCAGCGCCGCGCGCACCGCGCCCAGGCCGCCAGCATGATCGTTGTCGCCATGACTGATCACCGCGCGATCCAGCCGCGCCACGCCGAGCGCATGCAGCGCCGGCACCACCACCCGCTCGCCGGCGTCGTAGCCGTCCTCCACCGCCGGGCCGGTGTCGTACAGCAGTTGGTGGTGGGCGGTGCGGACCAGCAACGACAGCCCCTGCCCCACGTCGAACATCACCAGATCGACCTCGCCCGGCCGTGGCCGCTCCAGTGGCGGGTGCAGCAACGGCAACCACAGCAGCGCCGCCAGCGGCTTGCCCGGCACCGCGCGCGGCAACAGCAGCCAGAACGCGCCCAGCATGGCCAGCGGCAGCGCCCAGTCGCGCGCCTCCGGCAACCAGCGCAGCGCGAAGCGGCTTTCGCCCAGGGCAACGAACAACGGCCAGGTCAGGTCGAAGCAGGCCGCGGCCAGGCGCCACAGCCAGGCGCCGGCGCCGGGATGCAGTGCCTCCAGCGCGGTCCCGAGCAGGGCCAGCGGCACCACCACCAGGCTCCACCAGGGGATCGCCAGCAGATTGGCCAGCGGCCCGACCAGCGAGGCCTGCCCGAACAGCATCGTGCTCACCGGCAGCAGGCCGACCGTGGCCACGCCCTGCGCGGTCAGGAAACTGCGCAGCGTCTCGCGCCAGCCGCGCCCGGCGTCGGGCATGCACCAGGCCAGCCAGGCGACGCCGAGGAAGCTCAGCCAGAAACCGGCCGAGAGCACGGCCAGGGGGTCGCAGAGCAGCATGGCGATCGCCGCCAGCGCCAGCGCGTCGACCACCCGCACCGGCCGCCGCCACAGCCGTGCCGCGACCACCACGGCGATCATCAGCGCGGTGCGCACGGTCGGCAAGGCCATGCCCGACACCAGGGTGTAGCCGCCGGCACCGAGCAGCGCCAGCGCCGCCGCGGCCTGGCGGCGCGGCCAGTAGCGGCCCAACTGCGGCCACAGCCGCCACAGGCCGCCGCCGAGCAACGCGAAGGCGCCGGCGACCAGGCCGACATGGAAGCCGGAAATGGCGATGAGATGGGTCAGGCCGGCGGCACGCAGGATGCGCCAGTCGCGATCGTCCAGGCGCCGCGTGTCGCCCAGCGCCAGTGCCTGCACGTAGCGCGCCGAGGCCTGCGGCACGGCCGCGGCGATGCGTGCGGACATGCCCGCACGCCAGGCGTCGATGCCCTGCCCCGGCGTCAGTTGCGTAGCCGCACGCGGCGCCACCACGTAGCCGCTGGCGCTGATCCGCTGCGCCAGCGCATAGGCCTCGGCATCGAAGCCGCCCGGATTGCTCAAGCCGCGCGGTGCACGCAGGCGCACCTGCAACTGCCAGCGCGCGCCGGCGCGCAGGGCGCTGCGCGGTCCGGCCTGGTGCGTGCCGAAGTCGTCGTACCACGCCAGTTGCAGCAGGCGCCCGCGCACCGGTGCCGGCTGCGCCGCGTCGCTGTCCACGCGGAACAGGAAGCGGGTGCGGCGGGTCTCCGCCTGCGGCAGTTCCACCACCTGGCCGCGGACGTCGACCACGCGCTTTTCCCAGGCGGCCGGCAACTGCCTTGCCAGTACCATGCCGGCGACCAACGCCAGCCAGCCGGCACCGATCGCAAACGCCCCCAGCCAGCGCCAGCGCGGCGCCGCCACGTACAGCGCCGCCCCGGCGAGCAGGATCGCCACGGCCAGCGGCCAGGGCAGCAGGCGCGGCAGCCACAGCGCGGCCAGCACGCCGGCGGCGAGGCTGGCGGCGACCGCAACACCAAACGGCGCCGGTGCCGGCCAATGCGAGACGCCAGCGTCGACGCCAGCTGCGTCTCGATGCGGCACGGCCTCTGCTGCCAATTGCATGTGTTTGCCCTCCTTGGCATCGGCGGATCGGACGCAACGACGCGAGTCCGCGCGGGCATCCACAACGTGCAATGCCATCGCGATCGCCGTGCCAGCATCGCATCGCGATTCGACGCGGGCCATCGGGCTACGCCGGGACACCGCGTCAGAATTTGCCTAAGCCAAGCGCGCGCCGCGTCACAGTGCCGGCGCAGTTCGCCGCAGCTTCATCGCCCCGCGCCTATGGTGCGATACCCCACGTCGTAAGGAGTTCGCGCATGCGCAAGGGCATCGCTTTGATCGTCGGAGTCACTGGCATCTCCGGCTACAACCTCGCCAACGTCCTGGTCGCCGACGGCTGGACCGTCTATGGGCTGGCGCGCCGCCCGGTGCCGCAGGAAGGCGTGATCCCGGTGGCGGCCGATCTGCTCGACCGCGAGGCCACCGTGGCCGCGCTGCGCGGGCTGCCGATCACCCACGTGTTCTTCTGCACCTGGACCCGGCGCGACACCGAGAAGGAGAACGTCGCCGCGAACGGCGCGATGTTGCGGCACCTGTGCGAAGGCCTGGACAGCGCACCGCTGCAGCACATGGCGCTGGTCACCGGCACCAAGCACTACCTGGGCTCGTTCGAGCACTACGGCAGCGGCAAGGCGGAGACGCCGTTCCGCGAGAGCGAACCGCGGCAGCCGGGCGAGAATTTCTACTACACGCTGGAAGACCTGCTGTTCGACGCCGCCGCGCGCCATGGCTTCGGCTGGAGCGTGCACCGCTCGCACACCATGATCGGCCAGGCCAACGGCAGCAATGCGATGAACATGGGCGTGACCCTGGCGGTGTATGCGACGCTGTGCAAGCACACCGGGCAGCCGTTCGTGTTTCCCGGCTCGCGCGCGCAGTGGGACAGCCTCACCGACCTCACCGACGCCGGCCTGCTCGGCCGCCAGTTGGCTTGGGCGGCGACCAATCCGGGCGCACGCAACCAGGCCTTCAACACGGTCAACGGCGACGTGTTCCGCTGGCGCTGGATGTGGGGCGAGATCGCCGCGTTCTTCGGCCTGGACCCTGCCCCTTATCCGCAGGCGCCGATGCCGCTGCAAGCGCGCCTGCAGGACACCGCACCAGCGTTGTGGCGCGAGATCGCCGAGCAGCATGGGCTGGTGCAGGCGGACGTCAACCAACTCGCCTCGTGGTGGCACACCGATGCCGACCTCGGTCGCGAGATCGAGTGCGTCAACGACATGACCAAGAGCCGCGACCTCGGCTTCCTCGGCTACTACGACAGCCGCGCCTCGTTCCTGGAGCTGTTCACGCGGCTGCGCGCGCAGCGCGTGATTCCCTGAGGCACGCGGTTGGGTGAAGAGTCGTCGATGCAGTGGGAAAGCGGCAATCCGGAAGGTTGCCGCCTACCGGGCATGCGGTGCGCTCCAGGACGGTCGCCGCTGTAGGGACATGCACTGCACTGCCGCGGCGGCGTGTTTGCTGGGCATGCTGTACGACGTCTTTCGGCACCGACAGCAACCAAGGCCGGTGACGTGCCCGGCTTCGTTCGTCGCGGCTGAAGCCGCTCCTACATGGGGTGCACGTGCAGGAGCGGCTTGCAGCCGCGACGGGCTCTACCGGTGATGCTCCGTCGCGGCTGAAGCCGCTCCTACGGGGCGCTTGCGCTAGAAGTGCTTTCGCCTGTCCGAGGATCGCCGGTGTCGGCAGATGCAGTGAAGCCACTGCGGCTCGCTGCCTCGTTCGTCGCGCCTGACCTCGCTCCACCGCTCGGCGAAGCGGCGATGTGCACTGTGGGAGGGACTTCAGCATTGCATCGAGTCGCAGGACACCGCTGTTGTCGTGACCGCGGGCGCTGCACAGCACGCCAGGCTGTCACGCCCGGCCCCGCATGCAACAGACTTCAGCGGCTTGCGAGCTCAGGCCGCGACCATTCCCGACAACGTGCAAGGCGGCGACACATGCCGCCGCCACCGCGCTCGCTCAAACGTCCGCAGGCGCCAATTCGCGCAGCTTGCCCTGGTGCAGTTCCAGCACGCGATCCAGCTTGCGCGCCAGGCTGCGGTCGTGGGTGACCAGGACCAGGCTGGTGCGCTGCGCGCGGTTGAGTTCGAGCATCAGCGCGAACACGTTGGCCGCGGTCTTGTCGTCGAGGTTGCCGGTCGGCTCGTCGCCGAGCACGCAGGCCGGGCGATTGACCAGCGCACGCGCCACCGCGGCGCGCTGGCGCTCGCCGCCGGACAGCTCGCCCGGCTTGTGTTCCAGGCGATGGCCCAGGCCCACCGATTCCAGCAGCGCCCGCGCGCGCGCATCGGCATCGGGCATGGGCGCGCCGCCGAGCAGCACCGGCATCATCACGTTCTCCAGCGCGGTGAACTCGGGCAGCAGGTGATGGAACTGGTAGACGAAGCCCAGCGAGCGGTTGCGCAACTGCCCGCGCGCCGCGTCGGTCAGCGCCGACATGCGCTGCCCGGCCACGTAGACCTCGCCGGAGGTCGGCACGTCGAGGCCGCCGAGCAGGTGCAGCAGGGTGCTCTTGCCGGCACCGGACGCGCCGACGATGGCCACGGTCTCGCCGGCGGCCACGCTCAGCTCCAGCCCGTCGAACACCGGCGTGCGCATCTTGCCTTCGGCGTAGGTCTTGGCCAGGCCTTCGGCGCGGATCGCTGCGCCCGCTTGTGGCTTCTGCATTCCCGATTCCCGATTCCCCATTCCCGATTCCCGGCTCTCATTCATAGCGCAACGCCTCCGCCGGCTGCGTGCGTGCCGCGCGCCAGGCCGGGTACAGCGTGGCCAGGAAGCTCATGAGCAAGGCCACGATGGTGATCACCATGACGTCGTGCGGCTGCATGTCGGTGGGCAGGCCGGTGATGTAGTAGACGTCCTCCGGCAGCAGCTTGATGTTGAACACCGCCTCGATGCCGGCCAGAATCCGCTCCAGGTTGAGCGTCAGCACGATGCCGCCGATCACGCCGGCGACGGTGCCGATCACGCCGATCAGCGTGCCCTGCACCATGAACACCTGCATCACCCCGCCCGGGCTCAGCCCCAGCGTGCGCAGGATGGCGATATCGGCCTGCTTGTCGGTCACCAGCATCACCTGCGAGGACACCAGGTTGAACGCACCCATCGCGATGATCAGCGACAGCAGGATGCCCATCACCGTCTTTTCCATCTTCAGCGACTGGTAGAGGTTGGCGTTCTCGCGGGTCCAGTCGCTGACCATGTACGGGCCGTGCAGGTTCAGCGCCAGGTCGCGCGCCACGTTCCAGGCCTGGTCCATGTCGTACAGCTTCAGGCGCACGCCGGTGACGCCGTCGCCCATGCGCAGCACCCGCTGCAGGTCGGGCATGCTGGTCACCGCCAGGCCGCGGTCGATCTCGTTGTAGCCGGCCTCGAAGATGCCGCTGACGGTGAAGCGCTTGTAGCGCGGCACCATGCCCATCGGGCTGGCCTGCGGCTCGCCGAGCATCACCACCACCTTGTCGCCGACGCCCACGCCCAGCCACAGCGCCAGCTCCTGGCCGAGCAGGATGTTGTACGAACCCGGGGTCAGGCTGTCGACCGAGCCCTGCTTCATCTTCTGCGCCAGCACCGAGACCTTGGCCTCTTCCTTGGGCAGGATGCCGCGGACGATCGCCGGCTGGTTGCGCTGGCCGGTCAGCAGCGCCTCTTCCTCGACGTAGGGCGCGGCGCCGGCGACGCGCTTGTCGCGCATGGCCACGTCCACCGCGTGCTGCCAGTCCTCCATCGGCGCGCCCTGCGCGCTGACCGTGGCGTGCGCGGCCATCTGCAGCAGGCGGTCGCGGATCTCCTTCTGGAAGCCGCTCATCACCGCCAGGGTGGTGATCAGCACGGTCACGCCCAGGGCGATGCCGAGGATCGAGGCCATGGAGATGAAGGAGATGAAATTGTTGCGGCGCTTGGCGCGCAGATAGCGCAGGCCGATGGCCACGGGTAAGGGTTTGAACATGCGCAGCCACCATCCAGGGAGCGCTATGGTGCCATTTGCGGCGGCGCAGACGAAGCGGCATGGGCGGCAGCGGCCAGACGCAGTTCACGTCGTGCCGCCGGCGGCAGCGTGTCCGGCCACCACGCCAGGCGCTGCGTACACCCCTGCGCATCGCGCCAGCACACGAACGCCAGCGGTCCACGCCAGGCGACCTGCAGGTCGCTCACCGCCACGCCGTCGACGCGGGGCGCACCGGCGCCGACAGGAAGCACCAACGTGCGCGGCGCGCGCCCGGCCTCGCGGCGCAGCAGCCACGCCGCGTACAGCAGCGCCAGCACGGCCGCCGGCCAGGCCAGACGTGGCGGCAGGTCGGAGCCGAGCAGCGACAGCGGCGCCAGCACGCCGAGCAGGGTCAGCGCGGCCAGCAGCCAGCACGAGGGGCGCCAGTCAAGCCGGCATGGCGCGGATGGAAGCGATGAGATCGGCGGCGCGTGCATCGGGACAGGCCTCGTAGCCCATGAACCAGCGCCACAACTTATCGTCCTCGCAGTCGAGCAGGTATAGGAAAACCCCGCGCTCGGCCTCGGAAGCCTCCCCCCAGCGCCGGTCCAGATAGCGGCCGAACAGTTGGTCCAGTTCGCGCATGCCGCGCCGGCAGCGCCAGCGCAGCTTCTTCAGTTCGGTGCTCTCGTCCATCGCATGCGCCCTTGCCTGGGGGCGGCTCCGCACGGCAGCCGCCGAAAACGAACGCGGCACCGAACCCGAAAGCCGGTGCCGCGCGGTCGGCGGGAAGGCCCGCCGCTTGGAACGTGCGCCGCTGCGATCAGGCGCGGCGCGCCATCATCAGCTTCTTGATCTCGGCGATCGCCAGCGCCGGGTTCAGGCCCTTCGGGCAGGTCCGCGCGCAGTTCATGATGGTGTGGCAGCGGTACAGCTTGAACGGATCTTCCAGATCGTCCAGGCGCGCACCGGTGTCCTCGTCGCGCGAGTCGATGATCCAGCGGTAGGCCTGCAGCAGGATCGCCGGGCCCAGGTAGCGCTCGCCGTTCCACCAGTAGCTTGGGCAGCTGGTCGAGCAGCACGCGCACAGGATGCACTCGTACAGGCCGTCGAGCTTCTTGCGGTCCTCCGGCGACTGCAGCCGCTCGCGGTCCGGCGGCGGCGGGGTCTGCGTGCGGATCCACGGCTTGATCGAGGCGTACTGCGCGTAGAAGTGGGTCAGGTCCGGCACCAGATCCTTGACCACGCTCATGTGCGGCAGCGGGTAGATCGGCACTTCCTTCTTGCCGCAGTCGCTGATCGCCTTGGTGCAGGCCAGCGTATTGGTGCCGTCGATGTTCATCGCGCACGAGCCGCAGATGCCCTCGCGGCACGAGCGGCGGAAGGTCAGGGTCGGGTCGATCTCGTTCTTGATCTTGATCAGCGCGTCCAGAACCATCGGGCCGCACGCGTCCAGATCCACCTCATAGGTGTCGGTCCGCGGGTTGCTGTCGTCGTCCGGATTCCACCGGTAGACCTTGAAGGTCCGCACGTTCTTCGCGCCCTTGGCGGGAAAGTGCTTGCCCTTGCCGATCTTGGAATTCTTGGGGAGGGTGAACTCTGCCATGGCTTTAAAATCCGGGAATGGGGATTGGGGAATGGGGAATGGGAAGCGGGAGCGAAGAGCGCATGCGCTGTTCTCGATTCCCGATTCCCTACTCCCGTTTCCCGGCTGTGGTCAGTAAACGCGCGGCTTCGGCGGCACCACGTCCACGTCCTTGCTGAGCGTGTACATGTGCACCGGGCGGTAGTCGAAGCTGCACTGGCCCTTGTCGTCGACGGTGACCAGCGTGTGCTTCTGCCAGTTGACGTCGTCGCGGTCGGGGAAATCCTCGTGGGCGTGCGCGCCGCGGCTTTCCTTGCGCTGTTCGGCCGAGTTGATCGTCGCCACCGCGTTGAGCAGCAGGTTGTTCAGCTCGTAGGTCTCGATCAGGTCGGAATTCCACACCAGCGAGCGGTCGGACACCTTGACGTCCTCGAAGCTGGCGAAGATGTCGGCCATCTTGTCCACGCCTTCCTTCAGCGTCTTGCTGGTGCGGAACACCGCCGCGTCGGACTGCATGGTGCGCTGCATCTTGTCGCGGATCACCGAGGTCGGGGTGCCGCCGTTGGCGTTGCGCAGCTTGTCCAGCAGGCCCAGCGCCTTGTCGCAGGCGTCGCCCGGCAGGCTCTTGTGCGGGGCGCCGGTCTTGATCGTCTCGGCGCAGCGGTTGGCCACCGCGCGACCGAACACCACCAGGTCGAGCAGCGAGTTGGAGCCCAGGCGGTTGGCGCCGTGCACCGACACGCAGGCGGCCTCGCCGATGGCGTACAGGCCCGGCACCACCGCATCGGGGTTGTCGCCGTCCTTGCGCACCACTTCGCCGTGGTAGTTGGTGGGGATGCCGCCCATGTTGTAGTGCACGGTCGGGATCACCGGGATCGGCTGCTTGTGCACGTCGACGCCGGCGAAGATGCGCGCGCTCTCGGCGATGCCGGGCAGCTTGTCGTCGATCACGCCCGGGCCGAGGTGGGTCAGGTCGAGCAGGATGTGGTCCTTGTGCTCGCCGACGCCGCGGCCTTCGCGGATCTCGATGGTCATCGAACGCGACACCACGTCGCGCGAGGCCAGGTCCTTGTAGTGCGGCGCGTAGCGCTCCATGAAGCGCTCGCCGCTGCTGTTGCGCAGGATGCCGCCTTCGCCGCGCACGCCCTCGGTGATCAGGCAGCCGGCGCCGTAGATGCCGGTCGGGTGGAACTGCACGAACTCCATGTCCTGCATCGGCAGGCCGGCGCGCATCACCAGGCCGCCGCCGTCGCCGGTGCAGGTGTGCGCCGAGGTGGCGCTGAAGTAGGCGCGGCCGTAGCCGCCGGTGGCCAGCACCACGCCGTGGGCGCGGAACAGGTGCAGCGAGCCTTCGGCCATGTCCAGGGCGAGCACGCCGCGGCAGGCGCCTTCCTCGTCGAAGATCAGGTCGAGCGCGAAGTACTCGATCATGAAGCGCGCATTGTGCGCCAGCGACTGCTGGTACAGCGTGTGGAGCATGGCGTGGCCGGTGCGGTCGGCGGCGGCGCAGGTGCGCTGCGCGGACGGGCCTTCGCCGTACTTGGTGGTCATGCCGCCGAACGGACGCTGGTAGATCTTGCCGTCCTCGGTGCGGCTGAACGGCACGCCGTAGTGCTCCAGCTCGATGATCGCCGGGATCGCCTCGCGGCACATGTACTCGATGGCGTCCTGGTCGCCCAGCCAGTCCGAGCCCTTGATGGTGTCGTAGAAGTGGTAGCGCCAGTCGTCCTCGCCCATGTTGCCGAGCGCGGCGGAGATGCCGCCCTGCGCGGCCACGGTGTGCGAACGGGTCGGGAAGACCTTGGTCAGGCAGACGGTCTGCAGGCCCTTCTGGGCCAGGCCGAAGGTGGCGCGCAGGCCGGCGCCGCCGGCGCCGACCACGACCATGTCGTACTTGTGTTCGGTGATCTTGTAAGCGGACATCGAATCTGAGTTCCTGTTCCGGGCGCCGATCAGGCGCTGCCCAGCGCGATGCGGGCGACCGCGAATACACCGACGATCGCGCCGAGCACGGCGACGAACTTCACCGTGGTCTGCAGCGCCAGGGCCAGCAGCGAGTTGTGTACGTAATCTTCGAGGATGACCTGCAGGCCGATCTGCGCGTGCCAGAACATCGCGATCAGGAAGCCGACCAGCAGCACCGCGTTCCACGGCTTGGCCACCGCTTCGGTGGCGGTGACGTAGTCGGCGCCGAGCAGGCTCAGCACGAACACCAGGAACCACACGGTCAGGCCGACCAGCGCGGTGGCGGTCAGCCGCTGCAGCACGAAATGCTCGGTGCCGGACTTGGCCGCGCCCAGGCCGCGGACGTTCTTCAGGGGGGTGCGATAGCGGCTCATGCGGCGGCTCCGTGGAGGACGTAGGCCCAGATCAGCGCCACGATCACCAGGCTGCCGACCACCGACATCCAGCTGCTGCGCACGAACGCGGGAATGCTGTAGCCATGGCCGAAGTCCTGCACGATATGGCGCAGGCCGTTGCACAGGTGGTAGGCAAAGGCCCAGCTCCAGGCGAACAGGAATACCTGGCCGTACCAGGCGCCGGCCATGCCGCGGAAGCAGTTCCAGGACGCCGGGCCGAGCATCAGCACCAGCAGCGCGGCGGCGATGATCAGGGCACCGACCGACAGCACAATGCCGGTGGCACGGTGCAGGATGGACGTGACCATCTGGATCTGCCAGCGATAGACCTGCAGATGCGGGGAAAGGGGACGTTCGCGCGTAGCCATTCGCTGGGCTCGTTGTCTCGGCTGGGCGGCGTGCTTAAGGCCGCGTTGGCTCAAAGCTGCTCAAAAATCGATGCAGCGTCCGTTTTTCTCCCAGTCGCCGTAGCGCGTCGGCTCGAGGCCGCCGCGCCCGCCGATCTCCCGCGGCGCAGGCTCGGTCTGCGGAGGGGTGTCCTCTGCGGGCCGCTGCGTTTCGGGATCGGACTCGGGTGTGGGGGTTGGTTGGCCTATCATGCGGGTCTCACAACTCGTCAATTTTAGTCCTCCCCTCTCGTGCCTGACAACCTGAATCTGGAATCCGGCGGTTTTTCCGCCTTGCCACACCTGCAATACGTCGCATTGCGCGGTCCGGATGCAGCGGCCTTCGCCCATGCGCAATTCGCCAACGACGTGCAGGCGCTGGCGCCCGGGCAATGGCAATGGAACGCCTGGCTCACCGCCAAGGGCCGGGTGATCGCGGTGTTCGCGCTGTTGCGCCAAGCCGACGATGCCTTGCTGATGCTGCTGGCCGACGGCGGCGCCGAGGAACTGGCAACGGCGCTGGGCCGCTTCGTGTTCCGGCGCAAGCTGCGCGTCACGGTCGAGGACACGCTGCATGCCTTCGGTCGTTTGAGCCTACCCCAGCAGGCCCGCGGCGCGGCGTCGGCGCGCGATGAGGCCGGCGTGATCGAACTGGACATGGGCGGCGACGGCCTGCCGCGCACCCTGCGCCTGGTGCCGGCACCGGTCGCGGATGCGCCGGCCGCCGACCCGGCACTGGCGGAGGCCTGGCGCGCGGCCGACCTGCACCTGGGCCTGGCCCGGCTTGCGCCGAGCCAGCGCGAACAATGGACGCCGCAGCAGTTGGGCCTGGACCGGCTGCACGCCTTCAGCGTCAAGAAGGGCTGCTACCCCGGCCAGGAAATCGTCGCCCGCACCCATTTCCTGGGCAAGGCCAAGCGCGCCGTGCAGTTGCTGGAAGTGGATGCGGCCGTCGCCATCGACGCACCGGTGCTGCGCGACGGCCAGCCGTTCGGCAGCGTGGTCAGCGTCGCCGGCACCATGGCATTGGCGGTGCTGCCGCTGGAGGAGGCGCCGCCGACGGGACTGGACGTCGACGGCCACCCCGCACGGTGGCAGCCGCTGGTCGAGGGCCTGGCGCGCTGAGCGCGCCGGCGCTTCGCGCTGTTGCCTTTGCTATTCCCGACTCCCGATTCCCGACTCCCGCGCCTCCAGGCGCCCCCCACTCTCGGCATCGAAGAAGTGCAGCGCGTCGCCGCGCACCGCCACCCGCAGGCGCTCGCCCAACCCCGGCAGCGCGCGCGGCGCCACCCGCATCACCAGCGGCTGCGCGCCGTGGCTGAGATTGACGAAGATCTCGTTGCCGACCGGCTCGATCACCTCGATGGTGGCCTCGAAGCCGCCCTGGGCGTCGTCGCTGGGCTGCAGGTGCTCCGGCCGCACGCCGATCGCCAGTTCCCGGCCCAACCACTGCGGCGCGACCTGCGCACCCGGCAGCGGCACCCGCCCGCCATCCTGCAACTGCAGCTGCAGGCCGCCCTCCTCCACCAGCCGCCCGCGCAGCACGTTCATCGCCGGGCTGCCGAGGAAGCCGGCCACGAACAGGTTGGCCGGGCGGTCGTACAGCGCCATCGGCGTGTCGATCTGCTGGATCAGCCCGTCCTTGAGCACGACGATGCGCTGGCCCAGGGTCATCGCCTCGACCTGGTCGTGGGTGACGTAGATCATGGTGGTGCCGAGCTTGCGGTGCAGTTGCGCGATCTCGGTGCGCACCGAATGGCGCAGCTTGGCGTCCAGGTTGGACAGCGGCTCGTCGAGCAGGAACACCGCCGGCTCGCGCACCAGCGCGCGGCCCAGCGCCACGCGCTGGCGCTGGCCGCCGGACATGGCGCGCGGCAGCTTGTCCAGCATCGGGGTCAGGCCCAGGGTGTCGGCGGCGGCGGCCACGCGCTGGCGGATGACCTCCTTGCTCTCGCCGCGCAGCTTGAGCCCGAACGCCAGGTTCTCGGCCACGGTCATGTGCGGATACAGCGCATAGCTCTGGAACACCATGGCGATGTCGCGGTCCTTCGGCGCCACCTCGTTGACCACGCGCTCGCCGATGCGCAGCTCGCCGCCGCTGATCTCTTCCAGGCCGGCGATCATCCGCAGCAGCGTGGACTTGCCGCAGCCCGAGGGCCCGACCAGCACCATCAGTTCGCCGTCGGCCACTTCGAAGCTGGCCCCGTGCACGGCGACCTGGCCGTTGTCGTAGACCTTGCGGATGTTGTCCAGTTGTACTTTCGCCATGTATCCGGTTTCCGGCAGTGAGGAACGGGCTGCCGCCGGTCCCTCCCGAGGGCAGTGCATACGAATTCGGGTCGCATCATGCCCGCGCGCAGGCAACAATGGATCGCGATGCGGTATTCTGCCATGTAACCGTTTTCACGGGGCAACATCGAGCCTGGGAGGGCATGCAATGCGATCCGCCAGCCGCCGATCCGGCGCGCCGCCGTCATCCTGCCGGATGACGACCGACCTGCAGCATGAGGCATTGGAGAGGTATGCTCAGAGGTCTGGCAGTCGTATTCATCTCCTGGATCGTGCGTTCCCGCCTGGCGGCCCTCCCGCGTCACGCCCTCGCCCGAACCGGCCGGATACAGGCCGTTGCCGCCGTTCGCTTTCCCACGCCACGTCACTCCTAGCCCCCAGGTGATCGACACCATGTCACCCGAAACCGAAACCCGGTCGATGCACGATACCTTCCTGTTGTTCGGCGCCACCGGCGATCTGGCCCAGCGCTACCTGTTCCCCTCGCTGCTGCGCATGCTCGACGACGGCTTCCTGCCGGAGGACTTCCGCATCCGCGCGCTGGCGCTGTCGCCGCACGACACCGCCAAGTTCCACGAGATCCTCAAGCCACGCCTGCAGGCGGCGATGCCGCAGATCGGCGAATCGATCGTGCAGGCGCTGCTGGCGCGCATCGACTACCGTTCGGTGGACCTGCGCGATGCCGAATCGGTGGCCGCCGCGGTGCGCGACCTGACCGCGCGCCGCTGCGTGAGCTACCTGGCGATCCCGCCGGGGCTGTACATCAGCACCTGCCAGGGCCTGGCCCTGGGCGGCGCCCTGGCCGCGCCGCACCGGCTGATGCTGGAGAAGCCGATCGGCCACGATTCGGACAGCGCCCGCGAGATCGTGCAGGCGATCGGCGCGCTGATCGACGAGGACCGCGTGTTCCGCCTGGACCACTACCTGGGCAAGGCTGCGGTGCAGAACCTGATCGCGCTGCGCTTCGGCAACACCCTGCTGGAAGCGGTGTGGAACCGCAACTACATCGAGTCGGTGGACATCCTGGTCGCCGAGAGCGAAGGCGTGGACGGCCGCGACGCCTACTACGCGCGTTCCGGCGCGCTGCGTGACATGGTGCAGAGCCATATCCTGCAGTTGCTGTGCCTGGTGGCGATGGAGCCGCCGGCGTCGCTGGAAGCCGACCGTATCCGCGACGAGAAGGTCAAGGTGCTGCGCGCGCTGCGTCCGCTGAGCGCAGAGCATGCCGCCCGCGACAGCGTGCGCGGGCGCTACACCGCCGGCACCATCAACGGCCAGCCGGCGCAGGCCTACCAGCCGCCGGAAGGCAGCGACGTGGAGACCTTCGCCGCGGTCACCGCCTACATCGACAACTGGCGCTGGGCCGGGGTGCCGTTCCGGCTGTGCACCGGCAAGCGCCTGGCCGAACGCTCCACCCGCGTGGTGGTCACGCTCAAGCCGGTCACCCACTGGCTGTTCGAGCGCCCGGCCGCGCAGCAGGTGGCGCCGAACCGGCTGACCTTCCAGTTGCAGCCGCAGGAGAACATCGAACTGGGGCTGATGAGCAGCCTGGCCGGCCCGGAATGGGGCGCGCTGGAACTGCAGCCGCTGGAACTGGAACTGTCGGTGCCCACCGGCCTGCACCGGCGCATCGCCTACGAGCGGCTGATGCTCGACGCGCTCAACGGCAACCATGCGCTGTTCGTGCGCGACGACGAAGTCCGCGCCGCCTGGGCCTGGATCGACAGCGTCAGCGCCGCCTGGGCGCAGGCGCACCTGCCGCTGCTGCCCTACCCGGCCGGCAGCTGGGGGCCGCAGGAAGCGCAGGCCTACGTCTCCTGCGACCAGTCCGGCGCCGCGCCGAAGGTCGCGCAATGAGCGCGCCGCAGCGCCCGGTGCTGGTCGCCGACATCGGCGGCACCAATGCCCGTTTCGCCCTCGCCGATCTCGACGCCTCGGTGCCGCTGCTCGACGACAGCACCCAGACCTACGCGGTGGTGGAATTCCCGTCGCTGGGCGACGCCGCCCGCCATTACCTGGAACAGACCGGGGTGGACGCGCGCAGCGGTACCTTCGCGGTCGCCGGCCGCGTCGACGGCGACGAGGCGCGCATCACCAACCATCCGTGGGTGATCTCGCGGGCGCGCACCCGCGCCATGCTCGGCTTCGACGAACTGCACCTGATCAACGATTTCGCCGCGCAGGCGATGGCGATCAGCCTGCTGCGGCCGCAGGACGTGGTCCAGGTCGGCGGCGCCAGCTGGACGCCATCAGCGATCGAGGTGCCGCGCAACTACGGGGTAATCGGCCCCGGCACCGGCCTGGGCGTGGGCGGCCTGCTGATGCGCGGCGGGCGCTGCTTTCCGCTGGAGACCGAGGGCGGCCATGTCAGCTTCCCGCCGGGCACGCCGGAGGAGATTCGCATCCTGGAACTGCTGTCGCAGCAGTTCGGCCGTGTCTCCAACGAGCGCCTGATCTGCGGCCCCGGCCTGGTCAACATCCACCGCGCGCTCAGCGAGATCGCCGGCGACGACCCGGGCCCGCTGCAGCCAGAAGACATCACCGCGCGTGCCGCGCAGGGCGACTACCGGGCGATGCGCACGGTGGACGTGTTCTGCGCCGTGTTCGGCGCCATCGCCGGCGACCTGGTGCTGATGCAGGGCGCCTGGGACGGCGTGTTCCTGACCGGCGGGCTGGTGCCGAAGATGCTCGACGCGATCCAGCATTCGGGGTTCCGCCAGCGCTTCGAGCACAAGGGCCGGTTTTCGTCGATCATGGCGCGGGTGCCGTCGCTGGCGGTGATCCATCCCCGTCCCGGCCTGCTCGGCGCCGCCGCCTACGCGGTGGACGCCGCGCGGCAATCCCCAGGAGCCATCGCATGAGCCCCACGCTGTCCGACCGCATCACGCTGATCCGCTACGACGATCCGGACGAATGGATCGACGCGGCGGCGGCCGAGATCGGCACCGCGTTGCGCGAGGAGATCCAGCGCCGCGGCGGCGCGCGCCTGCTGCTGTCCGGCGGCACCACCCCGGCGCCGGTGTACCAGGCGCTGGCCGAGTTGCCGCTGGACTGGTCGAAGCTGGAAGTCGGCCTGGTCGACGAGCGCTGGCTGTCGCCGCAGGACAGCGACAGCAACGCCTACCTGGTCCGGCACAGCCTGCTGGACCGCGCCGAGGACGCGCGCTTCGAACCGCTGGTGCGGGTCGGCAAGCCGCTGCAGGACTGCGTGCACGCCGCCAACCTGCACGCGCAGCACGCCCCGGCCGCATGCATGGCGGTGCTGGGCATGGGCGGCGACGGCCACACCGCCTCGCTGTTTCCCGGCGCCACCGACCTGAACAAGGCCCTGGCCAACCCGCTGCCCTACGCCACCCTCGACGCCACCGGCTGCCCCGGCGCCAACACCTGGCCGCTGCGCATCACCCTGACCCCGGCCGGCCTGGCGCCGATCGGCCAGCGCATGCTGCTGTTGCGCGGCAAGCAGAAGCTGGAGGTGCTGGAACGCGCGCTGGCCGGCACCGACCCGCACGAGTATCCGATCCGCGTCGCCTTCGATACGCCCGGTGCGCGCCTGCGCGTGCATTGGTGCGAGTGAGGCGGGGATTGGGGATTGGTGATTAGGGATTGGCAACGGCTGCGCGCTGACGCTTTTCCGCTCTTCCGATTCCCCTTGCCGATTCCCGCTCTTCCGATTCCCGATTCCCGTTTCCCGATTCCCCCCCTTCATAGCCACGTCCGCCAATGAGCCTGCATCCGACCCTCCACGCGATCACCGAACGCATCCGCCAGCGCAGTGCGCCGTCGCGGCGCGCCTACTTGGCCGGCATCGACGCCGCGCTGCGCGACGGTCCGTTCCGCAGCCGCCTGAGCTGCGGCAACCTCGCCCACGGCTTCGCCGCCTGCGGCCCCACCGACAAGAGCCGGCTGGAAGGCGGGATCACCCCCAACCTCGGCATCATCACCGCCTACAACGACATGCTCTCGGCGCACCAGCCGTTCGAGCACTACCCGGAGATCATCCGCAGCACCGCGCGCGCGCTCGGCGCCACCGCGCAGGTGGCCGGCGGCGTGCCGGCGATGTGCGACGGCGTGACCCAGGGCCGGCCGGGCATGGAACTGTCGCTGTTCTCGCGCGACGTGATCGCCCAGGCCACCGCGATCGGCCTCAGCCACGACATGTTCGACACCAGCCTGTATCTGGGCGTGTGCGACAAGATCGTGCCGGGCCTGCTGATCGGCGCGCTGGCCTTCGGCCACCTGCCGGCGGTGTTCGTGCCGGCCGGGCCGATGACCCCGGGCATCCCCAACAAGCAGAAGGCCGAGGTGCGCGAGCGCTACGCTGCCGGCCAGGCCACCCGCGAGGAACTGCTGGCCGCCGAGTCGGCGTCCTACCACGCTCCCGGCACCTGCACCTTCTACGGCACCGCCAACTCCAACCAGGTGCTGCTGGAAGCGATGGGCGTGCAGTTGCCGGGCGCCTCCTTCGTCAACCCCGGCACCCCGCTGCGCGAGGCGCTGACCCAGCAGGCGACCGAGCGCGCGCTGCGCATCACCGCCCTGGGCAGCGACTTCCGCCCGCTGGGCCGCTTGATCGACGAGCGTGCCATCGTCAACGCGGTGGTCGCGCTGATGGCCACCGGCGGCTCCACCAACCACACCATCCACTGGCTGGCGGTGGCGCGCGCGGCCGGCATCGTGCTGACCTGGGACGACCTGGACGCGCTGTCGCAGCTGGTGCCGCTGCTGGCGCGGGTGTATCCGAACGGCGAGGCCGACGTGAACCACTTCGCCGCCGCCGGCGGCATCGGCTTCGTGTTCCGCGAGCTGATGGACGCCGGGCTGATGCACGACGACCTGGCCACCATCGTGCCCGGCGGCATGCGCGCCTACGGCGACGAGCCGTGCCTGCAGGACGGCAAGCTGAGCTACGTGCCGACCCCGGCCAGGAGCGCCGACGAGGCGGTGGTGCGCCCGGCGTCCAACCCGTTCGAGGCGCAGGGCGGCCTGCGCCTGCTGCGCGGCAACCTCGGCCGTTCGCTGATCAAGCTGTCGGCGGTGAAGCCGCAGTTCCGCACCATCGAAGCCCCAGCCGTGGTGATCGACGCGCCGCAGGCGCTGAACAAGCTGCACGCCGCCGGAGCGCTGCCGCACGACTTCGTGGTGGTGCTGCGCTACCAGGGCCCGCAGGCCAACGGCATGCCGGAACTGCATTCGCTGGCGCCGCTGCTGGGCCTGCTGCAGAACCAGGGCCGGCGCGTGGCGCTGGTCACCGACGGGCGCCTGTCCGGTGCGTCCGGCAAGTTCCCCGCGGCCATCCACGTGACCCCGGAAGCGGCACGCGGCGGCCCGCTGGCGCGGGTGCGCGAAGGCGACATCGTGCGCCTGGACGGCGAGGCCGGCACCCTGGAAGTGCTGGTGGACGCCGCCGAGTGGGCCGCGCGCCCGCTGGCGCCGAACACCGCGCCGGCCGCGCACGACCTGGGCCGCAATCTGTTCGGACTCAACCGCCGCATGGTCGGCCCCGCCGACCAGGGCGCGCTGTCGATCTCCTGCGGCCCGCCGGCCGCCGACGGCGACCTGTGGAACTACGACGCCGAGTACGACCTGGGCCGCGATGCCGAGGCCGCCGCCGCGCCGCACGAATCCAAGGACGCCTGAGCCGCCGCCTGCCTCACCCTGCCCTGGCCGTGCGCGGCCGGGGCCTCGCTCCCTTCGCAACCGAGACGCCCATGACCATCGCCGAACACCAGACCAAGGCCGAGCAACTGCTGCGCGCGGCCGGCATCCTGCCCGTCGTCACCGTCCACACCCTGGAAGAAGCGCGCCGCGTCTCGGCCGCGCTGCTCGAAGGCGGCCTGCCGGCGATCGAACTGACCCTGCGCACGCCGGTGGCGATGGAGGCGCTGGCGATGCTCAAGCGCGAGCTGCCGGACATCGTGATCGGCGCCGGCACCGTGCTCAACGCCTCCCAGCTGCAGCAGTCGATCGACGCCGGCGCCGACTTCATCGTCACCCCGGGCACCACCCCGACCCTGGCCGATGCGCTGGCGCAGGCGCCGCTGCCGGTAGTGCCGGGCGCGGCCACCCCCAGCGAACTGCTGGCGCTGATGGAGCGCGGCTTCCGCGTGTGCAAGCTGTTCCCCGCCTCCGCCGTCGGCGGCCTGGCGATGCTCAAGGGCCTGGCCGGCCCCCTGGCCGAGCTCAAGCTGTGCCCCACCGGCGGCATCGGCGAAAGCACCGCCGCCGAGTACCTGGCCCAGCCCAACGTGGTCTGCATCGGCGGCTCGTGGATGGTGCCCAAGGACTGGCTGGCCGACGGCGCCTGGGACAAGGTGCGCGAGAGCTCGGCGAAGGCGGCGGCGATCGTGGCGGCGGCGCGGTAGCGCCTAGCCGGGAATGGGGAGCGGGGAATAGGGAATCGTTAACAGCCAGAACCTCGGCTCTCACAACTCCATACTCCAGAAAGCAAAAGCGCCGGCATGCCGGCGCTTTTCTTTTGCTGTTGCGATTCCCGATTCCCCACTCCCGATTCCCGGCCTCACCGCACCTCGATCTGCACATCCGCCGGCAATGCATGGATGCGCAGTTCGCCGTGTTCCCACTGCGCCGCTTCGCCGTTGACCAGGGTGCGGCCCGGTTCGCCCGGGTATGGCCACGGCAGCACCAGGCCGCCGCTGGGCATGCGCAGGCCGTCGGGGATGTTCAGCAGCAGGCGGTTCTTCTGCCGCCGCAGCTGGTAGCTCAGCGGGCCCTGCGGGGTGCGCAACTGTTCGATCGCCACGCCCTTACCGTCGAGCCAGTCGGCGGGGATACCGGCGGCCAGCACCAGGCTGTCGTCGACGTCGCGGGCGTAGGCGAACATGTCCAGCACCGAGCGCACGAAGTCCGAGGCGACCCAGGCATGCGGCAGGTCGCCGAGGAAGAACGGCTTGCGCGGCGTGCGCGAGACCACCTCGGCCCACTGGTTCCACGCCTGCGGCGTGCGGTCCTTGAAGAAGAACTGCGTCGCCTCCCAGGCGCGCTCGCGCCAGCCCAGGCGCACGAACGCGGACACGTTGCGCCACTCGTAGGGGGTGTAGTCCTTCCACTCGCGGGTGCCGTCGCGACGGCCGACGAATTCGCTCCAATAGCGTTCGAAGGTGTTGTCGAGCAGCACCTGCGGCAACCGGCCCTGCTCGCCGCCCGGCGCCAGTGCGATGGTGGTCGAGGTCGGATCGAAATCGCCCAGCTCCGCCGAGCCCGGCAGGAAATTGATGTGGTGCTGCTGGGTGGCCGCGTCCAGCGAGGCGTACAGGTCCTGGCGGAACTGGTCGCGCGAGGCGGCGAAACGCGCGGCATCGTCGATGCGGCCGAGTTCGGCGGCGATGCTCACCGCGTCCTTGTAGCCGCGCAGCGCCCAGAAGTTGTCCCAGTACGAGTGCATCGGCTTGGCCGAATAGCCCTCGTGACTGATCGACACCGGCATCATCCCGTAGAAGGCCGCATTGCGCGCGCGGTTCTCGTCGGTGCGCTCGCTCAGCCGCAGCTGCTCCATGTAGGTGTACGCGCCGAGCACGTGCGGCCACATCTGCTCCAGGAAGGCGCGGTCGCCGCTGTAGCGGTAGTAATCGGCGACGCTGTAGATCAGTTCGCCATGGCTGTCGTTCTCCGGCACCGGGTCGCTGCCGCGGTCGTCGACGCAGCACGGCACCATGCCGTTGGCGAACTGGTACGGCGCGTACCATTCCACGTATTCGCGGACTACGTCGGCGCGGCCCAGCCGCAGCAGGCCTTCGGAAATCATCGCGCCGTCGCGGATCCAGCTGCGCGAATACGAACGCGTGCCCGGCTGCAGGCGCGGGCCGATGCGCGAGATCAGCATGTGCGCCAGCGCGGTGCGCAGCGTGTCGGTGACCGCCTTGCCCTGCGCCGGCACGTGCAACTGCACGCGGTCCAGCTTCTCGTGCCACTGCGCGGCGACCTGCTGCTGCGCGCGTGCCGCATCGAAGCCCGCCGGCAGCGCGGCGTTGCCGGTCTGCGGGATCACCAGCGCCACCTCGCGCACCTCGCCCGGGGCCAGGCGCCCGCGGTACAGCAAGGCGCCGGAGGCCAGCCCGTCCGGATCCTGCGCCTGCTGCGGCAGGCCGCTGGCGTCGGTGCTCAGCCGTTCGACATCGATGCCGGCATCGAACGCGGTGGCGTAGGCGGCATCCGGCTTCTGCACCGCAAACACCCGCGGCTGGCCGTTGACCTGCACCTGCGTCCCGGCGAAGGCCAGCGAGCGGATCGGGCTGACCCCGCCGACGGTGTTGAGGAACTGGCTGGGCGGATTGACCTGGAACGGACGCACCGCCAGCGCCAGGGTGTAGTCGTGCGGCTGCTTGCTCGGATTGCTGAGCCGGTAGCGCGCCACCAGTTGCGCCTGCTCCGGCTCGCCCTGCACGAACGCGGTCACGCGCAGCGCGGCGTTGTCGTGGCTCCAGTCCACGCTGGGAATCGGCAGGTAGTCGTCCTGCAGGCTCTGCGCGGTCTTGACGTCGGCCCAGCTCAGGCGCTTGCCGTCCAGCAGCAGGAACGGCTCGATGCTGAAGCCGCCCTTGCCCACCTCGATCGCGCCATCCTCGCCGACCAGCCCCTGCTCGCGGCCGCCGTCCAGGCCGATGATGGTCCAGTACGGCTGCTCGCCGCTGAAACCGCGCGGGAACCAGCCGCGGGTGGACTGCGCCGCCACCGACTTGATGAAGTCGTTCTGGGTCGCGGCGAAGGCCAGCGGCTGCAACGCGATGTCGGCGATGCCGTAGCGGAAGCTGGGGCCATCCTGCAGATCGAAGCGCACATAGCGCGCCTCGGTCTCCGGCAGCGCCAGCCAGTCGGTGCCGCCGTTGCCGGCGGTCACGGTGCGCAATTCGCGCCAGCTACGCCCGTCGGCCGAGCCCTGCACGGTATAGCGCGAGGCGTACACGCCCGGTGCCCACTGCACCTTGGCGCCGCCGAACTCGCGCACCTTGCCCAGGTCCAGCATGATCGTCTGGTTCTTGGCGTTGCCGCTGTACCAGACCGTGTCCGGCTTGCCGTCGGCGATGCGCTGCTCCAGCGCCGGCGCGGTATCGGCGCTGACCTTGACCGTCAGCGGCGAGGTGTCCTGCGGTGGCAATGGCGTCAGGGTCAGCTGGTCGAAGCACACCGTGCCGGCGCCGCCCACCTGGTTGTAGATGGTGAATTCGATCTGCGCGCTGCGGGTCAGTTCCTTTTCCGGGCTCGGTCCCCAGGCCTTGTCGATCTGCCGCTTCTTGTAGGTGACCGTGTTCCACTGCGTGGGGAAGTCGTAGCGCGGACGGTTGACCCACCACACGTTGTCGCCGCTGGCGTCGGTCAGCTTGAACTGCAGGTCGTTGCTCGGCGAATCGCCGCGCAGCTGGAACGCGAACTGGTAGTTGTCCGGGTAGTCGATCGGCACGCTGCGGCGGATCCCGGCGTAGCCGGACACGCCGTTGAAGTCGTAGTCCAGGCACAGCGCCTTGGCGCGGCCGCCGCTGGGCGCCTGCACCAGCCGGGTCGAGGCGGTGACCTGGTTGGAGACGACGATCTGCCACTTGTCCAGATCGTTGAAGCTGTCCAGCGTCACCGTGGAGGTCGGCGGCGCGGCGACGGCCTGGGCGGCCGCCAGTCCCAGCATCGCCAGCATCGCGCGTGCGCACGTCGTCGCCATCCCGTCCCTCATCGTGTTCCCCGTTGCGTTCGTCGTATCTGCTTCTGTCGAGGGGCCTCGGCCCCGATGGAGTATCCCGTGCCACTGTCGCGGCTGAAGCCGCTCCTACAGGCGTGCGCCCAAGGCCACGCGTTCGGTACGGTTTGCGCCTACGACGCTCGATGATACCCATCCATGGCGTGCCTCTCCGACACCGGAACGTCCGGCCCGGCCATCCATGGCCGGGCGTTCGGCGCAACGCGCGCCAGTGGCGCTCGATGTTCCGCATCGATGCTGCCGTCCATGGCGCAACCATCCCACACCAGATCGTCCGGCCTGGCCATCCATGGCCAGGCGTTCGCGAACGCGCGAGCCAGTGGCTCGCAAGCGCGTTCCCTCACCCCTTCACACTACCCAGCAGCAGGCCCTGGATGTAGTAGCGCTGCAGCGCCAGGAACAGCGCCAGCACCGGGACCACCGTGACCACCGCGCCGGCCATCATCATCTCCACGTCCATGATGTGCTCGCGCGACAGTGCCGCCAGCGCCACCGGCAAGGTGTAGTGCTCCTGGTCGGTCAGCACGATCAGCGGCCACATGAAGTCGTTCCACGCGGCCATGAAGGTGAAGATGGTCAGCGTCACCAGCACCGGCTTGAGCATCGGCAGCACGATCTGGAAGAAGATCCGCAGCTCGCCGGCACCGTCGATGCGCGCGGCCTCCAGCAGCTCGTCCGGGATCGAACGCGCGTACTGGCGCACCAGGAAGATGCCGAACACCGTCGCCAGCGCCGGCACGACCACGCCGCCGAAGTTGTTGACCAGATGCAACTGCTTCATCAGCAGGAACAGCGGCAGCATCGCCACCTGCGCCGGAATCACCAGCGCCGCCAGCAGGATCTGGAAGATCCGTTCCTTGCCGACGAAGCGCAGCTTGGCGAAGGCATAGCCGGCCATGGTGTTGATCAGCAGCGAGCCGAAGGTGATCGCACACGACACCAGCAGGCTGTTGGCGAAGTTGCGGGCCATGCCGGTGCGCGAGAACAGCTCGCCGTAGTTGGCCAGGGTGGCGCCGGTGGGCAGCATCGGCGGTGGGAAGCGGCTGGCCTGCCCCGCCGGCATGAACGACACCGACACCATCCACAACAGCGGCGCCAGGCTGATCACGGCGAGCAGCAGCAGCCCACCGTTGACCAGCAGCGTGTTCCAGCGCGAGGCGCCGATCTCCCGGCTCATACCAGGTCCCTCTTGCGGCCGAAGCGCAGCATCACCGTCGTCACTCCCAGGATGATCAGGAACAGCAGGAACGCCACCGCCGAGGCGCGGCCGAGGTTCCACCACTTGAAGCCCTCCTCGAACATGTAATACAGCACGCTGACCGTGCTCTGCAGCGGATCGCCACGGGTCATCACGTAGGGCTCGGCGAACAGCTGGAAGTAGCCGGACACGGTGATCACCCCGACCACCAGCAGCACCGGTCCCAGCATCGGCAGGGTGATGTGCAGGAACTGCCGCCACTTGGAGGCGCCGTCGATGCGCGCGGCCTCGTACAGGTCCTGCGGGATCGCCTGCAGGCCGGCGAGGAAGATCACCATGTTGTAGCCGAAGTTCTTCCACACCGCGAACAGCATGATGGTCGGCATCGCCCAGTGCGGGTCGCCGAGCCAGTCGATCGGGCCGATGCCCAGGTGCGCCAGGCCGTAGTTGACCAGGCCGTAGCTGGTGTGGAACAGGTAGCGCCAGATCACCGCCACCGCCACCAGCGTGGTCACCACCGGCGCGAACAGCGCGGTGCGGAACAGCGCCTTGAAGCGCGCCACCGGCGCGTTCAGCAGCAGCGCCGCGCCCAGCGAGGCGCCGATCGACAGCGGCACGCCGACGATCACGAAGTACGTGGTGTTCCACAGCGACTTCCAGAACATCGGCGTCTGCAGCAACTCGATGTAGTTGCCGAAGCCGACGAAGCGCAGGTTGTGGCGGTCGGCCAGCGAATACAGGTCGAAGTCGGTGACGCTCAGCGCCAGCGCCGACAGCACCGGCAGGCCGAAGAACACGCCGATCACGATCAGCGCCGGGCCGGCGAACAGCCAGCCGATCAGGGAACCGCGCTTCATGGCGCCGCTCCCGCGGCCGGCGCCGCCGTGCCTTCGCGGTGCTGCTGGTGGATCCAGCGGCGTTTTTCCAGGATCTCGTCGACCCGCTTGTCCAGTTCCCGCATCGCCTTCTCCTGCGGCTCACCGCCGCGCACCACGCGCTCGGTGGCCAGCCGCATCTCCTGCACGATGCGCTCCCACTCCAGCACCTTCGGTGCCGGCTTGACCCGTTCCAGCTGATCGCGGAACGCATGCGCCAGCGGATCCTCGGCCAGCGACGGATACGCCCAGGTGCTGCGCCGCGGCGGCATGTCGCCGATCAGCGCGTGGAAGCGCGCCTGGATCTGCGGCCGCGACAGGAACTCGATCAGCTTCCAGGCCGCGTCCTTGTGCTCGGACTTGCGGAAGATCACCAGGCTGGTGCCGCCAGCGATGCCGGCGCCGGGGCCGTCCGGGCCGGGCAGCGGCATCGTGCCCCACTGGTCCTTGAGCGCGGCCGGCTGCACCTTGCGGAACTCGCGGATATTCCACGGGCCGGAGATGTAGAACGCGTAGAACCCGTTGAAGAACTCGTCCCAGACGTTGGAGATCTGCGTCTCCGACATCTTCGGCGCCCAGCCCTGGTCGAACATGTTGGCGTAGAACGCCAGCGCCTTGCGGAAGCCGGGGCTGTTGAAGTTGCCGTAGTTGTCGTGGTCGCGCAGCAGCGGATCGGGCATCTGCAGGCCCAGCGACAACTGCTGCTCGAACTCGTTGAGCGGCATCAGGATGGCGTAGCGCTTCGGCCCGACGTGCTTCTTCACCGCCGCCATCGCCTGCTCCCATTCGGCCCAGGTCTGCGGCAGCTTGGTCACCCCGGCGTCGCGCAGCATGTCCTTGCGGTAGAACAGCAGGCGCGTGTCCACGTACCAGGGGATGCCGTAGAGATGGCCATCGATGACGCTGGTGTCCCAGATGCCGGGGAAGTAGTCCTTCGGATCGACCACCTTGGAGCGGTCCACGTAGGGCTGCAGCGGCTGCAGCGTGCCCAGTTCGGCGAATTCCGGGATCCAGGTGTTGCCCAACTGGCACACGTCCGGCAGGCCGTCGGCGGCGAAGGCGGTGAGCAGCTTCTCGTGCGCCGCGGTCCACGGGATGTTCTGGATGTCCACGTGGATGCCGGGATTTTCCTTCTCGAACTGCGGGATCAGCTCGGCCACCACCTCGGCCTCGCGGCCCATCGCCCAGAACCGCACCACCTCGCCCTGCGGCGCGCGTGCGCAGCCGCACACAACCAACATCAGCACACCCAGCGAAAGCCAACGACCGATCATGCGTGCGGTGCTCATTCCGGCTGCTGCGGCTGGCGCTGGGCGGGGTTGGACTGCGCCTCGGCGGCGGCGGCACGCGACTCGGCGATGCCCAGCGCACGTGCATTGGCCGCCTGCTCGTCCTTCTTGGGCAGCGGTTGGGCCTCGCCCTCCGGGGTCAGCCAGCCGCCGGTGAAGCCGGCGCGTTCCAGCCCGGTGCGCAGGTACTTGTTCTTCTTCATCACGTTCCAGACGAACTCATTGCGGTAGTTGGCGATCATGGTGACGATCGCGCCCTGGTCGATGCCGATGTAGTCGCCGGCCACCCAGCCGCGGTTGGGAATCATGCGGCCGGTCTTCAGCGGAATATCGTAGTTGAAGCTGGGGTTGAACGAATCCAGGAAGCCGTAGCTCGAATACAGGAAGTCGCCGAAGCGCTTGTGCATTTCCTGGGTCGCCGGAATCACCACCTCCGGCGCGAACACGATCGAGGACACCGCCGCGGTCGGCGCGATGGTGCCGTCGTCGAAGGCCTCGAACAGGCCGGCGCCGCGGGTGCGGTAGTGGAAGAACTGGCGCTGCTCGCCGCGGTACTCCTGGGTGGTGTTCTGCGGACCGTCGCTGGCGGTCAGGCCCCACACGTTCTCGCCGTACTCCTTCCACTTCATCGGATTGTCGATGGCGTACTCGCGCTGCGCCAGCGTGGCGCGGCGGCTGTTGAGGAAGTAGTCGATGCCATGCTCGCGCATGTACTGGTCCTGGATGTCGCGGAAGTCGATCCAGACGTGGTTGTACTGGTGCGCGAACAGCGGACCGAACGCCAGGTATTCCTGGCCGTAGTACACGCCCCAGTCCTTGTTGTAGGTGCGGGTCCATTCCTGCCACGCGTCCGGCTCGATCGGATGGGTGGGCGAACCCAACGCCAGCAGATACACCATCATGCCTTCGTTGTAGCCCATCCAGTCGTGCTGGATGAAGCCGCGCTCGGGATACCAGCCCATCGTGATCAGCGGCTTGCGCTGCTGCATCCACGGCCAGTCCACCCGCCGGTACAGGGTGTCGGCGATCTGGCGGATCTCCTTCTCGTCGGCGGTGTCGCCGTCGTAGTAGGACTGGGCGAACAGCACGCCCATCATCAGCAGCGCGGTATCGATGGTCGACAATTCCACCCACTGGTCGTAGCGCAGCCCCTTCTGCATGTCCAGGAAGTGGTAATAGAAACCCTTGTAGCCGGCGCGGCCGGTGCGCTGCGGGCCGACCGGCACGTCGCGCAGGAAGCGCAGCGTGGTCAGCGTGCGCTGCACCGCCTGCTCGCGGCTGATCCAGCCGTTTTCATAACCGATCGGATACACGGTCAGGGCGAAGCCGATCGAGGCGATGGAGGCGAACGGGCGCGACGGATAGCGGTCCACCGCCATGCCGTTCTGCTCGTTGGTGGTGTCCCAGAAGAACTGGAAGGTGCGGCGTTCGATGTCCTCGAACAGCGGGGGCAGTTCCGGCTTCAGCAGCTTCGGCGGCAACTCGGCCTCCACCAGGATGACCTTGACCGGCTTCTTCTCCACCGCCTTCGGCTCCTCGTCGGTCTTCTTGCACGCCGTCAGCAGCACCCCTGCTGCCATCAGCATCAGCGAAAACCTGATGAAACTGCGCTGCTTCTTCATCCTGCCCCCCGTGAAATCGTTTACATGCCCACAAAAAATAACCCACTTCCGCATCGCCGCGGCCCCCGTCGGAGGGGAGCCGCGGCGACCTTACTTACCAGTTCAAGCCGAACGACAGCTTGAACGTCCGCATCGGCGAGGCAAGCACGCCGCTCGGCGAGCCAAACGCCGTATTCAGGTCGGCATAGGTGCCGGTATCGGTGTTGTAGTCCGCGTAGTTGGTCCAGTTGAACAGGTTGATGACATCGGCGCGCACATTGAACTTGATGCCCGACCCGGTGTCCCATTCCTTGTTCGCTGCCAGGCTGAATTCCTTGTAGCCCAGCGTGGCGTCCGGCTTGTACTGGATGATATAGCACTGGTCGTTGCCCGCCAGGCAGTTGGTGCCGTAGCGCGGGGTCTGGCTGGCCAGCGACAGCTTGGCCGACAGGGTGATGTCGTACGGCAGGTCGTAGATGCCGGTGACCACCAGGCGGTTCTTCGGAATGCCGCCGGCCTCACGCCAGCCGTAGCCGGCCATCGACGGCTGGTCCAGCGCGTAATGCTCGCCGTACTGACGGTTCTCCTTCGCGTCGGAGAAGGTGTAGGCCACGGTCAGGCCCCAGCCCGATTCCTTGTCGTAGGGCTTGTCCAGCTTCAGCGCCAGCTGGTTGTTGCGCGTCTTCAGGCCGTTGGTGCCGAGCACGATCGCACTGTAGCCGTTGGGCGAGTCGGTGGGCACGCCGGAGGTGGTGCCGGGCAGGAAGAACGAACCGTCGGCACGGCGATTGCCGCGCAGGAACACGAAGCCGTCCTCGCTGACGATGCGGCTCAGGGTCACGTCGGTGTACCAGTCGTTGCCCCAGAAATGCAGCATGTTGCGCATGCCCAGGCTGAACTGATCGGAGTACGGCACCTTGATGTCGTTGTCGATCAGGTAAACCTCGCGGCCGCCGCCGGTGCCGGCGGTGGTGGAGGCGGCCAGCCCGTTCAGGCCGGCCTGGGTCGCATAGCTCGGGTCCCAGGCCACGCACGGCTGGCCGAGGCACGGCGTGTTGGCGCTGCTGAAGTAGTAGCTGTAGGAGCGGAAGTTGTTGTTGAGCTGCTCCAGCGCCAGGTAGTCGAACAGGTTGCGATCGTAGGCGCGGCCGGCACCGCCGTAGATCACGTGCGCCTGGTCGCCGAACAGGTCGTAGGAGAAGCCCAGGCGCGGCTGCCAGGCGTCCTTGAACGCCTTGCGGTTGTTGCCGGTGCTGATGTAGTTGGCGATGTCGTAGTTGGCGTTGTCCAGGTTGCGCCAGTTCAGCAGCGCGCTGGCGACGTCGGCCGGGGTGACGAAGTCGAGGAACGACGGGGTCTTCTCGTAGTCGTAGCGCACGCCCAGGTTCAGGGTCAGGTGCTCGTTGACCTCCCAGTCGTCCTGCAGGTAGATGCCGTACTGCTTGTTCTGCGACTGCACCGAACCGCCGTCGCCGGTGTCGCCGAAGCGCACCCGGTACGGCGTGTCGACATCGCTGAGGATGTTGTAGTAGTACTGCGGATTGGCCGGATTGATCTGGGTCGAATCGAGCTGGATGTCCTTGTACTTCACACCCATCTTGATGGTGTGGCTGCCGTGCCACTCGAGGCTGTTGAGGGTCAGGTCGTCCTGCAGGGTCCAGCCCTTCTGGCCCTTGTTCTGGAAGCTGCTGCCGGCGCCGGCGCTGAGGATGGTGGTCTCGTTGCCGGCCTGCGGCACGTAGGACAGCACGTAGCCGTTGCCGTCGTTGAGCGGGGTCTGGGTCCAGAACGCGCTCTCGTAGCTCAGGTTCAGGTCGTTGAGGAAGGCCTCGCCGCTGTACTGCCAGCGCAGGTTGGCGCGCTTTTCCTTCTGCCCGTTGCTACTGCCGTGCTGGTAGGTGGTGGTTTCACCGATGTCCGACAGCTCGTCTTCCTTGCGGTACTTGCCGGTCAGTTCGAACAGGTTGTTGTCGCCCAGGGTCCAGTCGATCTTGCCGAAGTACAGGTCTTCCTTGAACGGGGTGCTGTAGGTGGCGACCAGCGGCTGCAGCTGCGCCGGCAACTGGTCGACGCGGTCGGCGTAGATGCCGCCCGGGATCACCGTGTTCGGCGTGGTGTATTCCTTGGCCTCGTAGGCCACGAAGAAATGCGCGCGGTCCTTGAGGATCGGGCCGCTGAAGGTGGCGCCGTACTGGGTCTCGGAGAAGTCGTCGCGCTGGCCGGCCTTGCGCTCCAGCGGGCTTTCGGCGCGCCAGTCGTCGTTGGTCGTATCCCAGAAGAAACTGCCATGGAAATCGTTGGTGCCGGACTTGGTCGAGGCCACGATCGCCGCGCTGCTGACCTGGTCGAACTCGGCCTTGTAGTTGGAGGTGATGACCTTGTACTCGCCGATCGCCGACTGCGGGAACGGGTTGCCGCGGCTGGAATCCTGGCCGCTGACGCCGCCGGTCAGCACGTAGTTCTTCTGGCTGATGCCGTCGATGTAGACGTTGGTGCCGTTGGCCGAGGTCGCGCCGGAGCGCACCGTGGTGTTGCCCTTGGCGTCGCGCTGGAACTGCACGCTCGGCACGCTGTCGGCCAGCTCCAGGAAGTTGCGCGTGGCCTGCGGCAGCTTCTCGATCTGCACGTTGGAAATATAGGTGGCGTTCTCCGAGGTGCGGGTTTCCACCAGCACCGGCGGCGCCTGCACCTGCACCGCGTCGAGCGTGGTCGCGCCCTGCCCGTTGGCGGTGGCCGCTTCGCCGCCCACGCCCAGATCCAGGGTGGCGGTCTGGCCGACCTGCACGGTGACGTTCTGCGAGGTGGTCTTGCCGTCGGCGGTGACGTCGATGCGATAGGAGCCCGGCGGCAGGCCGCCGACCGAGTACACGCCGTTGTTGGCCTGCACGCTGCGGCTCAGACCGGTGGCCAGGTTGGTGGCGGTGACCTGCGCGGACGCGGCCGGCGCCGAATCGACCTTGACCTGGCCGCGGATGGTGGCGCCGGTGCTTTGCGCGAAGGCCGGCGCGGCGCCCAGCAGCAGGCAACTGGCGAGGGCGCAGCTCAACAGCTTGCGCGTGGGCCGGGCGGAGTGCGGGGTGTGTTGCATGTGGGGTTTTCCCTCCAGGAAGACGTGGTGCTCGTTATGGGTGGTGCGTGGTGCTTCGATGGAACGAAGTGGAACAAGCGATGCGGCGCGGAACACCGCGTCGCATCAGGAACGGGCCGTGCTGGAATCGCGCACGACCAACGTAGGAACCAGGGTCTGCCGCTGCCGGTCGTCGGCGTCGGGCCGATCGATCAGTTGCAGCAGACGATGCATTGCCTGCTCACCAAGCCCGGCGATGCTGACGCGCATGGTGGTGAGAGACGGGTGAACGAAACGCGCCAGCGGGATGTCGTCGAAGCCGGCCAGCGCGATGTCGTTGGGCACGCGCACGCCGCTCTGGGTGAAGGCGTAGAGGCAGCCGAGCGCGGTCATGTCGTTGGCGGCGAACACCGCATCGGGCAGCGTGCCGGCCTGCAGCATCGCCTGCCCCGCGCGGTACCCGGAGGCTTCGTCGAAGTCGCCCGGAAACTCCTGGCCGTGCGCCTCGCCAGGATGACGCGCGATGGCGTCGCGGAAGCCGCGCAGGCGTTCGCGCGCGTCGAAGTTCAGTTCCGGGCCGCCGATGAAGGCGATGCGGCGATGCCCCATCGCCAGCAGGTGTTCGGTCATCGCCACCGCGCCGGCATGGTCGTCGATGCTCAGCACCGGGTACTCGGTGCCCGGCAGGTGGGTGTTGATCAACACCGTCGGCAGCGCCTGCGGCAGGTTGTCGGTGAGGAAGCCCGGGCGCTCGGCGTACGGCGACAGCACCAGAAGGCCGTCGACGCGGCCGCGCATCGCCCGCAGCGCCCGCCCCTGCTCTTCCGGGTCGCCGTGGTAGCTGGACACCAGCAGGTGCTGGCGGCGCGCGCGCGCCGCGCCGTCGATGCCGCGGATCAGTTCGGAGAAGAATTCGCCGTACAGGTCGGGCAGCACCACCCCCAGGGTCTGGGTGCGGCGGCTGCTGAGGCTGCGCGCGGCCGCATGCGGGCTGTAGCGCAGGCGCTCGGCCACTTCCAGGACCAGGGTCCGGACCGGCGCGGCCACGTTCTCGTGGCCGTTGAGCGCACGCGACACGGTGGCCACGGAGACCCGGGCCTCGCGTGCGACATCTTTGATGGTGACCGCGCTCTTCGCCATCGTGCCGCCCTCCGCGGCAGAGACCTTGAGAAACTGGCGCGGACTGTAATCGTTTTCAGCGCAAGGCAGAAGCCTTTTGTTATTTCCCCAATAAAATCATTGCTTTTCAGACACTTGGATAATGCGAAAGCGGCCGGAATCGTACCGCAGTGCAACATAATCCAGGTGCAGATTCCGGTTCTGCACGGGGTGCCCACCCCGTTTTCGGGCCAGCGGCACCCCACCCGCCGCGCGCGTCAGCCGCCCGTGCCCGGCACCTCGGCGCGGATCGACAGCGCATGGATATCGGTCTGCATCATCTCGCCCAGCGCCGCGTAGACGGCGCGGTGTCTGGCCAATGGCCCCATCCCGGCAAAGGCCGCACTGACCACGCGGACATTGAAATGTCCGCGGCCATCGCGCGCGCCGGCGTGGCCGGCATGACGGTGGCTGTCGTCCTCCACCTCCAGCGCCTGCGGCGCGAACGCCGCCTCCAGCGCGGCGCGGATCCGCGCCACCCGCTCGGCGCCCACCGGGCTCATGGCAGCACCTTGCGGAACGGCCGCACCTCGACCCGCGCATAGACGCCGACGTCGACATACGGGTCGGCCTCGGCCCAGGCCCGCGCCTCGGCCAGCGAGTCGAACGCGGCCACCACCAGGCTGCCGCTGAAGCCGGCCGGGCCCGGATCCTCGGCGTCGATCGCCGGACACGGCCCGGCCAGCAACAGCCGTCCGGCCTCCTGCAACTGCGTCAGCCGCTGCAGATGCGCCGGCCGCGCCGCCGCCCGCCGCGGCAGCGCATCGGCCACGTCGTACCCCTCGATCACGTACCACATCGCGTCTCCGCCCTCGTTCCTTCTCTATGGACATGGCATTGTAGGACCTGGCCCGGCACGGCGACGCTGGACACCGACCCCGCCGGCGCATTACCCTTGGTTCCATTGCACGCGGCCGGATGCAGCGGCCCGTCGGTGATCGGCGACCCCAAGCCCCTTCCGACGACCGATTCGCTGCCTGACACCGCCCGCGCAGACGTCCTCCTCCGTAGGTCCCGCCGCCGCGACACGCGTGGCGTGCGTCGTGTGTCTTGTTGAAGTACCGAGCGCGTTGCGGGGACGACGCGCCCTTGAACCGCAGCATTGTCGGCAAGGAGCCGCGCCGGGTCGCGCCTGCCCGGCCCTTCGCCACCGCAACACCGATGTCCAACCGATGACTTCCGAACTCGCGCTCGACGCGAACCCGCCAACCCAGACACCCCCGCCACAGCAGCAGGAAATGCCGCTGGCGGTCGTGCATGGGCAGCCGGTGCTGCAGATCCCGCAGGATCTGTACATTCCGCCGGATGCGCTGGAAGTGATCCTGGACGCGTTCGAAGGCCCGCTGGACTTGCTGCTGTACCTGATCCGCCGCCAGAACCTGGACATCCTGGACATCCCCGTCGCCGAGATCACCCGGCAGTACGTGGACTACATCAACGTGATGCAGGAGCTGCGCTTCGAACTGGCGGCCGAGTACCTGGTGATGGCCGCGATCCTGGCCGAGATCAAGTCGCGGATGCTGCTGCCGCGGCCGCCGGCCGAGGACGGCGAGGAAGTGGACCCACGCGCCGAACTGGTCCGCCGCTTGCAGGAGTACGAACGCTTCAAGCAGGCGGCCGAGGACATCGACGCGCTGCCGCGGCAGGATCGCGACACCACCCCGGTGCACGCCCACGTGCCGGACCGTGCTGCGGTCAAGCTGCCGCCGCCGGTGGAGCTCAAGGAAATGCTGCTGGCGCTGTACGACGTGCTCAAGCGCGCCGAACTGTTCAGCGGCCACGCGATCAAGCGCGAGGCCCTGAGCGTGCGCCAGCGCATGGGCGACGTGCTGGGCCGTCTGGACGACGGCAAGTTCCACCGTTTCGAATCGCTGTTCAGTGCCGAGGAAGGCAAGCTCGGCGTGCTGGTCACCTTCCTGGCGCTGCTGGAACTGGCCAAGGAGCAGTTGCTGGACATCGTCCAGGAGCCGCTGGCGCACGTCCCCGCCGAGGCCACCGAGCGGCCGCCGATGCCACCGATCTACGTCAAGTCGCTGGCGCTGGGCAACACCAACGCGCCGCTGCAGTTCAACAGCGAGTTCGACGACAGCGACGCCGCCGACGCCACCACCTGAGTCCACCGAGAACCCGCCCCCGCATGGATCAAGCGCTGATCAACCGCATCGTCGAGGCCGCCCTGCTCGCCGCCAACCAGCCGTTGCCGCTGGCGCAGTTGCACGGCCTGTTCCCGGAGGAGGAACCCGCGCCGCCGGGCAGCATCGAGCGCGCGCTGGAACTGCTGCGCGAGGCCTGCGAGGGCCGCGGTGTGGAACTGGTCGAAGTGGCCTCCGGATTCCGCTACCAGGTGCGCAGCGACGTGCACGCCTGGGTGGCGCGGCTGTGGACCGAGCGCAAGACCCGCTACACCCGCGCCACGTTGGAGACCCTGGCGCTGATCGCCTACCGGCAGCCGATCACCCGCGGCGAGATCGAGCAGGTGCGCGGCGTGGCGGTCAGCAGCAACATCATCCAGGCGCTGGAAGAGCGCGAGTGGATCCGCGTGGTCGGGCACCGCGACGTGCCGGGCAAGCCGGCGCTGTTCGGCACCACCAAGACCTTCCTGGACTATTTCGGGCTCAAGCGCCTGGACGAACTGCCGCCGCTGTCCGAACTCAAGGACATCGGCGAACTGGAACCGCAGCTGCCGCTGGACCGCGACGCGCTGCCGGTCGGCGACATGGCCCAGGCCGACGCCGCCCCGGGCGATGCCGCCGACCAGGGCAACCAGGGCGACACCACGGCGCAGGCCGCGGCCGCCGGCGATGCCGCCGAGCCTGCCGCGACGGCGCAGGCGGACGCGGCCGAGGCTGCAGACGCCACGGACACCGACACCGACACCGACACCAGCGACACCGCAACACCGCACACCCCCGCGACCGACGACGCCCACGCGCCGACGGCCACGGATTCCACGACCGCCCCGACGGGCGAACCCGAAGCCGCGCCGGGAGAGCGCGCGGCGGATGCGAACGAAGCCGAAGACAACGCCGTCGCGACGACGACCGTGGCTGTTGACGATGCCGATTCCGAACCACAGGCCGACGCGCAACGCGCCGGCCGGAGCCAAGTAAATGAGTGACACCTCCCGCAAGCTGTCGTTGAACAAGCTCTCGCTCAAGCGCGACGCCGCTGCCGCCGAGCAGCCGAAACTGGAAGAACGCCTGCACAAGGTCCTGGCCCAGGCCGGGCTGGGCTCGCGCCGGGCGCTGGAACAGCGCATCGCCGACGGCCTGGTCAAGGTCAACGGCGAGGTCGCGCAGACCGGCATGTCGATCCGCAGCGGCGACAAGATCGAGCTGGACGGCCGCAGCTTCGTCGCCAGCGCGCTGACCGAGCCCTCGCGCGTGCTGATCTACAACAAGCCCGAAGGCGAAGTGACCACGCGCGAAGATCCCGAAGGCCGCCCGACCATCTTCGAGGCGCTGCCGGCGCTGAAGGGCGCGCGCTGGATCGCGATCGGCCGGCTGGACATCAACACCACCGGCCTGCTGCTGCTCACCACCGACGGCGAGCTGGCCAACGCGATGATGCATCCCTCCTACGAGATCGAGCGCGAGTACGTGGTGCGCGTGCGCGCCCCGGAAGGCGAAGAGACCGTGCCCGACAGCATGATCGAGCGGCTCTCGCGCGGCGTGCTGCTGGAGGACGGCGGCGCCAAGTTCGACGAGATCGAACGCATCGGCGGCACCGACTCGCACGACTGGTTCCGGGTGGTGGTCAAGGAAGGCCGCAACCGCGAAGTGCGGCGCCTGTGGGAATCGCAGGGCTGCCAGGTCAGCCGGCTCAAGCGCACCCGCTACGGCAAGATCGCGCTGCCGCGCGAACTGCTGCGCGGGCATTCGGTCGAGCTGGCGCAGGACAAGGTCGAGGCGCTGCGCGTCGAGCTGAAGCTGGAGGAAGGCACCCCGTCGGCGCTGACCCTGCAGCCGGTGATCGGCCAGCGCAAGGCGGCCAAGGCCACGGTGCAGGTCGGCCGCGGCGGCAACGCCTACGTCAACGGCCACAACACCGCCGACGAAGGCCGCGAGTTGCGCCGCTTCGACACCTTCCGCGAGGACCGCGGCCGCGGCCGCGGCGGCAAGAAGCCGCATGGCGGCCTGACCGTGAGCGGCGAAATGGCCGCCAAGCAATCGCAGAAGCCGTTCAAGCAGCGCACGCCGAAGGGCCCCAAGCCGCTGCCGGACGGCAACCCGGCGGCGTTCCGCACCTGGTACGTGCCCGATGGCGTCAGCACCGGCCCGACCGGCCATCGCAACGCCGGTCCCGGCGGTCGTGGCCAGGGTCAGGGCCAGGGCCAGGGACGTCCCTACGCCAAGCCGCGTCCGGCCGGTGCCGGCGCCGGTGCGGGCGCCGGTCAGGGCCGCGCCCAGGGCCAGGGCCAGCAGCGCAAGGCGCATCCCTACGGGCATCCGGGCAACGCGCCGAGCTTCCCGTCCGATCACGCCACCCCGGGCTTCAACCCCTACGGCGCCGCGCCGCGCGCCGCGCGCCAGGCCGGCGGCCAGAAGCGCGGCCCGGGTCCGGGCGGACGTCCCGGCGGCGGCAATCGCCCGGCCGGCGGCCGCCCGGGTGGCGGTGGCCGTCCCGGTGGCGGCGGCAACCGAGGTCCGCGCGGCGGCTGAGTCCCGGCCGGCATCATGCCGGGGCGTGTCCTTGCATGCACCAGGGTCTGGGCGCCATGATCAGGATTCTCGCACTGCGGTCTCCACGCGATGGTCTGCGCGCCGGCGCCGCCCACCGTTGGATCGCTCCCACCTGAAGCAGAAGCACTGCACCCGCCACGCGGCACCAACGCGCGTGGCGGGATGACCCGCCAGCGGAGACGTCGCTGGCAATCCAGCCCACGCGCCTTCCAGACAAGCGCATAGCTGCCACCGCTGCGCGGCCACAGTCTGTCGTCAATATCGAGACGCCACTGCGCTTCCACCCGCCTCCCGCGCCGATCACTGTCAGGCGCACATGGCTCAACGCAGCAGCGGAAACACCTTGCGACCATTCACCCAGGTCTCGTGGACGGCGATATCGCGCATACCTGCAGCGTGAGCGGCCTTCCACCGCAACGGATTTTTCTCGAGGATCACCAAGTCCGCCTGCTTGTGCGGGAGCAACGAGCCGATCTGGTGATCCAGATGGCATTGCCAGGCTGCGTCGATCGTCACCGCTCGCAATGCCTGACTCGCATCCAGACGCTCTTCCCGATGCAGCACCGCGCTTTTCGAGGTCCTGGAGTCGCCGGTGTCCATCGCCTCCATGACCCGTCCGATCGCCTGTTCCATGCAGCGCAGTGGACCGAATGGCGTCACGAAGTGATCGCTGTGCAGGCTGATCCGCAATCCGGCCCGCAAGGCCGATGCGGTGCGATCCAGCAACATCGCGCGCTTTGAACCGAGGATGGTCTCCTTGAACGCCTTGCCCCAATAGCCGACGTGTCCGATCAGGAAGCTCGGCGAAATCGCCATCCGCCGCATCAGCCCGATCGCCTCGTCGTGAAGCAGCGATGCGTGCTCGATCCGGTGGCGCTGCTCGGCCCATGCAGGCGGCGTCGGGAATGGCCGCTTGGGCGGCGGCGGAGGCGGCACCGTACTGAGCGCCAATTGGTAAGCGGCCAACACGTTGGCGATGGCTTCGTCGCCGTTGGCATGCGTCAGGATCGGCCAACCCGCGGCTGTGGCCACTGCCATCACGTCCGCCAGCTTGCGCACAGGATCGAAGTTGAACAGGCCGTAGGCGCCCACGCCCGGCACAGAATGCCGATCGCAACAGTCGTAAGGCACGCTCTGGAAGCCGGTCAATCCCTGGTTGGAACCGTCGGCGATAAGCTTGATCGCGCGCAGCGTGAACAGGCTATCGGCAGCGCTCGACAACTCCGGCTTGAAGCAATTGACCCATGTCATCAGATCGTTGCTGTTGCCGTACAGCGCGCCCCCCACCCTGACAGTCATCGCCGGGGTCGCCGCCAGCGCCTTCATCATCGGAATTTCAGCGGAACCGGCGATCAAGCCGATACTCGCATCGAACACTGTGGTGATGCCGCATGCGTTCGCTTGGTGGAACACCTTCATCAGGCCCTCCAGAATGTCCCCAGGTTTGACCTGGGGCATCTTCTGCAGCACGGCCTGGGATTGCTGCTCGGTCAGGACGCCTTGCGTGGACTTCGGGTCCAGACCCGCCGCTTGCAGGGCGGGCGTGTTCGCATAGCTGATATGCCCGGAGGCATTGAGCAGGAAGATCTTGACCTTGGTGCTGATGTGGTCGAGGAAATGCACATCGATATCTTTCCAATGCACCATCAACGACGGGTCCACGCCGAATCCCTTGACCCACCCCTGCTGCGCCGGATCCGCTTCCGCTTTTTCGACGGCCTGCTGCAGCCGCTTGCGGATTTCGCCCCGGGTGTACTTGGCATTCAAGTTCTGCCCAGTGAAAGGCGACAGATCCGCCCAGGTGGTCATCAACGCGCTGGTGATCAGATGCGCATGCGGATCGATCAGGCCGGGCAGCAGCGTTTCGTCGTCCTTGAGCTTCCGTTCGATCAGATCGTGTGGCTTGACCGGAGCATATGGCCGCATCTCCCGACGCACGTGGGCGAGCGAACCGATGGCGATGACCTTTCCGCCGGCGATACCGATCGCATCCACCCGCAACTCGGGGCGCTCTGGATCCGGATGGATCTGACCGCCATGAAAGATGACCGACTGCATCGGCACTCGCCCACCGTACCGCTCGGCGACGGTCTCAAGCACGTCCTGCCACGTATCGTGATCGTGCTGGTAGACCGGCAGCATGTGCGGACTGCAGCATGCGCAACCGAAGGAGAGACGCTCGGACATGGCAATTCCTCTCAGGTCGTGTCAAGGCACTCGAAACCGCGGCTGGCCGCGAAGGCAGCGGTGCAGTTCACCCAGACGGCGTTGAGCATCCGCAGGCGCCAGCGCGGATACGCTGCAGCGCCTCGCAGGCATTGAACCCGCCACCACCGCATTCACCATCCGATTCGACTATATCCGACGGATCGGACGCGAAATCGGGCGCGTCGTCTACGACCGCAGGCAAACGCAGCGGCCGCCAGCGTCTCTTGCCGGAAGCACCGGCCGCTGCTGCGCCGGATCCGACATCAGGCGCTCGCATGCACGCCTGATGCGAAGCCGATATCCTGGCGCATCTGGCGGCCGCCGCGGGTGGCCGCCCCTCACCGACCAGGAATCCCGATGACACGGAAGATGAAGATCGCCCTGCCGCTGCTGATCGCCGGCGTGCTGGGCCTCGCCGCCTGCCAGAAGGCGCAGCAGAAGGCCCAGGAAGAGATCGCCGCGGCGCAGAACCCCTACCCGGCCAGCTCGCCGCTGCACGCGCCGTTCGACCGCATGCTGCGCAAGCTGGCCAACGATCCGCGCTACGTGGCGCTGCTCAAGCAGAGCGGCCCGCAGGCGCAGCAGGCCGGGTTCCAACTGGCGCAGAACGGCATCGCGCGGCTGGACCGCGCCACGCTGGAACAGCGCCTGGAGATCCTGTCGCAGGTCAGCGACAAGGTCGACGTACCGCAGTGCGCGGTGCTGGCCCGCGGCGGCAATCCCAACGATGCGCAGGCGTTGAGCGCGGCCATGCTGTCCGGCCTGGAAAAGCTGCCGCAGGCGCAGATCGACCGCTGGTTCGACGCCTCCCTGAAGGCCACCGACGCGGAGTTGAACAAGACTCCGCCGCAAACGGTGGCGCCGGAGCAGATCCAGGCGGCGATGAGCACCCTGGTCAAATCACTGCCTGCCGACCAGCAGCAACGTCTGATGCGGGTGTTGCCGCAGATCACCAAGGCCAGCGACGAGGACGCCTGCTGGACCGCACGTACCCTGTATCGCCAGGCACTGGCGACGCCGGAACCGGTGCGCGGCCAGTTGGCCTGGGTGTTCGCGCAGCAGTAAGCGCAGCGCACGCAGCGCGTCCTCGTCGAGGGCGCGCTTTGCCCGGTTGCGTCGCACGTCCGCCCCACGGCGGGCATTCGCGCGCGGCTGCGAGACCCGTTGACCCAAAAAAAGAATCCAGGCGCGATGCGCCTGGATTCGCTGCTTTCTTCGCGTGGTGTCCGTCCTGCCTGCGCCGCAGCAGCAGGCAGAACGAGATGCCTTACCTGCGGCGTTCGATCACGAAGTTGCCCACGTTGATGCCGAGATCGACGCCCTCGCCGGTGCCGGCCAGGGCCAGCGAGATATCGCCCTTGGTGACGACCTGCGCGGTACTGGACTTCACCACGCCCGCATGGGCTTCGGCGGCGGCATAGGTGCCGAACAGGTCGTTGAGGCTGTAGGCGCCGCTGAAGGTGCCGCGGCCGCCGACGATCTTCGACTTGCCGACCGTCAGGCCACCGCCCTTGCTGCTGATCTTGACCGGGATCACCGCGCCGTCGTTGCAGGTGATGGTGCCGGTGCCCTTGGCGGTCTTGTAGAACACCGACCAGCCGGACAGGTTGAAGGACAGCTTGCAATCGATGTTGCCAGCGGCCTGGGCCTGCGGCGCCAGGGCGGCCGCGCCCAGCAGTGCGAGCAGAGAAAGCGACTTGATCATGTGGGCATTACCGGTGGGAGGACGAGGCGCGAGCGTAGCAATGGGGGTGTGGTGGCCGCGACAAGGCTGCCAGGGCGCCGCGGGTGCGTTCAGCAGGCATTTCCACTCGCGGCGGGTACGGCCGGCCCCGGCCTGGCCGGAGCGCAGGCAGGAGGCGAGGCCGGCGCCAAGCATCTCCAGACTCGTTTGCGGCGGCTTGGCCTGATTGCCTCTGTGCTTTTTGGGCGTCAACGCTCATGCAGCGGCGACGTGCGAAGCACTTTCTGATGGCTCAATGCGTCGGGACTGAAGTCCCTCCCACAGTGAACCCGCCGAACTTGCCGCAAAAATGCTACGAGACGTGCTATTGCCGGCTTTTCGAAATCGGCCGCGACAGGGGTTGACGGGAACGCCCGTCGCGGCTGAAGCCGCTCCTACGACGGGCGTCCTCGGAAATAGCACGATGAGGTTTCCGGCGTCACTGCAACCGCAGGCTAGTCGTCCAGGCTGAAGGCGTCCGCATCGAGCATGGCCGGGAAGCGCGCGCGATGCGCGGCCAGCGCCGCGGCGGAGATGGTGGTGGTGGCGACCTGCTCGCGCTCGCGGATCTCCAGTTGCGGCTGGCCGAGGAAATCGATCACCGCACTGTCGCCGGCATAGTGCAGGTCGTTGCCGTCCACGCCGACACGGTTGACCGCGGCCACGAAGCACAGGTTCTCGATCGCGCGGGCGCGCAGCAGCGTGCGCCAGGCGTAGGCGCGCGCCGACGGCCAGTTGGCGACGAACAGCTGCAGGTCGAAATCCAGCTGGCCCGGGCGCTCGACGTCGTAGCGGTTGCGGCAGAACACCGGAAAGCGCAGGTCGTAGCAGACCTGCGGATTGATCCGCCAGCCCTTCCACTCCACGCACAGGCGTTCGTGCCCGGCGGCGTAGCGCAGGTGTTCGTTGCCGTAGCGGAACAGATGCCGCTTGTCGTAATGCTGCAACGCGCCGTCCGGCGTGGCCCACAGCAGGCGATTGAACACCTTGGCCTCGCCATCGGCGTCGGGCACGCGCAACTGCACGCTGCCGGTCACCGCCGCGCCCAGCCGCGCCGCCTGCGCGCGGATCCACGCCACGGTCGGCCCGTCCATGTCCTCGGCCTGCGCCAGCGCATCGTTGGAGAAGCCGCTGGTGAAGGTTTCCGGCAGGATCACCAGGTCGGTGACACCGGCCAGCGGCGCCAGCAGTTCGGCGTAATGCGTGCGGTTGCCGGCCGGATCGTGCCAGCGGGTATCGCCCTGGACCAACGAAATCCTCAGATCGTTCATAGCAGGGAATCGGGAAAGGGGAATAGGGAATGGGTAAAGGCTAAGCGCATCGGCGAGTTTTCACCATTCCCAATTCCCGAATCCCCATTCCCGGCGCTTACGCGCGCTAAAGCGCGCGCAAGCGCTCGATCGCCGCATCCAGCGTCGCCTCGTTCTTGGCGAAGCACAGCCGCGCAAGGCGCTGGGCGGGCGGCGGGTCCTGGTAGAACGGCGACAGCGGAATGGCCGCCACGCCCTTCTCGATGGTCAGCCACTTCACGAACTCGGTGTCGGGCAGGTCGCTGACCGCCGAATAGTCCACGAGCTGGAAGTAGCCGCCCGGCACCGGCAGCGGCTTCAGCCGCGTGCCCAGCAACTGTTCGCGGAAGCGGTCGCGCTTGGCCTGGTAGAACGCGCCGAGTTGCTCGTCGTGCTCCGGCTCCTCGCGGATCATCGCGGCGAAGGCGTGCTGGGCCGGGCCGAAGCTGGCGAAGGTGTTGTACTGGTGGACCTTGCGGAACTCGGCGCTGAGCGCCGGTGGTGCGATCGCGTAGCCGATCTTCCAGCCGGTGCAGTGGTAGGTCTTGCCGAAGCTGGAGACGACGAAGGCGCGCGCGCGCAGTTCCGGCCAGCGCAGCACCGACTCGTGGCGGCGGCCGTCGAACACGATGTGCTCGTAGACCTCGTCGGAGATCAGGAAGATGTCGCTGCCGCGCAGCAGCTCGGTCACCGCCTGCAGATCGTCGGCACCGAACATCGCCCCGGACGGGTTGTGCGGGCTGTTGAGCATCAGCAGCCGGGTGCGCGGGGTGATCGCCGCGCGCACGCGCTCCCAGTCCACCGCGAACGTCTGCGGGTCCAGCGGCACGTGCACCGCGCGTGCGCCGGCCAGGTCGATCGCCGGCTCGTAGCTGTCGTAGGCCGGATCCAGCACGATCACCTCCTCGCCCGGGCGCACCACGGCGTGGATGGCGTTGAACAGGGCCTCGGTGGCGCCGCTGGTGACGGTGACCTCGGTGTCGGCATCGACCTGGGCGCCGTAGCAGCGCAGCGCCTTCTCGGCGATCGCCTGGCGCAACGCCGGCACGCCGGTCATCGGCGGGTACTGGTTGTGGCCGTCGCGCATGGCGCGGTCCAGCGCCTCGATCAGCCGCGGCGGCACCGGGAAGTCGGGAAAGCCCTGGCCCAGGTTGACTGCGCCGTGCTCGGCGGCCAGTTGCGACATCACGGTGAAGATGGTGGTGCCCACCTTGGGCAGCTTGGTCTGCGGATGCATGCGGGGGATCTGCGGGCAGCGGGAAAACGCCGAGTGTACGCAAAGCCGCTTGCCGGCGATGCGGCATCGGCCCGCCGCCCTCGCCGCAGTGCGCGCACATCGCCGCACCTGGCCGCCGCCGGCATCCGCCGGACGCCCGCATGCCGATACAATGCGCGCCTTCCCTTGCCGCCCGCCGCCGCGCCATCGCCGCGGCCTTCGCCGATGACCGATCCGCTGTACACCCCGCCGCCGCTGCTGGCCGCGCACGGGCTCACGTTCGCCCGCGACGACGCCGCGGTGTTCGGTCCGCTGGACTTCCACCTGGATGCCGGCGAGGCGCTGCTGGTGCAGGGCGACAACGGCGCCGGCAAGACCACCCTGCTGCGGGTGCTGGTCGGCCTGCTGCGCGCCGAGGCCGGGCGCATCGAGATCGACGGCCACCCGGTGCGGCGCGGCGACCGCGCCCGCTTCATGGCCTACCTGGGCCACCTTGGCGCGCTGAAGGCCGACCTGAGCACACTGGAGAACCTGCACTACCTGTGCGGGTTGCAGGGGCGCCGGGCCAAGCAGATGCCCGGCAGCGCCCTGGCCATCGTCGGCCTGGCCGGCTACGAGGACACCCTGGTGCGGCAGTTGTCGGCCGGGCAGAAGAAGCGCCTGGCACTGGCGCGGATGTGGCTGTCGCCGGCGCCGCTGTGGCTGCTCGACGAGCCCTACGCCAACCTCGACCTGGACGGCATCACCCTGGTCAACCGGATGATCGCCGCGCACCTGCGCAGCGGCGGCGCGGCCCTGGTCACCACCCATGGCGCCTACGCCGCCCCACCCGTGCGCACGCGCATGCTGACCCTGAGCGGAGTCGCCGCATGAGCCTGGCCACGCCCGTTCCCTCGCTGTGGCAGGCCACCCGGGCGCTGCTGCTGCGCGACCTGCGCCTGCTGTGGCGGCGCCGCGGCGACGCGCTGCAGCCGGCGCTGTTCGCCCTGCTGATCGTGGCCCTGTTCGCGCTGGCGCTGGGCAACCAGCCGCGCCTGCTCGGCGAGGTGGCCGGTGCCGCGCTGTGGCTGGCGGTGCTGCTGGCCGGGCTGCTGGCGCTGGACAGCCTGTTCCGCAGCGATGCCGAGGACGGTTCGCTGGAGCAATGGCTGCTGGCACCGGTGCCGCTGGCCTGGCTGGTGCTGGTGCGGGTGCTGCTGCACTGGGTCACCACCGCCTTGCCACTGATCGTGGCCGCGCCGCTGCTCGGCGAATTGCTGCACCTGCCGCATGACCGCATGCCGGTGCTGCTGGCATCGTTGGCGCTGGGGACCCCGCTGCTGAGCCTGCTCGGCGCGGTGGTCGCGGCGCTGACGGTGGGCATGAAGCGCGCCGGCATCCTGGTCGCGCTGCTGGCCTTGCCGCTGTACGTGCCGGTGCTGGTGTTCGGCGCCGGCAGCGTGGCGGCGGCGGCGCAGGGCCTGGACCCGGCCGGCGGCCTGCTGTTGCTGGCCGCGGGCCTGGTGGCGGGGCTGGTGCTGGCGCCATTGGCGGCGGCCGCGGCGATCCGCATCTCGCTGAGCTGAGCCATTGGCGCAGCGCGGGCGCGGCGGCGGACGTACCATGCAAGCGCAGTGCTCCCTCGCCGTTCCGCCGTTGTCGCATCGAATGTTGTCGCATCGAAGCCCGCCTTCCGCCAGCTAGAATCGTCCGCATGGCCTCTCTCGTCCGCTGGTTCCACCAACTCGGTTCGCCGCCGACCTTCGATCGCTTCGCGGCGCGCTGGACTCCGTGGTGCTACCTGGCGGCGCTGCTGCTGGCCGGCGTGGGCATCTGGCAGGCACTGTTCGTGGTCCCGGCCGATCGCCTGCAGAGCGACGCCTTCCGCATCCTCTACATCCATGTGCCCAGCGCCTGGATGAGCCTGTTCGTGTTCGGCCTGATGGCCGTGTACGCCGCCATCGCCCAGGTGTGGCGGATCAAGCTGTGCGAGATCCTGGCTATGGCCTGCGCGCCGATCGGCGCCGCCTTCACCCTGATCACCCTGCTGACCGGCAGCATCTGGGGCAAGCCGATGTGGGGCGCCTGGTGGGACTGGGACCCGCGCCTGACCACCGAACTGATCCTGCTGTTCCTGTACATCGGCGTGATGGGCCTGTACCTGGCCATCGAGGACCGACGCACCGCCGCGCGCGCAGCCGGGCTGCTGGCCATCGTCGGCGTGGTGCTGCTGCCGGTGATCCGCTATTCGGTGGTGTGGTGGAACTCGCTGCACCAGGGCCAGACCATCCGCCTGTTCGGCCAGTCCAGCATGGATCCGAGCATGCTGCCGCCGCTGTGGCTGATGGTGGCCGCGACCAAGTTCTGGTTCGCCGGCTCGCTGCTGGCGCGCGCGCGCGCCGACAACCTGCGCCGCGAGGCCGGCAAGGACTGGGTGACGCAACTGGCGGAGGCGCGCGGATGAACTACCTGCCGTATGTGGTCGGGGCCTATGCGGTGTTCGCCGGGGTGCTGCTGGCCGATTTCGTGCTGGCGCGCTTGCAGGTGCGCAATGCCTTGCGCGCGGCGCGGCTGCGCGCACAACGCAAGCGCCAGGCCAAGGCCGAGCCGGCGCCGCCGCTGGAGCTGAGCCGATGAACCCGCAGCGCAAGCGCCGCCTGCTGTGGCTGATGCTGCTGGTGCTGGCCGCCGGCCTGACCACCACCCTGGTGGCGATGGCCCTGCAGCGCAATGCCGCCTACCTGTACACCCCGGCCGAGGTGCTGGCCGGCAAAACCGGCGCGCACGCGCGCTTCCGCCTTGGCGGCATGGTCGAGAAAGGCTCGTTCCAGCGTGCACCCGGTGCGCTGCAGTCGCACTTCCGGGTCACCGACGGCGATGCGCAACTGACCGTGCGCTACGACCGGATCCTGCCCGACCTGTTCCGCGAGGGCCAGGCGGTGGTGGCCACCGGCAGCATGCACGACGGCGTGTTCGTCGCCGAGGACGTGCTGGCCAAGCACGACGAGACCTACATGCCGAAGGAACTGGCGGACAAGATGGGCAGCGCGCATCGCAAGCACGATGTGGGGGCGATGCAGTGAGGGGCGGGAATCGGGATCGGGGAATGGGGAATCGTCGAAGCAACAGCGCTGGCCCGATCGTTGGCATCACCAAGCAGCGGCGACGGAACCCGGGGGGGCAGCCTTGCGCCATGTGCATCCCGCCATCCGTTGCGCGTCCCGCCCTACCCACTCGCGCGTTCCGCAAGCGCCATGCTGCCTGAGGTCGGTCAGCTCCTGCTGATCCTCGCCCTGCTCACCGCGGTGTTGCAGGCGGCGCTGCCGCTGGCCGGCGCGCAACGCGGCGATGCGCGCTGGATGGGCGTGGCGCGGCCGGCTGCGTTCGCGCAACTGGCGCTGGTCGCCGGCGCCTTCGCGATCCTTACCCACGCCTTCGTGACCCAGGATTTCTCGGTGGCCTACGTCGCCGAGAACTCCAACTCGCTGCTGCCGCTGGTGTACCGCTACTCCGCGGTGTGGGGCGCGCACGAGGGCTCGCTGCTGCTGTGGACGCTGATCCTGGCGCTGTGGACCGGCGCGGTGGCGCTGTACTCGCGGCGCCTGCCGGCGCACGTCGTCGCGCGGGTGATCGGCACCCTGGCGCTGGTCAGCATCGGCTTCCTGGCGTTTTTGCTGTTCACCTCCAACCCGTTCGCGCGGCTGCTGCCGGCGCCGCTGGAAGGGCGCGATCTCAATCCGCTGCTGCAGGATCCTGGCCTGGTGATCCATCCGCCACTGCTGTACGCCGGCTATGTCGGCTTCGCGGTGCCGTTCGCCTTCGCCATCGCCGCGCTGCTGGACGGCCAGGTGGATGCGCGCTGGTTGCGCTGGACGCGGCCGTGGACCAACGTGGCCTGGGGCTTTTTGACCATCGGCATCGCCCTCGGCAGTTGGTGGGCGTACTACGAACTGGGCTGGGGCGGCTGGTGGTTCTGGGACCCGGTGGAGAACGCCAGCTTCATGCCGTGGCTGGCCGGCGCGGCGCTGCTGCATTCGCAGGCGGTCACCGAGAAACGCGGCAGCTTCGGCGCCTGGACCCTGCTGCTGGCGATCGCCGCATTCTCGCTGTCGCTGCTCGGCACCTTCCTGGTGCGCTCGGGCGTGCTGACCAGCGTGCATTCCTTCGCCGCCGATCCCGCCCGTGGCCTGTTCATCCTGGTGTTCCTGAGCCTGCTGTGCGGCGGCGCGCTGCTGCTGTATGCGCTGCGCGGCGGCCGCGTGGCGGCGGCAGCCGACGAGGCGCGGCAACGCTTCGCCCCGGCCTCGCGCGAGACCCTGCTGCTGGCCAACAACCTGCTGCTGACCTGCGCCTGCGCCATGGTGCTGCTGGGCACGCTGTATCCGCTGCTGGCCGATGCGCTGGACCTGGGCAAGCTGTCGGTGGGGCCGCCCTACTTCGGCACCTTGTTCATCGTGCTGATGGCGCCGCTGGTGGCGCTGCTGCCGTTCGGCCCGCTGACCCGCTGGCAGCGCGAACAGGCGTCGCGGCCGCTGGCGCTGCTGGCGCCGTGGGCGGGCCTGGCGCTGCTGGCCGGGGCGATCGGCTTCTTCCTGGCGCCGCAGGGTGCGTGGAAGACCGCCGCCGGCGTCGCCGCCGCGACCTGGGTGCTGCTGGGCACCGCGCGCTTCGTGTGGAGCCGGCGCCAGCTCAAGGGCAGCCGCTTCACCGCCGAGATGCTGGGCATGACCCTGGCCCACACCGGCATCGCGGTGTTCCTGGCCGGCGCGCTGCTGGTCGAGGCGCTGGAGCAGCAGCGCGAAGTGGCGCTGGCGCCGGGGCAGCACCTGGACCTGGGCCGCTACCGCTTCGAACTGCAGGGCCTGGACCAGCGCAAGGGCCCCAACTACGTGGCCGAGCGCGCGCACGTGCAGGTGCTGCGCGACGATCGCCCGCTGGCGCTGCTGCACACGGAAAAGCGCCTGTACGCCAGCGGCGGCCAGAACATGACCGAGGCCGGCATCCACCCCGGCCTGTTCGGCGATGTGTACGTCGCCCTCGGCGAGCCGCTGGGCGGCAACGCCTGGGCGATGCGCGTGCACGTCAAACCCTTCGTGCGCTGGATCTGGCTTGGCGCGGCGCTGATGGCGCTGGGCGGTTTCGTCACCGCCGCCGACCGGCGCTTCCGTCGTTCTCCGGAGACCCCCTGATGTCCGCTCCCGCTCCACGTCGCCTGCCGCTGCCCGCCATCGTCCTGGGCGCGCTGTTCTTCCTCGGCCTGCTGGCGTTGATGGTGTATGCGGTGCAACGCTCCGGCAGCGCCGATCGCGACGCGCTGCCGTCGGCGCTGATCGGCAAGCCGGCGCCGGCGTTCGCACTGCCGCTGCTGCACGATGCCTCGATCCGCGTGCGCAGCAGCGAGCTGCTCGGCGCGCCGTACGTGCTCAACGTGTGGGGCAGTTGGTGCCCGGCCTGCCGTGAGGAACACCCGGTGTTGACCCGCTTCGCGCTGAGCAAGCGCGTGCGGGTGATCGGCTACGACTGGAAGGACACCCGCGAGGACGCGCTGCGCTGGCTGGAGCAGCTCGGCAATCCGTTCCTGGCGGTGCTGTTCGATCCCGACGGACGCACCGCGATCGACTGGGGCGTGGCCGCGGCGCCGGAAACCTTTCTGGTCGATGCGCGCGGCGTGGTGCGCTGGAAACACGCCGGCCCGCTGACCGATGCGATCATCCGCGACGAACTGCTGCCGGCGTTGCAGCAGGCCGAGCGCGACGCCCCGCCGACGCGCACCCAGGGCAAGGCCACGCCATGAGCCAGCACCGCCGGCCTGCGCTGGGGCTGGGCCTGCTGGCGCTGCTGGCGTGGTCCACGCTGGCCGGCGCCGAACCGGTGTCCGATCCCACCCCGCTGGCCTACCGCTCCACCGCCGAGGAGGCGCGCTTCCATGCGCTGACCGCGGAATTGCGCTGCGTGCAATGCCAGAACCAGTCGCTGGCCGACTCGCACGCGCAGATCGCCATGGACCTGCGCCGCGAAGTGCTGGAGCTGATGCACCAGGGCAAGTCGGATGCGCAGATCAAGCAGTTCCTGGTCGATCGCTACGGCGAGTTCGTGCTGTACCGGCCGCAACTGGAAGCGCGCACCTGGCTGCTGTGGTTCGGCCCCTTGCTGCTGCTGGCCGGCGGCGCCGTGGTGCTGATCCGGATGGTGCGGCGACGCGCGCCGGCGGCGACCGCGTTGCCGCTGCAGGACGAACAGGAATGGTGAGGCGATGCTGAGTTGGGGCATGTCGGCCGCGGCGGTGGCGCTGGCGGCGCTGGTGTTCGCGGTGGTGCTGTGGCCGCTGCGCAGCCGCGGCCGCAAGGGCGCGGTGCTGGCGGTGGCGATCCTGGCACTGGGCGTGGCGACGGCGGCGCTGTATGCGCTGGTCGGCACGCCGCGCGCCCTGCAGGCGCAGAACCGCGAGGCACCACGCACACTCGAGGACGGCGTGAAGCAATTGCAGGCGGCACTGGCGAAGGATCCCAACCGGGCCGACGGCTGGGCCTTGCTCGGCCGCAGCCAGATGTCGCTGGGCCACCACGCCGAGGCTGCGGCCGCATTCGCACGTGCGGTGCGCCTGGCGCCGGAGCAGGCGCCGTTGCTGATCGAAGCCGCCGAGGCGCGTGCGATGGCCAACCCGCAACGGCAGTTCGACGACCAGGCGCTGGCCTGGCTGCAGCACGCCCTGCAATTGGCGCCGGGCAGCGAACGCGGCGCCTGGTTCCTGGGCATCGCCCAGCGCCAGCGCGGCCAGGACGCCGCCGCCGCGGCCACCTGGGAAGCGCTGTTGCCGCGCGTGGACGCGGCCACCGCCGCGGCGCTGCGGCCCCAGATCGATGCGGCGCGCAGCGCGGCCAGCCTGCCGGCACTGCCCGCTGAGGGCACCTCCTCCACGGCGCAGGATGCGCAGGCGCCGGCGAGCACCGGCCTGACCGTGGCCGTGTCGCTGGACCCGGCGTTCGCCGCCCGCGTGCGCCTGCGCGGCGACGCCAGCGTGTTCGTGATCGCGCGCGTGCCGGGCGGCCCGCCGATGCCGGTGGCGGTGCAGAAGCATCCGCTGCAGGCGCTGCCGTTGCGGCTGACGCTGAGCGACGCGGACAGCCCGATGCCGACGCAGAAGCTCTCGCAACTCAAGCAGGTGCAGGTGGTCGCGCGGCTGTCGACCAGCGGCAACGCGATGCGCCAGGAGAGCGACGTGGAATCGGCACCGGTGACAGTGAACCTGCCGGCGACCGCGCCGGTGGAGCTGGTGATCGGCAAGCCCTGATCACTGCGACCTCGTGCAGACGCGGTGGATGTCGACCGCCGCCAGAGGCGCCTCCCGCAACGGCGGGAGCATCGCGTAGGAGCGGCTTCAGCCGCGACGGCATTGCAGGTAACGCGCGTCGCGGCTGAAGCCGCTCCTGCGCGGCAAAAACGGTTCGTACAAGCCGGACCCGCGTCTGCGCAGCCAGCGGCGGCTATCGCCATCGGCATGCTGCATCTCGCACCACGCATACGCCGGATGCGCGATGGCGCGGCTAGAATCGGCGCATGACCGAATTCATCCCGCCCGGCAGCCGCTTCCTCGCCCTGCCCTCGCCGTTCCCGATGAAGCGTGGCGGCCAATTGCACGGCGCGCGGGTCGCTTACGAAACCTGGGGCACGCTGTCGGCCGCACGCGACAACGCGATCCTGATCGTCACCGGGCTCTCGCCCGACGCGCATGCCGCGGCCAATGCCGACGATCCCACGCCCGGCTGGTGGGAAGGCATGCTCGGCCCGGGCAAGCCGATCGACACGCAGCGCTGGTTCGTGATCTGCGTGAACTCGCTGGGCAGTTGCAAGGGCTCGACCGGCCCGGCCTCGGCGCATCCGGACGACGGCCAGCCGTATCGCCTGCGCTTCCCGGAGCTGTCGATCGAGGACGGTGCCGACGCCGCCGCGCAAGTGGTGCGGGCGCTGGGCATCGCGCAACTGGCCTGCGTGATCGGCAACTCGATGGGCGGCATGACCGCACTGGCGCTGCTGCACCGGCATCCGGGCCTGGCGCGCAGCCACATCAATATTTCCGGAAGTGCGCAGGCGCTGCCGTTCTCGATCGCGATCCGCTCGCTGCAGCGCGAGGCGATCCGGCTGGATCCGAACTGGAACGGCGGCGACTACGACGAGGCCACCTATCCCGAGTCGGGCATGCGCATGGCGCGCAAGCTCGGCGTGATCACCTATCGCTCGGCGCTGGAATGGGACGGCCGCTTCGGCCGCGTGCGCCTGGATTCGGACCAGACCGACGACGATCCGTTCGGCCTGGAATTCCAGGTCGAGAGCTACCTCGAAGGCCATGCCCGCCGCTTCGTGCGCCGCTTCGATCCGAACTGCTACCTGTACCTGAGCCGCTCGATGGACTGGTTCGACCTGGCCGAACCTGCCGGCGGCGACGTGCTCGCCGGCATCGCCACGATCCGCATCGAGCGCGCCCTGGCGATCGGCGCCAACACCGACATCCTGTTCCCGGTGCAGCAGCAGCAACAGATCGCCGACGGCCTGCGCGCCGGCGGCGCACAGGCGCAGTTCCTGGGGCTGGATTCGCCGCAGGGCCACGATGCCTTCCTGGTGGATTTCGCGCGGTTCGGACCAGCGGTGCGGGCGTTTCTGGACGCGCTGTGAGTGGTGCGGCGTACTGGCCGCATCACTCCATCATTCTGCGCCTGGCGATGCCGTCATCGGCATCGATCGCGGTAGGCTTATCCCGTCACGCATTCCGTTCGGTGCAGTTGAGCTTGCTCCGAAGAGATCCCACATCACAGATCGCGCGCGGGTAGGCATTGCCACAGCCGTACGCGCTGACCAACCGAATGCAGGCGGCAGACCAACTGCCACCGGCAAGAGCGAGAGCACGGCAGCTCCTTTGCCGCACTCTCGCCGATCGTTGCAGCAGAACGCCGGCAACGGTGAAATCAGTTGAACCGCGCCATGTCCGCCAGCGCCGTGCTCTGAATCAGCGTCTCGCCATTGAACTCGAAGTAGCGGCCATAGGCGGTGATCACCTCATGTCGATTGCTTTTGAGTTCACGCGTGTCGAACTTGCACACCTCGCCTGCCGGACCGTAGTTGCAGATCTGCTGATAGCGCGCAACGCTCTGCAACGGACCGGAGCCGAGCAGATTGCCGTTCGCGTCCCACATCCAGTACTGCCCGTACGCGTTGACCGACTCGACCAGCCCGCCCCATTCCGGGAACACGACCAGCGAGCGCGTGTCGAACACACAGGGATTCTTCCCCTGGCAAGGACCAGCCGCATACCGCGGCACGTCTTTCAGTTCTCCACCCTGCGGACCGAACGGCTGGCCGTTGGCATCGAAGTTCCAGTAGCGACCGTAGGCGGTGATGGATTCGAGATAGCCAACGCCTGGGTAGTTCACTTCGGCGCGGGTTTCGAACTTGCAGATGTCCTGACGCGAAACGAACTGCACAGTGCACGGGCCGCTGCCGGTCGCATAACGCGACACGCTGCTCAGCGGCACCGGCCTGGCCGCTGCCTGCCCCTGGGCATTGAACTTCCACAGATGACCGTAAGCGGTAGCAGATTCAGTTCCATCCGGCGCTTCGTCCATTGTGCCCAGCTTGCATGCAGCCGCCTGAAGCGAATCGCCGCCGAAGTTGTAGAGGCAAGCACCAGGAATTTTGCCGTTGCCTGCCATCGAACGGGCCCAGTTGACGGCGGCCTCCGCGTTCAGCAAACCGGCACCACAGCGATTGTTAGCGCACGACATCGGCGTGGCGGTGCTTTGCAGGATGCTCTTGATCTGGTCAGGCGTCAGCGAAGGATTCACCGACAGCATCAGCCCTATCACGCCGCTGACGTGCGGCGCCGACATCGACGTTCCCGAAAGATAGCGATAGCACGACGTCAAGCCATTACCGTTATTTACCGCCCAAGCCGAGAGTATGCCGACCGTCGTTGTACTGTTGCCCTGCGAAATCGGGTTGATGATTGCCGGGCAGTCTCCTACTCCCGCGCCGTAGACTCCTTCATCGCGGGTAGCGCCGCCGCCAGGCGCCATCAAGGTCAAGGACACGCCACCGTTCGTGTAAGGAGCCTCCAGATTCATCTGGTCGGTCGCACCAACAGAAATGACTTCCGGACACGAGGCAGGCCTTACGTTGGCCACATCCACCCACGAAGCGGAAGCCGCTTGGTCGTAGACTATTCCCGGCGCATTATGGTTGCCAGCCGAAGCAACGATCGACACACCCGCAGCATGTGCTTGGGCTATCGCACGATTGGTGTACTGATAGTTGCTACATGCACTGTTCGCTTCGGCCAGGCTCAAATTGATGACTCTTGCGCCGGATTGAACAGCCTGTTTGATCGCTCCAGCAAGCACGTCGTCCGTCAGACCTGAATTGACACTTCTGGACAGGATCTCGCACTGCGGACAAACGGCTGCAATACCCTGACCATTCTGCGTCTTGGCCGCGATGATGCCGGCGACATGAGTACCGTGAGAAAATTCCCCGGCTTCCTTACCATCGTAAGGATCACTGGGTCCGGCAACGTAAAAATCCTTACCACTCCCATCCTGGGCCCACGTAATATCCGAGTGTCCGGAATACCCGGAATCGATCGTGGCAATGCGAATCTTCTGGCCATTCGCCGGCGCCAGCGCCCAGGCTTGCGGTGCGCGAATCGCGGAAAGATTCCATTGCTGCGCCGAAAGCGGATCGTTGGTAGGCGCCTGTGCGTGGACCGCGCTACTTAGCGCCAGTCCTATCAACGCCCCTAAGCGCACCAGGGCAGACAGACGTTTCTTCGCGAACATTGTTCCAGACATACGTGAAACTCCTTTTCTATGATGGGCAACCCCCTGTCGCCCGGTCATCCGGAGAGAAACCGACAACCGCTTCGTGGTGTTCGTTCCGCATCACCGACCGTGGCGAAATTCTAGGGCGGCCGCGTCTCACCGGCCGACACCGACGGTGCGTTGTATACCATCAGAGAATCCGGTCTCAGTTGTCATGTCTCTGCAGCGCGCGTGCTTAGGCATTGCCGCGGCTCGTGGTACGCGCGCGCCGCGCTTCACCAGTCGAGCCGCGCTCCTTAGACGACGTCGGCGCGTGACGCCTCGGCGCTGCGCACGAGCCGCCCCTCCTGCAACCGATAACGCAAATGCGCCACGCCCTCGGGCAGCGCATCGTGGCTGATCAGCAGCAGGCTGCGTGGGCCCAGGGCCTGCGCCAGGTCGCGCAGCAGCGCCTGCGCGGTGTCCACGTCCAGGCCTTCGGTGGGTTCGTCCAGCACCAGCAGCGGTGCTTCGCGCAGCAGTGCGCGGGCCAGGGCCAGGCGCCGGGCCTGGCCGGCGGACATGGTCGCGCCGTTCTCGCCGAGCCAGGCGTCGAGGCCGCCGACTTCGTGCAGCCAGGCGTCGAGCCGCACGTCGGCCAGCACCCGCTGCAGGCGCGCATCGTCGGCCGCGGGATCGCCCAGGCGCAGGTTGTCGCGCACGCTGCCGGCGAACACCGGCGCGCCCTGCGGCAGCCAGGCGATGCGCCGGTGCCACTGCGCCTCGACGACCTCGCGCAGGTCGACGCCGGCGTAGCGGACGCTGCCCTGCTGCGGATCCCACAACCGCAGCAGCAAGGCCGACAGGGTGGTCTTGCCGCTGCCGCTGTCGCCGGAGAGGGCGATGCGCTCGCCGGGCGCGATGCGCAGGGACATGCCATCGAGCACGCGCCGGGTCTCGCCCGGCCAGGCGAAGACGACGTGGTCGAACTGCACCTCGCCGGTGGCCGGCAGCGCCTGCGGCTGCGCCGGGTCGAGCACCGGCGGCGCCTGCCCGGCGATCGCCTGCAGGCGCCGCGCGGCGACGCGGCCGGACTGCAGCGCCTGCCAGGCCAGGCCGGCGCCGGCCCAGACCTCGAGCAGGGCCACGGTCAGGAACACCAGGCCCGCCGCCTGTTCGGCGCTGATCGCATCGGCACGCGCCGCGCCCAGCGCCACCCACAGCATCGCCAGCAGGCCCAGCGCCGCGCACAGCGCGTGCAGCGCGTTGCCGCCGATCAACCGCTGCCGCTGGCGCCGATCTTCGCTGCGCAGCGCCTGTGCGCTGGCGTCCACGCGCGCGATCCAGGCGGCCTGCGCCTCGAGCGCGGCCAGGTCGGCGGCGCCCTCCAGGCCTTCGTAGGCGAGCGTGCGCAGGGCTTCGCGCTGCTGCGCGCGTGCGTGTTCGCGGGCTTCGCCGCCGCGCGCCACCACCCACGGCACGCCGACGCCGATCGCCAGCGCAAGCGCGGTCAACACCAGTGCGGCGGGCCAGTGGATCGCCGCCGCCGCGGCGATGCCGATCGCGCCGACGCCGAGCAGTGCCACCAGCGGCGCCAGCGCGCGCACCACCAGGCCGTCGACCTCGCCGATGTCCGACATCAGCCGCGCCAGCAACTCGCCGGTGCGGCTGGCGCCGAGCCGCGCCGGCGCCAGCGGCAGCGCGCGACGGAAGAACCACACGCGCAGGTCGCGCGCGATGCGCAGGGTGGCGTCGTGCCCGACCAGCTTTTCGCCGTAGCGCGAGGCGATGCGGGCGAAGGTCAGTGCGCGGATGCCGGCCGAGGGCGAGAAGAAATTGAACCCGCTGCCCATGCCGACCGCGCCGGCCAGCGCCGCGGCGGTGAGGAAGCCGCCGGACAGGCCGAGCAGCCCGACTCCGGCCAGCATCGTGCACAGCACCAGCAGCGCGGTCAGCAGCAGCCGGCCGAGATGGCGGCCGAACACGCCGCGCAAGGTGTCGCCTGTGTTGCCGCTCATGGCAGCGTCTCCTGCGTTGCGGCGGACGCGTCGCGCGCCGGCAGCCGCAGCACGGCATCGGCCCAGCGCATCGCCGCCTCGCTGTGGGTGGCGACGATCACGCTGCGGCCGTGGGCGAAATCCGCCAGCGTGCGCAGCAGGTCCGCTTCGGTGTCCGCATCCAGGAACGCGGTCGGTTCGTCCAGCAACAGCAGTTCCGGATCGCGCAGCAACAGCCGCGCCAGGCCGATGCGCCGCGCTTCGCCGCCGGACAGGCCGAAGCCGCGCTCGCCGATCGGCGTGTCCAGGCCCTGCGGCAGGCGTGCGGCGAAACGCAGCACCTGCGCCGCCTCGGCCGCCGCGCGCACCTGCGCATCGCTGGCCTGCGGATCGGCCAGGCGCAGGTTGTCGGCGATGCTGCCATGGAACAGGTACGGGCGCTGCCCCGCGTAGCCGATGCGCAGGCCCGCACGTACCTGCAAGGCGCCGGCGCGCGGCGGCAGCCATCCGGCCAACGCTTCCAGCAGCGTGCTCTTGCCGCTGCCGCTGGGCCCGACCAGGGCCAGGCGCTGGCCGGCGTGCAATGCGAAGTTCAGATCCTGCACCGCATCGCAGCGCGCGCCCAGCGGCCGCAGGTGCAGCGCGCGTGCGCGCAGCAATGGCTCGGTACGCGCTGCGCCCGCTGCGGGCACGGAAAACGTCGCTGCAGTGGTATCGGTCTCGATGGGCGTCGCGGCGGCAACATCGTTCGGCACGGCCACGCCCGCGTCGCGTGCGACCGGCGCCTCCGCATCCTGCGGCAGGCCTTCCAGCAGGCGCTCCACCTCCGCCGCCGCGGCCAGCGCATTGGCGCGGTCGTGGTAATGCGCGGCCAGGCGCCGCAGCGGCGCGTAGAACTCCGGCGCCAGCAGCAGGCAGAACACGCCGGTGCCCAGGGTCGGCACACTGCCGTGCAGGGCGATCATGCCGAGGTAGCTCAGGCCCAGGTACAGCGCGACGATCGCCACGCTGACCGAAGCGAAGAACTCCAGCACGGTGGACGACAGGAACGCGATGCGCAGCACTTTCAGGGTGCGCTCGCGCACGCCCTCGGCGGCGGCGGCGATGCCGCGCAGTTCGTCCTCGCCGCGCCCGTACAGGCGCAGCAGCCCCAGGCCCTTGAGGCGGTCGGCGAAGTGTCCGCCCATCCGCGCCAGTTCGCGCAACTGGCGGCGGCCGGCGGCCTCGGCGCCCCAGCCCACCAGCATCATGAAGATCGGCACCAGCGGCGCGGTGAACAACAGGATCAGCCCGACCACCCAGTCGCTCCACGCCACCGCCAGCACGATCAGCAGCGGCACCACGCTCACTTCCCAGCGCGCAGGCCGGTAGCCGGCGTAGTAACCGTCCAGCGCATCGCCATGCGCCAGCAGCAGCTCGCCCAGTTCGCCGTTGCGCTGCCCGCGCAGCCACAGCGGCCCGCGCTGCAGCAGTTGCCGGTACACGCGCCGACGCAGCGCGAGTTTGGCCGCATCGGCGACATCGCCGGCGGCACGCTGCGCGGCGGCGCCGAGCCCGGCGCGCAGGACCAACACCAGCGCTAGCAGGCCGAAGGCTGGCAGCGCCTGCGCCAGCTCGCGGCGCTCGACCAGCAGCGCCTGCACCAGCCAGGCGATGGCGCCGGCCTGCACGATCAGCAGCGCGCCGGACACGCTGATGGCCGCCGCGGCCAGGCGCTGGCGGCCACGCGCCGCCGCGGCCAGGGCCTCCAGCCAACGCATGCGCTGCTGCCGCTGCTGCGGCGTGTCGGCGGGCAGTGCGGCGGACGGCTCGGCGGAATCGGTCAAAACGGGCTCGGCACGGCGAACGAAGCCGCCAGTTTAGCGGGGAAGGCGCTTCCAGGCCGGAACCACCGTGGCCGCCACGATGCCGGGCACGCCGGTTTCGCACATTGATCTGAATCAAGGTCGAACGCGCCGCAGCGGCGGAAGATCACCTCCAATCTCCCGCCACTCGGCCACCCAGATGCACATCTTCCACGAGGTAGCACAGCCATGATCGACACCACTGTCGTAGAGCTGTCGCGGCTGCAGTTCGCCATGACCGCGATGTACCACTTCCTGTTCGTCCCGCTCACCCTGGGCCTGTCCTTCATGATCGCGATCATGGAGAGCGTGTACGTCATGACCCGCAAGGACGTGTGGCGGCGCATGACCCTGTTCTGGGGCGTGCTGTTCGGCATCAACTTTGCGATGGGCGTGGCCACCGGCATCGTGATGGAGTTCCAGTTCGGCATGAACTGGTCCTACTACAGCCACTACGTTGGCGACATCTTCGGCGCGCCGCTGGCGATCGAAGGGCTGATGGCGTTCTTCCTGGAAGCGACCTTCATCGGCCTGTTCTTCTTCGGCTGGAGCAAGCTCACGCCGGTCAAGCACCTGATGGTGACCTGGCTGATGGCGCTGGGCACCAACCTGTCGGCGGTGTGGATCCTGATCGCCAACGGCTGGATGCAGAACCCGACCGGCGCGGTGTTCAACCCGGACACCATGCGCATGGAAGTGGTCGACTTCATGGCGGTGGTGTTCAACCCGGTGGCGCAGGCCAAGTTCGTGCACACGGTCAGCGCCGGCTACGTGACCGGCGCGGTGTTCGTGATGTCGATCAGCGCGCTGTACCTGCTGCGCGGCAAGCACCGCGACATCGCCCGGCGCTCGTTCGCGGTGGCCGCCGCGTTCGGCCTGGCCTCCTCGCTGTCGGTGGTGGTGCTGGGCGACGAGAGCGGCTACGCCGCCAACGAACACCAGAAGATGAAGCTGGCCGCGATCGAGGCGATGTGGGAAACCGAGCAGGCCCCGGCCGACTTCACCGCCTTCGGCATCCCCAACCAGGCCACCGGCAAGAACGACTACGCGATCAAGGTGCCGTACCTGATGGGCCTGATCGCCACGCGCTCGCTGCACACGCCGGTGCCCGGCATCCTGGAGCTGGTCAAGCGCGCCGAGCACCGCGTGCGCGGCGGGCAGATCGCCTACGGCGCGCTGCAACGGCTCAAGGCCAACCGCAACGACGCCGAGGCGCGCGCGGTGTTCGATCGCCACTGGCAGGACCTGGGCCACGGCCTGCTGCTCAAGCGCTACCGCGAGGACATCCTCAACGCCACCCCGGAGGAGATCGCCAAGGCCGCGCTGGACACGGTGCCGCGGGTGCTGCCGCTGTTCTGGACGTTCCGGGTGATGGCCGGCCTGGGCTTCTACCTGATCGCGTTCTTCGCCGCGGCGCTGTGGTTCTCGTGCAAGCACAATTTCGAGGACAAGCGCTGGTTCCTGAAGCTGGCGCTGTGGACCCTGCCGGCGCCATGGATCGCGATCGAGTGCGGCTGGTTCGTCGCCGAGTACGGCCGCCAGCCGTGGGCGGTGGAAGGCGTGCTGCCGACCTTCTATGCCGCCTCCGGCCTGGCCCTGCACGACATCCTGATCACCCTCGCCGGCTTCGTGGCGATCTATACCACGCTGCTGATCATCGAGATCAAGTTGATGCTCAAGGCGATCCGCAAGGGGCCGGACGACCTGCCCGCCCTGCTGCAACCCGCCCCGCGTCCCGTCACCCCGATCGCCGCACCTGCGGCCGCCGGCCACCTCTGATTCCGGCAGGAGACACACCATGGACTTCATTGCATTGGACTACACCACGCTGCGCGTGATCTGGTGGCTGCTGCTGGGCATCCTGCTGATCGGCTTCGCGGTGATGGACGGATTCGACCTGGGCGTCGGCGCACTGCTGCCGTTCGTGGCCAGGAACGATGCCGAACGCCGGCTGGTGGTGAACACCATCGGCCCGGTCTGGGAGGGCAACCAGGTCTGGTTGATCCTGGGCGGCGGCGCGATCTTCGCCGCTTTCCCGCCGCTGTACGCGGTCAGCTTCTCCGGCTTCTACCTGGCCATGTTCGTGATCCTGTTCGCGCTGATCCTGCGCCCGGTCGGGTTCAAGTTCCGCGGCAAGCTGCCCGGCCAGCGCTGGCGCAACGGCTGGGACTGGGCGCTGTTCCTCGGCGGCTTCATCCCGGCGCTGATCATGGGCGTGGCGGTGGGCAACGTGCTGCTGGGCGTGCCGTTCCACTTCGACGACACCCTGCGGGTGTTCTACACCGGCAGCTTCTTCGGCCTGCTGATGCCGTTCGCCCTGCTCGCCGGCCTGCTCAGCGTGAGCATGCTGGTGGCGCACGGCGCGGCGATGCTGGTGCTGAAGACCGACGGCCCGGTGGCCGAGCGCGCGGCGCGCTATGGCAGCGTCGCCGCGCTGGTGGCCTGTGCGCTGTTCGCCGGCGCCGGGGTGTGGGTGGCCACCGGCCTGCCCGGCTACGCGGTCACCTCGCCGGTGGTCACCGACGGCGCCACCAACCCGCTGCTGAAGACCGCCGTGCTCGGCGAGGTCGGCGGCTGGATGCACAACTACCAGACCATGCCGCTGACCGCCCTGGCCCCGGCCGCCGGCCTGCTCGGTCTGCTGCTCAGCGCGGTGCTGCTGCGCAAGCGCCGCGGCGGCCTGGCCTTCATCGCCTCCGGTGCGGCCATCGCCGGCATCATCCTGACCGTGGGCTTTGCGATCTTCCCGTTCCTGCTGCCGTCCTCCAGCCAGCCGGGCTCCAGCCTGACCGTGTGGGACGCCTCCAGCAGCCACCTGACCCTGTGGATCATGCTGCTGGCCACCGTGCTGTTCCTGCCCATCATCCTCGGCTACACCACCTGGGTGTATCGCGTGCTGAAAGGCAAGGTCACCGCCGCCTCCCTGGACGACAACCCCAACGCGTACTGACGCACCCGCAAGGAGAAACGATCATGTGGTACTTCGCCTGGATTCTCGGTGTGGGCCTGGCCTCCACCGCCGCCATCCTCAACGGCATGTGGTTCGAGGCGCGCGAGCGCAACGCGGCAGATGCCGCGGACGCCGCCTCCGCGGGGGACTGAAATTTTTTGCAAAGGCGCTTGCCGAATGCGGAAGACCTCCGTATCATGTGCGGCTCCTTCGGGGTGTAGCTCAGTCTGGTAGAGCGCTACGTTCGGGACGTAGAGGTCGCAGGTTCGAATCCTGTCTCCCCGACCAGTTTCAAGGTCACAAGAAGCCTGGAAAACCAATGTTTTCCGGGTTTTTTTGTGCCTGCAATCCGGCAACTGCCGCGCATCGCGGCAACCGGCCGTTCGCGCCGGCATGCCCTCTTTTTTTCTCCGGGCAACCGGACCTTGACGCCGTGGCCTGGCGTCTCGCCACAATGGCGACGGGGAAACCGGCGCATTCATCACGACCTGCGTCTTCGGCGACGGCACGTGCCGAGGCGCGGCGGCGAGCGTGTCCGTTTCTACGCTCACGACTCAGACAAACGGACACGACACCATGAAACTGCAAGCGACGCTCTGTCTCTCACTGATCGCGCTCTACTGCGCACCCGCGGCCGCGGTGACCGAAACCGACAAGGCGGTGGACCGCGTCGGCGTGCAGGGCGGCACCGCCTACTTCAGCATCAAGGATCCGTTTTCCACCAACTGCAAGTTCGACGTCGTCTATTTCAGCATCGGCGACGATTTCGGCAAGGCCGCCTATGCGAGCCTGCTCGCCGCACAGACCTCGGGCAAGAAGCTTTCGCGCTTGGACTACGCGCAATCCGCTCCCGGCGAAACCTGCACCCTCGCGCTGGTCGAATCGCGCAGCTGACCACGCGTTCGCGGCACGCCGAACGCCACACGCCGGCGCATCACGCGCCGGCGCCGGCTTCGCTCACTCCACCGGCAGACTGATGTAGCTCGCCTGCTGCGGCGTGTGCCAGATCCGCTGCGTCGCCTTCTGGTAATCGCCTGGCTTGGCGAAGTAGATGTTCGGCACGTAGGTCTGCGGGTTGCGGTCGTACAGCGGGAACAGCGTGGACTGCACCTGCACCATGATCCGGTGGCCGCGTTCGAAGGTGTGGTTGGCCGTCGGCAGGCCGAAGCGGTAGGCCAGCGGCTGGTTCGGGGTCAGCGGTGCCGGATGCTCGAAACTTTCGCGGTAGCGGCCGCGGAAGATCGCCAGCGACACCGGCAACTCGTAGCCGCCCAGTTTCGGCTCGGACGCCATCTGGTCCGGGTACACGTCGATCAGCTTCACCACCCAGTCGCTGTCGCTGCCGCTGGTGGAGGCCTGCAGGTGCACTTCCGGCGCACCGGCGATGCGCAGCGGCGCCTGCAGCGGTTCGCTGACGAAGGTCAGCACGTCCGGGCGGCCGTCGACGAAGCGCTGGTCGTGCACCAGCCAGGTGGTCCACATGTCGCGGTCGCCGAACACCACCGGGCGCGGCACGAACGGCACCGGCTTGGCCGGGTCGGACACGTACTCGGTGTACTCGCCCTGCCCGGCCTTGGGCGCCTCGAACGAGACGCGGCCGCCGGCCTCCAGGTACAGCGGCTTGCTCTGCGCCGGGCAGCCCTGCGCGCAGCTCAGCGGCCAGCGCTGCAGGCGGTCCCAGTGGTTGGCACCGGTGTCGTAGATCAGCACCGGCGGCGTGTCGGCCTTGGGCGCGCCATCGACCAGGTACTGGTCGAAGAACGGCTTGAGCACGTCGCGACGGAACTGCAGCGCGGTGTCGCCGTCGAACTGCAGCGCGCCCAGCGAGGCGCCCTCGTAGTTCACCTGGCTGTGCCGCCACGGCCCCATCACCAGGTAGTTCCTGTCGTTGCCGGTGTCGCGCGGCTCCATCGCCTCGTAGCTGTGGATCGCGCCCCACATGTCTTCCTGGTCCCACAGCCCCTGCAGCCACATCGTCGGCACCTTCAGCGGGGTACGCGCCATCACCTTGTCCAGCGCCTGCTCCTGCCAGAACGCGTCGTAGGCCGGGTGCTCGGTGAGCTTGCGCCACCACGGCAGTTGCTCCAACCCGGCGGCCTTGGCGTAGTCGCCGGCCGAGCCGGCGCGCAGGAAGTTGCTGTAGTCGTCGTAGCCCTGGCGCGGGATGCCCTCGCCCTTGCCGCGCCGGGTCATCTGGCCGGTGAAGTAGTCCAGGTTGACCTGGCGGAAGGCGCCGTAGTTGAGCCAGTCGTCGCCCATCCAGCCGTCGATCATCGGGCTCTCCGGCGCGGCCACCTTCAGCGCCGGATGCGGATCGGCCAGCGCCATCACCACGGTGAAGCCCTCGTAGGACGAACCGATCATGCCGACCTTGCCGTTGGATTCGGGCACGTGCTTGACCAGCCAGTCGATGGTGTCCCAGGCGTCGGTGGCGTGATCGACCTTGGTCGGGTTGAGCGGCCCGCGCAGCGGCCGCGTCACCACGTAGTCGCCCTCCGAGCCGTACTTGCCGCGGATGTCCTGGAACACGCGGATGTAGCCGCCGTCGACGAACACCTCGTCGCCCTGCGGCAGCAGATCGCGCATGTGCGGCGAGGCCAGCCGGCTGGCGCGGCCGCTGGCGTCGTACGGCGTGCGGGTCAGCAGCATCGGCGCGCCGTGCGCGCCCTTGGGCAGCACGATCACCGTGTGCAGCTTGACCCCGTCGCGCATCGGGATCATCACCTCGCGCTTGACGTAGTCGTTGGCCGCGGTCGGCGCGACGAACGGCTTGCCGGTGATATCCGGGGTCATCGGCGCGGTCTGCGCGTGGGCGGCCGTGGCCAGCACGCTGGCGACGACGGTGGCGAGCAAACGGGTGGCGATGGGACGCATGAAACCTCCGGGCAGTCAGACCCCGACTGTAGGCGCAACCGCGGCCCGGGCGGAAGTGTCGGCGAACGGCGGTGTACGCATGCCGTCGCCGTGCGGCTGCATCCAGGACAGGACGTGGAGGGATCGGAGCGCGCAACGGCCAGGCGGCCGCCAAGGTTGCGCCCGCTTGCGGACACGCCGGACGCCATCGGCGCAAACGCGCCGGACACTGCACGCAACGCCTTCCCTGCAACACGCACGGCAGGTACAACGGTGCTTCTGCCCATCGCCGCGGCCACGCGTGGGGCGCCGTCGAGACCCCGATGACCAGCTCCGATCACCCGCCTGGCAATGCCGGCCGCCGCGCATTCCTGAAGCAAGGCGGCGTCCTGGCCGCCATGCTGCCGTTGCTCGGCCTGCCGGCGTTCGGCCGCGCGCTGGCCGCGCCGTTGCGTCCGGCCAGCTCGCCGCTGGTGCCGCCGGCCCAGGCGCTGCGGATGCGGTACGCCAACGTGGCGAGCGAGGCCGAGGTGTTGCGGCAAGGCCTGCCGATCGGCAACGGCCGGCTTGGCGCCCTGGTCGGCGGCGCGCCCGATCGCGACTTCCTGTACCTCTCCGATGCCAGCCTGTGGACCGGAGGACGCAACGACACGCTAGACGCGCAGGGCCAGTTCGGCTACGAGAAGGACAGCTTCGGCAGCTTCGTGATGCTCGCCAGGCTGTATCTGGAACTGGACGGCCATGCGCCGGCGCAACTGCGCGACTACACGCGCGAGCTGGACCTGAGCAACGGCTGCGTGCACGTGCGCTACGCGCTGGGCGCTGCGCAGTTCACCCGCACCGTCTTCGCCAGCCACCCCGACGACGCCATCGTGATCCACCTGGAACAGCGCGGTGGCGGTCTGCACAGCGGCCGGCTGCGCCTGGTCAGCGCGCACGATGCGCCCGTGCACGGCGATGCGGACGGGGGACTTGGCTATTCCGGCGCACTGGCCAACGGCCTGCGACACGGGGCGCACGTGCGGCTGATCGCCTCCGACGGCAGCGTGGAACTGCAGGGCGATACGCTGCACTTCCGTGACTGCCGCGCGCTGCGCATCGTGATCTGCGGCGGCAGCAACTACGTGCCCGACCTAGCCAGGAACTACCGCGATCCGGCGCTGGATCCGCAGGCGCTGGCCAGGCAGCGCTGCGCGGCGGCGGCGCAACTACCACCCGAGACGCTGCTGTACACGCACGTGGCCGACCACCGCGCGCTGTTCGACACCATGCAGGTGGCGTTGGGCCGCTCCAGCCCGGCGCAGCGCCGGCTCGCCATCGCCGAGCGACTGCAGGCGCGCGCCGCGGCGGACACGCCCGACCCGGAACTGGAAGCGCTGTACCTGCAGTTCGGCCGCTACCTGACCATCGCCGCCTCGCGCGACGCCCTACCGATCAACCTGCAGGGGCTCTGGCTGGAGAACAACGATCCGCCGTGGATGAGCGATTACCACAGCGACGTCAATGTGCAGATGAACTATTGGCTGGCCGACGCGGCCGGGCTGGGCCCGTGCTTCGACGCCCTCGCCCGCTACTGTCTGGCGCAACTGCCATCGTGGACGCAGATCACCCAGGCGCACTTCAACGACCCGCGCAACCGCTTCCGCAACACCTCCGGCAAGGTCGCCGGCTGGGCCGTGGCGTTCTCGACCAATCCGTTCGGCGGCTGCGGCTGGTCCTGGCATCCGGCCGGCAACGCCTGGCTGTGCGACAGCCTGTTCCAGCACTACGAATACAGCCAGGACCGCGCCTACCTGCAACGGATCCATCCGCTGCTCAAGGGCGCCTGCGAGTTCTGGCAGGCCCGGCTGATCGAGCTGGAGGTCCCGGATGCCGACGGGTCCCGGCAGACGCGCCTGGTCGACGACCACGACTGGTCGCCCGAACACGGCCCCGAGGACGCGCGCGGCATCGCCTATGCGCAGGAGCTGGTGTGGAATCTGTTCGGGCAGTATTGCCAGGCCTGCGCGCTGCTTGATGTCGATGCGGCCCATGCCGCGGCCATCGCCGCGCTGCGGCAGCGCCTGTACCTGCCGCAGATCAGCCCGCGCAGCGGGCAATTGCAGGAATGGATGTCGCCCGACGACCTGGGCGAGGCGCACCACCGCCACCTGTCGCCGCTGATGGGCCTGTATCCAGGCCACCGCCTGCATCCGGACCTGGCCCCGCCCGCCCAGGTCGCCGCGGCGCGCACGCTGCTGGAGGCGCGCGGCATGCACAGCTTCGGCTGGGCCTGCGCCTGGCGTGCGCTGTGCTGGGCGCGGCTGGGCGAGGCCGAGCGCGCCTATGCGCTGGTGGCGACCAACCTCAAGCCATCGATCGTGCACAGCAACGGCACCGCGCCGAACTTCTTCGACATCTACGACCTCAGCCAGCACGGCGATCCCACGCTGGGCGGCGTGTTCCAGATCGACGCCAACTTCGGCACGCCCACCGCGATGCTGGAAATGCTGCTGTATTCGCGGCCCGGCCACATCGCGCTGTTGCCGGCGCTGCCCAAGGCCTGGGCCGCACGCGGCAAGGTCAGCGGCATCGGCGCGCGTGGCGGCTTCGTGGTGGACCTGGCATGGCGCGACGGCAAGGCGACGCGGATCGTGCTGCGCAGCGTCGGCGGCACGCGTACCGAACTCGTCTTCAACGGCACGCGGCGCACGCTGGAGCTGGCACCCGGCGGCAGCGTGCGCGTGCTTTCACACCACCGAGACGATCGCGGGTGGCCGGACCGCGCAACAGGCGTATCAGCCAATGCGGATGCCCGGCCCGAGCACCGCGACGAAGCAAAGGCTGGCCAATGCGCCGGCGATCTGCCAGCCGATACCCAGCCGTAGTCTATCGCACTCGACTGGCGCGGTAGGCAGGAAAGACGGCAGCGCCAGCATGCCGGCCATGGCCAGAAATCCTGTCGCCACGCCAGAACTCAACACCAGCGTCCAGCCGACCGGGTTGAACAGCGCGCCCAAGGTGAGCAGCACGCCGAAGCAGAGGTAGGACACGCGACACGCACGCGTGGCTTGCGCAGCAGACAGCACGCCATCGGCGCACAGCGTCGCCAGCGAAGCCGACGACGCACGCATGGCCGCCCAATAGCCGACGACGCCGGCGATCCCCAGCGGAATCCGCCAGGCCGCCGAATTGCCGATCGCAGCAAACACCGTGGCCCAATCGCCGCTCCCCAGCAGCGCTGAATAGACCAGATAGGCCGCCGCATTGAACAGATTGAAAACGCCCGCTACCCAAGCGGCATAGCGCCACGACGCTGGCAGACCAGAACGACGCGCCAGGGCCAGCGTGAGTGCGGCGCAAAGATTGAACGCAGGTCCGGCCAAGGCGATCCAAGGTGAGGTTCCGACGCTGCTCAGACCGATGGTCGAAAGCATCCGCACGCTCACGCCTGGCGTGAATATCGCGACCACGGTGTGCGCAAGTTCGTGCCCGGTGTCGCCGACGACAGCGGCCAGCGCTGCAGCGGCAAGCAGCGAGAAGGTACTCGGACCGCCATGACCGGCGTGCATCTCAGTGCCTCACCTGACCCTCGCCGCGCACCACGAAGCGCTCCACGGTCAACGCTTCCAGGCCCATCGGGCCGTAGGCGTGCAGGCGCGTGGTGGAGATGCCGATCTCCGCGCCCAGGCCCAGTTCGCCGCCGTCGGAGAAGCGCGAGGAGGCGTTGACCATCACCACTGCCGCGCGCAGCGCCTGCACGAACGCCTCCGCGTTGGCCGCATCGGCGGTGGCGATGACTTCGGTGTGATCCGAGCCATAGCGGCGGATGTGCGCGATTGCCGCGTCCAGGTTGGGCACTACCGCGACCGCCAGGATCAGGTCGAGGTACTCGGCGGCGTAGTCGTCGTCGCTGGCGGGGTCGACGTCCGGCAGCACGGCGCGGGTGGCAGCATCGCCGCGCAAGGCGACACCGCGTGCGCGCAGCGCCTGCGCGGCCAGCGGCAGGAAGCGCGCGGCCACGTCGGCGTGCACCAGCAGCGTTTCCAGCGAGTTGCAGGCGGCCGGCCGCGTGGTCTTGCCGTCGATGAGCAGCTTCACCGCCAGGTCCAGGTCCGCCGAGGCGTCGACGAACAGATGGCACACGCCCTTGTAGTGCTTGATCACCGGCACCCGCGCATGTTCGGCGACGAAACGGATCAGGCCTTCGCCGCCGCGCGGGATCGCCAGGTCGACGATGTCGTGGAGCTGCAGCAGTTCCAGCATGGTCTCGCGGCGCAGATCCTCGACCAGGGTCAGCGCGGCCTCGCCGATGCCGGCCTCGCGCAAGGCCCGGCGCAGCGTCGCGGCGATGGCGGTGTTGGAGTGGATCGCCTCGGAGCCGCCGCGCAGGATCACGCCGTTGCCGGCCTTGATGCACAGCGCCGCGGCGTCGGCGGTGACGTTGGGGCGCGCTTCGTAGATCATCGCCACCACGCCCAGCGGCACGCGGATCTTCTGCACGCGGATGCCGTTGGGGCGCACGTCGTCGCGGGTGACCTGCCCCACCGGGTCGGGCAGGCCCGCCACCTCGCGCAGCGCCGCGGCGATGCCGTCCAGGCGCTTGCGGTCCAGCGCCAGCCGATCGAGCATCGCGCTGCCGACGTCCTTGGCCCGCGCCGCCTCCAGATCGCGCGCATTGGCGGCGAGGATCGCTTCGGCATCCGCTTCCAGCGCCGCCGCCATCGCCTCCAGCAACGCCTGTTTGGCCGGCGACGACAACTGCGCCAACGCTTGCGCGGCATCGCGGCAGTGCAGGGCCTGGGTGCGGATGGAGGTCATTGGGCGGCTCCGGTGGATTCGGGATTCGGGATTCGGGATTCGGGATTCGAAAAGGCTACGTGCGGCGCGAGGACATCTGAGGCGGCGAGCGCGAGGCGCGATGCAGGTGCCGGCCTTGCGACGCCGTCGCGGCCGGCGCGGGGCTGACGCGGTTACGCCGACGCCCCATTGCCGACTCCCGATTCCCGCACCACCACCAGATCATCGCGATGGATCACGTTCTCGCCGTAGTTGTAGCCCAGGATCGCCTCGATGTCGCGCGAGTGGCGGCCGGCGATGCGGCGGATGTCCACCGCCGCGTACTGGCTGACCCCGCGCGCCAGGCAGCGTTCGCCGGCCGCATCGCGCAGGCGTACCTCCACCATGTCGCCACGGCGGAACTCGCCCACCGCGCCGGCGACGCCGCCCGGCAGCAACGAGGCGCCCTTGTCGAGCAGCGCGGCGGCGGCGCCGGCGTCGATCAGGATCGCCCCCGGCTCCACCGGCACGTGGCGCAGCCAGTACTTGCGCGCAGCGATGCGGGTGCGTGCGGCATGGATGCGGGTGCCGCGCAGGCTGTCCTGGGCCAGGCCGCGCAGCACCTCGGCACTGCGGCCGTTGAACAGATAGGTCTCGATGCCAGCGGCGCCGGCCTTGGCCGCGGCCTCCAGCTTGGTGCGCATGCCGCCGGTGCCCACGCCGCTGCCGCTGCCGCCGGCCATGGCCAGCACCGCCGCGCTCAGTTCCTGCACCTCGTGCAGCGGTTGTGCCTGCGGGTCACGGCGCGGGTCGGCGGTGTATAGGCCGTCGATGTCGGTGGCGATGAACAGCGCATCGGCGTCGACCAGGGCGGCGACGATCGCGGCGAGATTGTCGTTGTCGCCGAGCTTGAGCTCGTCCACCGACACGGTGTCGTTCTCGTTGACCACCGGCAGCGCGCCCAGCCGCAACAGTTCGCCCAGCGTGGCGCGCGCGTTGAGGTAGCGGCGACGGTTGCGCAGGTCGTCGTGGGTCAGCAGCACCTGCGCCACCGGCCGTTCGAAGAAGCGCTGCCACAGCGCGATCAGTTGCGCCTGGCCGAGCGCGGCCAGCGCCTGCCGTGCCGCCAGCGCCGCACCGGCCTCGGCGGCCTTGGGCACGATGGCACGGCCGGCGGCGACCGCGCCGGAGGACACGATCACCAGTTCGCGCCCGGCCGCCAGGTTGGCCGAGACGAACTGCGCCAGGCCCAGCGCGAAGCGTGGCGTGAGCCCGCCGCCGTCGGCGGCCAGCAGGCTGCTGCCGACCTTGAGCACCGCGCGCCGCCACGGCGGCAGGCGTTGTTCGACGAAGGGCGATGGCGTCTGCGAGGTCATGGGGTCAGCGCGTGTTCCATTCGTACACGGTGAGGTCGGAGCAACCTTGGATCGCCAGCGGATCGGCGGCGACGATCGCCTGCGCCTGCGCCAGGTCGTCCACGCCCTGCAGCAGGTAGGCGCCGCCGCTGCGGTCGCTGAAGCCGCCGGTCAGCGCCAGCAGGCCGCGTGCGCGCAGGTCGTCGAGGAAGGCCAGATGCGGCGCGACCACGCGCTCGTCGAAGTTCGGTTTGCGCATCGCCAGGACCAGGTAGTGCTTCATCGTACGGTGTTCCTTATGCAATCGGTTTGCATGTTCGGCGTCGCAGCGAATGCTTTTGGTGGGAGGGGCTTCAGCCCCGACGCGTTAGCGCCAAGGCGTCGCGGCTGAAGTCCTCCCACAGGCAATCAAGCCTCCAGCGCGTGCCAGCGCGCCTGCAGCTCGTCCAGGCGCAGATCGGCGGCGGCGCCCGGCGAGACCCGCGCGGCCAGGCTGCCTTCCGGCGTACGCCCCTGCCCTGCGCTGTCGGCCGACGCGGCGGCGGCCTGGTAGGCCTCGCGGAACGGCACACCGGCCACTGCGGCTTCCACCGCCACGTCGGTGGCGTACATGCCCGAATCGATCGCCGCGCGCAGCTTGTCTTCGCGCCACTCCAGGTTGGCCAGCAGCGCCGGCAGCAGCTCCAGCGCGGCCAGACCGCGGCCGAAGCCGTGGAAGATCGCGCCCTTGCTGCTCTGCAGGTCGCGGTGATAGCCCGACGGCAACGACAGCAGCTGCTCGATCTCGGTGCGCGCCGCGGCCACGCTGGCATGGGTGGCGCGCATCAGTTCGATCACGTCGGGGTTGCGCTTGTTGGGCATGATCGAGCTGCCGGTGGTGTACTGCGCCGGCAGCGCGACGAAGCCGAATTCGCCGCTGGTGAACAGCGACAGGTCCCAGGCCAGGCGCCGCAGGTCCAGGGTGGCGCTGCCCAGCGCTTCCAGCGCGGCCATCTCGAACTTGCCGCGCGAGAGCTGCGCGTAGATCGGGCTGACCTGCAGCCGCGCGAAGCCCAGCGCGGCGGTGGTGTGGGCGCGGTCCAGCGGCAGGTTGACGCCGTAGCCGGCGGCGGTGCCGAGCGGATTGCAGTCGACCAGGCGCAGGGTGTCGCGGGCGCGGACGGCGTCGTCGAGGAAGGCCTCGGCCCAGCCCGCCCACCACATGCCCGCCGAGGACACCACGGCACGCTGGATGTGGGTGTAGCCGGGCACCGGCAGGTCGCGCTCGGCCTGCGCGCGGTCCAGCGCCACCTTGGCGATCTCTGCGCTCAATTGCGCCAGCCGCGCCAACTTGTCCTTCAGCCACAGCCGGGTGGCGACCAGGATCTGGTCGTTGCGGCTGCGCCCGGTGTGGATCTTGCGCCCGGCATCGCCCAGGCGCTCGGTCAGCCGCGCCTCGATCGCCGAGTGGCCGTCCTCGAAGCGCGCATCCAGCACGAACGCGCCGCTGCGGAAATCCTCGGCCAGCACCGCCAGTTCGCGCTGCAACCCGGCCAGTTCGTCGGCAGACAGGATGCCGATGCGCTGCAGGCCCTCGGCGTGCGCGCCGCTGGCGGCGATGTCGTGCAGGAAGAACTCGCGGTCCAGGAGCACGTCGTCGCCGGCCAGGAAGGCCTGGATCTGCGTGTCGACGGCGACGCCGGGTTTCTGCCAGAGGAGGTTGGTCATTGGGGGAAGGCCGGGAATGGGGATTGGGAATGGGGATTCGGAAAGCGGCGCGCGGCGGCGGTGATGGATGCCGTGCTGAGGTGGCGCCCTACTGCGGCGCGTCCATCCGCGGGATCGACGTCAGTTCGTCCACGCCCAGCGCCAGGTTGAGGTTCTGCATCGCCTGCGTAGCGGCGCCCTTGAGCAGGTTGTCCAGCGTCGCCACCAGGACCAGCCGCTTGTTGCCCGGGGCCAGGGTGAAGCCGCCGAGCTGCACACCGTGGCGGCCGGCGATGCGGCTGACCCATGGCGCCTCGTCGATCACCTCGATCAGCGGCTCATCGGCATAGCGGGCGCGATACAGCTGCTGCACCGCCTCCAACTTCAGCGGCTGCTGCAGCCACAGGTTCACGGTCATGGTGATGCCGCGGAAATGCGGCGCCACGTGCGGCATGAATTCCACCGGCACGCCGAGCTGCGCGGACACCTCGCGCTCGTGCATGTGGTCGGTCAACGCGTACGGCATCAGGTTGTCGTGCAGCAGCGCCGGGTTGTTCTTGTCCGACGGCGTGGTGCCGGCACCGGAATAGCCGGACACGCCGAAGCACTGCGGCGGCCCGGCGAGTTGCTCGCGCAGCGGCGCGATCGCCAACTGCATCGCAGTGGCATAGCAGCCCGGGTTGCTGATGCGGCGCTGCCCGGCATAGCCGGCGCGGGTCAGTTCCGGCAGGCCGTAGTACCAGGCCGGGTCGAAGCGGTAGTCCGCGGACAGATCGACCACGATCGGGTCGGGCGCACCGGCGGCGACCGCCGCATCCAGCGCCGCCACGTAGGGCGCGGCCTTGCCGTTGGGCAGCGCCAGCACCACCACGTCGGCACGCTTGGCCGCCACTGCTTCCGGGTCGAGATTCTCGTAGCGAAGTTCGCCCTGGTAAGCGTCGTGGTGGGCGTCGACGCGCTGCCCGTCCAGCTCGCGCGAAGACAGGAAGGCCAGCCGCAACTGCGGATGCGCGGCGATCAGGCGGATCAGTTCGGCGCCGGTATGGCCGCGGGCGCCAACGATGCCGATGGAATGACTGGGAGTGTTCATGCGTGCGAATCCAGGCGGAACTGCAGGTGGCGTTTCACCCCGGCCCATTCCGTATCGATGATGGAGAAGATGACGGTGTCGCGCGGGGTGCCGTCGGCGTGGCGCTTGTGGTTGCGCAGCACGCCGTCCTGCTTGGCCCCCAGCCGCGCGATCGCGGTGCGCGAGGCGTGGTTGAACCAACTGGTCTCGAACACCACGCTGAGGCAGCCGAGCGTATCGAAGGCATGCCCGAGCAGCAGCAGCTTGGCCTCGGTGTTCAGGCCGCTGCGCTGCACCCGCGGCGCATACCAGGTGTAGCCGATCGACAGGGTCGGCACCTGCGGATCCAGGCCGTAGAAGCGCGTGCTGCCGACGATCTCGCCCTGCGCATCGCGCACCACGAACGGCAGCACCCGGCCCAGCGCCTGCACCTCCAGCGCGGCGGCGACATAGGCGTCCACGCGTTCCGGCGCTGGCACGTTGGTGTACCACAGCGCCTCCAGGCCGCTGCCGCGCACGGCGTTGCGCAAGCCCTCGGCATGCGCCGCCTGCAGCGGCTCCAGGCTGACGTGGCGGCCGCGCAGCGTCGGCACCTGGCGCCAGGATTCGGGAAGCTCGGGATCGATGCTGGACATGGCCTGGGTTCTCTGGACGATTCCGCTCAACCCTGCAGGGTCGGCGTGCGCGTGGCGCAATGCGCCACGCAGTGCTGGATCTGCTCGAAGGTCTCCAGGCCGTACCAGAACACCTTCCACTTCTCCTGCTTGAAGCAGCCGTCGGACTCGGCGTAGTAGAAGATGTTGACCTGGTTGTTGTGGCGCGAGCGCCAGAACAGCTGCGGCGTCTCCTCGCGCATCACGTTCCACACCGCGCGGCCCAGGCCCTCGCCCTGCGCGTCGTCGAGCACAGCGAACTTGTCCAGGTAGGTGTAGCCACCCTCGTCGGTCAGGATCACCGCGGTGCGGTAGTTCTCGCTGACATAGGCGCGCAGCAGCCGGGTGGTGTCGAAGTAGTCCGGCACCAGGGTGCGGCCGAAGCTGGATTCGATCAGGGTCTTCAGCCGCGGCAGGTCCAGCTCGCCCCATGTCGTGGCGCGCAGCACCTTCTCGCCGCGCCGCACCAGGGTGCCCGAGCCCTTGTGGGTGAACAGCTCCTTGGCCAGGTCGGCCGGGCGCGTGATCGACACCGACGACTCCAGCGGCAGGCGATCCAGCAGGTCCTTGATCTGCTCGATCTTCACCTTCATGCCGCCATGGATCCACGGCTGCGCGATCAGGTGGTCGTACTCGGTGGACAGGTTGATCGAATCGATCACCCGGCCCTGTTCGTCGAGCAGGCCGCCGGTGCCGGTGAGGAAGATGATCTTGTACGGCTGCAGTTCCTGCACCAGTTCGTTGGCGGCGAAGTCGGCGTTGATGTTGAGGATCTGACCGCTGGGGGTCTCGCCCAGGCTGGTGATGACCGGGATCGAGCCAGCCTGCAGGCTGGCCTCGATCGGCGCCAGGTTCACCGCGGTGACCTCGCCGACCAACCCGTAGGTGTCGCGGTCCAGGTACTGCGCCTCGAACACGCCGCCGGTGATCGAGGTGGCGCGCGCGCCGTTCTGCTGCAGCGCCTCGACCAGCTTGAGGTTGGAGGCCTGGAACACCCGGCGCACGATCGCCAGCGCTTCCGGCGAGGTCACCCGCAGGCCGTTGACGGTCTGCTTCTCGATGCCGGCGGCGGACAGCTCCGTATCCAGCTGCGGGCCGGCGCCGTGCAGCACGATCGGGGTCAGGCCGACTTCCTGCAGGAACGACAGCGAGGAAGTCAGCGCCTCCAGGTCGTCGCGCAGCACCGCGCCGCCGACCTTGACCACGGCGAAGCGCTTGGCGTCCAGTTGCGAGAAGCGCTTGAGGTACTGGCTGATCTCCTTCGCGCTGGCCATGCTCGAGAGCAGGCGCACGATGGTCTGGCGGGTTTGGCGGTTGGCGTGCATGGCGTGGGGCGGTGTCCGAAGGAATCCAGGGTGGAGCCGATCGCGGGATCGGTCCGGGCGACGTGGGAGGGCGCGCAGCTCAGCGCGCGCCGTTGATGATGCGGTGCACCGAGTCGGCGTAGCGCTGCAGTTGCTTCAGCGTCACGAACTCGTCGGCGGTATGCGCCTGGGCGATGTCGCCCGGGCCGTAGACCAGCGCGGTGTAGCCGCCGGCGGAGAACAGCGAGGCCTCGGTCCAGAAGTCCACCGCGTTGCCGATCGGCAGTTCCAGCGCATCGGCGACGTCGCGCGCGGCCAGGCGCTTGTCCTCGGCGCGCGCAATGTCGCCGGAGGGCAGGCTCGGCCCGCGAAAGGTCTCCTCGAAGTGCGCTGCGGCCGGCTCGGCGAAGCCGGCGAAGGTCGCCAGCAGCGCGTCCACGTCCATCGACGGCAGCGGCCGGAAGCCGAAACGCAGCTCCGCCGCCGGCGCGATCATGTTGGCCTTGATCCCGCCCTCGACCCGGCCGATGTTGAAGCGCAGCCCGGTCAGCCCGCCGAAGCGCGCGTGCGCCAGCGACTCCACATGGTCCAGCGCACGGCCGCCCCAGCGCATCGCCTGGTGCAGCGCGCTGGCCGCGGCGTCCTGCTTGCCGGAGGCGTGGCCGGCGCGGCCGGCGAAGCGCATCAGCACCGAACTGATGCCGCGATGCGCCAGCACCGCCTCGCTCATGGTCGGCTCGGCCACCAGCACCGCTTCATAGGGAATACCGCGGGCCAGGAACGCGGCGATGCAGCGCGGGTCGTTGGCTTCCTCGTCGCTGGAGAACAGGAACGCGGCATCACCGTCGCCAGCATTGGCCGCGGCCAGCAGCGCCGCCGCCGCGCCCTTGATGTCGCACACGCCCAGGCCGACCACGCGATCGTCCAGGCGCCGCATGACATGCGGATCGGCGCTCCAGTGCGGCGAATCCGGCACCGTGTCCAGGTGCACGTTGAACAGGTACTTCGGCGCGCCGCGCACCGCATACAGGCTGACCGCGCCGGCGCCGTGGTCGATCACCTCCACCGCGAAGCCGGGCAGCTGCGCGCGGATGTAGTCGAAGATGCCATCGGTGCTGATCGCCCGCGGCGGATTGCGGGTGTCGAAGGACACCAGCGCCTGCAGGTGATCGAGCGTGGAGGTGAGCAGATCGGTCATGGGTCAGGCCGCAGTGGTGCTGGTCGGATGAACCCTTCTCCCACCGGGAGAAGGTGCCCCCGGAGGGGGCGGATGAGGGTGCGGGCGAAGCCTCGTGCAGATGGAGCACCGCGCGCGCTTCGCGCTCGTACCCTCACCCCAACCCCTCTCCCGGAGGGAGAGGGGCTTTTCAAAACGTCAGCGATTGACCTGCGCGTACAGCGTCGAGCTCATGCCGAACAGCTTGATGAAGCCCTCGGCCTCGGCCACGCCCCAGTCCGCCGACTGCGCGTAGGTCGCGCCCTTGGCGTTGAGCAGGTGCGGCGACTTCACCGCCACCGCGTCGACGCGGCCGCCGCGGGTCTCCAGCGTCACTTCGCCATTGACCATCGCCTGCGACGACTTCAGGAAGGCTTCCAGGTCGGTCTTCAGCGGATCGTGGTAGAAGCCTTCGTAGACCAGCTCCACCCACTTGCGCGCCACGTCCGGCTTGAAGCGGTTCTGCTGCTTGGTCAGCACCGCGTCCTCCAGCGCGCGGTGCGCGGCCAGCAGCGACACCAGGCCCGGCGCCTCGAACACGATGCGGCCCTTCAGGCCGATCACGGTGTCGCCGGTATACACGCCACGGCCCACGCCGTAGGGCGCGAACAGCTTGTTGAGCTTCGCCAGAATCTGTTCGCCCGGCAGCGCCTTGCCGTCGAGTTCGACCGCCTCGCCCTGCACGAACTTCAGCTTCACCGTCAGCGGCTCGGTCGGCCACGCGCTGCGCGGCGCGCACCAGCCGCGGGCGCCCTCGCCCGGCGCTTCCCAGCGGTCGATCTCGCCGCCGGACATGGTCAAACCGAGCAGGTTCTCGTTGATCGTGTAGGCCTGCTGCTTGGCGCGCACGCCGAAGCCGCGCTCCTCCAGGTACTTCTGCTCGTAAGCGCGGGTCTGGGTGTGTTCCTTCTGGATCTCGCGGATCGGCGCGACGATCTCGTAGTCGCCCAGCGCCTTGACCGCCAGGTCGAAGCGCACCTGATCGTTGCCCATGCCGGTGCAGCCGTGCGCGATGGTCTTGGTGCCCAGCTCCTCGGCGCGCTTGAGCGCGGCATCGACGATCAGGTAGCGATCGGACACCAGCAGCGGGTACTGGCCCTGGTAGCCCTCGCCGGCCCACACGAACGGCTTGACGAAGCCGGCCCAGATCGCCGGGCCGCCGTCGACGGTGACGTGGCTGGCCGCGCCCAGTTCCGCCGCGCGCTTCTCGATGAAATCGCGCTCCTCGGCATCCACGCCGCCGGTGTCGGCGAACACGGTGTGCACCGCATAGCCCTTGGCCTGCAGGTAGGGAATGCAGAAGCTGGTGTCGAGGCCGCCGGAGAAGGCGAGGACGATGTCCTTGAGGCCGGGATTCGGGATTGGGGAGTCGGGATTCGTAGAAGCGGATTGCTGCGACATGGGGGAGTCTCTCTGCGGTTGACTAAAGTAAGAACGGATAGGGAAGCCGATGTTGCGAATCCCCAATCCCGAATCACGAATCCCGGCGGCCCTGGCCCGCCAGCGCCGCCATGATCGCCTTCTGCACATGCAGGCGGTTCTCGGCCTCGTCGATGGCGATGCAGTTGGGCGAATCCATCACCGCGTCGGTGGCCTTGACGTTGCGGCGCAGCGGCAGGCAGTGCGAGAACACGCCGTTGTTGGTCAGCGCCATCTTGCGTTCGTCGACGATGAAGTGCTGGTACTGGTCGCGGATCGGCTTCTCCGGGCCCCAGTTGCCGAAGAACGGCAGCGCGCCCCAGCTCTTGGCGTAGACCACGTCGGCGCCGGCGTAGGCGCTGTCGATGTCGTGGCTGATGGTCAGCGAGCCGCCGCTCTCCTGCACGTTCTGCGCGGCCCAGCCCATGTAGCGCTCGTCGAGCACGTAGTCCGGGGTCGGGCACAGCAGGGTCACATCCATGCCCAGGCGGGTGGCGATGGTCAGCGCGGAATTGGCCACCGCGGTATTCAGCGGCTTGGGATGATAAGTCCAGGTCAGCACGTACTTCTTACCGCGCAGGTCGCGGGTGCCGAAGTGCTCCTGCAGCGCCAGCGCATGCGCCAGTTCCTGGCAGGGATGGGTGATGGTCTCCATGTTGATCACCGGCACCGGCGAGTACTTGGCGAAGCTCTTCAGCACCAGGTCCTCGCGGTCCCTGGCCCAGTCGACGAACTTCGGGAACGCACGCACGCCGATCAGGTCGACGTAGCGGCCCAGCACCCGCGCCACCTCGGCGATGTGCTCTTCGGTGTCGCCGTCCATCACCGTGCCCAGGTCGAACTCGATCGGCCACGCGTCCTTGCCCGGCTGCAGCACCACCGCGTGGCCGCCCAACTGGAACGCGCCCAGCTCGAAGCTGGTGCGGGTGCGCATGGACGGATTGAAGAACACCAGCGCGATCGACTTGCCCTTCAGCTCGCTGCCGAGGCGGTTGCGCTTGAACAGCGCCGCCTGGGTCAGCAGCGCGTCGAGTTCGGCGCGGCTCCAGTCCTGGGTGTTCAAGAAGTGCTTCAGAGACATCGATCGATCCTTTGCAGCGGTGGGGACGCGGGACGCGCGGGAGATGCTATGGGGTTGTTCTTTACGGGTGAAACTTTTCCGGCCGATGAAAACGAAAAAACCCAGCCTCGGGCTGGGTTTTCAGAACGAACGGCACGACGCTCCGGTTACCCAGCGAGAATGTGGGATTCCGGTCGACGCGCGCGCGACGTCATGCCCGAGGCCATGCGTGCGGCGCTGAGATCGTGCTGGGGCAGGTTCGCTTTCATCGGCGCGCATCCTCGCACGCGCACGCCACAGGCGCAAGCGCACGCGGGCTCAGCGCGGCGGCACCACCACCGCGTCAGGCACGTACGGGGCCACCGAGACGCGGATGCGCAGCCGGTTGCCCGGATCTTCCGGCAGCCGCGAGCGGTACTTGGTGCCCTTGTAGACATAGTCCACGTCGTAGGCGATGGGCCGGCGGAACTCGCGGCCGACCTCGACCATCCGGCAGTTGCGTCCGCCGTTCGGCGCCGAGGCCGGCGCAGCGGCCGGGGCCGGCTCCTCGTGGCGGCGGCTGAAGATGTCCTTCACCGAATCCATCAACCGGTTCAAGCGGCTGTCGTCCTCGGCCGGCTTGGGCGCCGGCGCCGCCGGGGCCGGCGCGGGGGCCGGATCGCATTGCTGCTCGGTGCGGGTCGCACGCAGGGTCTGGTAGACCGGCTCCACATTCAGGACTTGGGCGTAGTCCAGCTTGACGTTCTCGATCACCACCACCCGGTTGCGCGCCTCGGAGTCCTGCGCCCAGGCCGGCGCCGCGGCGCAGGCAAGGAGGCCGACCAGCGGCAACAACGGGTTCAGGCGCATCGGCGGCAGCTTCGCAAGGGCAGACCCACGAGTGTAGGCATGGCGGCTTGCGTCGGGCTGAACGCGAGCCGAAAGGCGCTCCCCGCGCCCGCCCCGGGACGGCTGCCGGTAGAATCGGGCGGTTTCCCCACCGCCGATGCCGATGAGCCTGCGCCTGCACAACAACCTGACCCGCCGGGTCGACGCCTTCGAACCGCTCGATCCGGTGGCCGGCCCGACGCTCTACGTCTGCGGCCCCACCGTCTACAACTACGCGCACATCGGCAACGCCCGTGGCCCGGTGGTGTTCGACGTGCTGGCGGCGCTGCTGCGGCGCCGCTACGGCAAGCTGCGCTACGCCCGCAACATCACCGACGTGGACGACAAGATCAACGCCGCCGCGCAGGCGCAGGGCGTGCCGATCTCGGCCATCACCGACCGCTTCGCCGCGATCTACCGCCAGGACATGGCCGCGCTGGGCGTGACCCCGCCGGACATCGAGCCGGCGGCCACCGCGCACATCCCGCACATCGTGGCGATGATCGAGCGGCTGATCGCCAGCGGCCACGCCTACGCCGCCGAAGGCCACGTGCTGTTCGCGGTGGCCAGCTTCGCCGATTACGGCAAGCTGTCGCGACGCGACCCGGAGGAAATGCTGGCCGGCGCCCGCGTCGAGGTGGCCCCGTACAAGCGCGACCCGGGCGACTTCGTGCTGTGGAAGCCCTCCAGCGACGACCTGCCGGGCTGGGACTCGCCGTGGGGCCGCGGCCGCCCCGGTTGGCACATCGAGTGCTCGGCGATGGCGGCCGCGCATCTGGGCGAGACCATCGACATCCACGCCGGCGGCGTCGACCTGCAGTTCCCGCACCACGAGAACGAAATCGCGCAGAGCGAATGCGCCCACGGCGGCGCCCCCTTCGCCCGCGTCTGGCTGCACAACGGCATGCTGACCTTCAGCGGCGCCAAGATGAGCAAGTCGCTGGGCAACATCGAGACCGTGCACGACCTGATCGAACGGCATCGGCCGGAGGCCCTGCGCTGCGCGCTGCTGAGCGCGCACTACCGGCAGCCGCTGGACTGGTCCGACGCCCTGATCCAGGCCCAGGTCGCCCGGCTCGACGGCCTCTATGGCACGCTGCGCGACCTGCAGGCCATCGACGCCGAGGCGGTCATTCCGGCCGAGATCGAAGACGCACTGGACGACGACCTCAACACGCCGCTGGCGCTGTCGGTGCTGTCGAGCCTGGCGACGCAGGCGCGGCAGGCACTGCGTGAGGCGGCGCCGACTGGCAGCCCCGACCCGGCCGATGCCGCGCAGCGTGCGGACGCGCTGCGCCAGGCCAAGGCCCGCCTGCTCGGTGCCGGCCTGGCCCTGGGCCTGCTGCAGCAGGATCCGCAGGTCTGGTTCCAGGGCGCCGGCAGCGACGACGACGCCCGCATCCAGGCGCTGATCGACGCCCGCAGCGAGGCCAAGAAGGCCCGCGACTTCGCCCGCGCCGACGCCATCCGCCAGGAACTGGCCGACGCCGGCATTGTCCTGGAGGACACGCCGCAGGGCGTACGTTGGAAGCGTGGGTGAACACCAGACGCGCAGTCAGAAGAAGCGCGGCTGTTCCCTTCTCCCTTCGGGAGAAGGTGCCCCGAAGGGGCGGATGAGGGTACGGCACGAAGCGACTCGCAGAGACAGTTCACGAGGCTGCGCCCGGACCCTCACCCCAACCCCTCTCCCGGAGGGAGAGGGGCTTACATCGCTTGATCTTGGATTGCTATGACCGATACCGACTTTCCGCTCGAACCCACGCCCGCCGACGCCCAGGCCGCCATCGCCGAGGAATTCGGCTTCTTCGGCGACTGGTCCGAGCGCTACCAGTACCTGATCGACCTCGGCCGCAAGCTGCCCGCCTTCCCCGAGCACTGGAAGACCGAAGAGCATCGCCTGCACGGCTGCCAGTCGATGGTGTGGATCGTGCCCGAGGGCAATGCCGAACGCCTGGTGTTCCATGCGATCAGCGATTCGGCGATCGTCTCCGGGCTGATCTATCTGGCCCTGCGGGTCTATTCCGGGCGCAGCGCCGCGGACATCCTCGCCACCGCGCCGGACTTCGTCGGCGCCATCGGCCTGGGCAAGCATCTGTCGCCGACCCGCAGCAACGGCCTGGCCGCGCTGCTGGCCTTCATCCAGGACACCGCACGCGCCCAGCAGGCATGAGCGCGCCGCTGCCCACCCCGCCGCAGACCTTGCGCACGCTGCTGGCGCACCCCGGCTTCACCCTGGTGCTGGCCTACCGCATCCTGGCGATGCTGTCCTACCAGGTCGTCGCGGTCACGGTCGGCTGGCACATCTACGAGATCACCCGCGATCCGTTCTCGCTGGGCCTGATCGGGCTGGCCGAGATCCTGCCGTTCTTCTGCATCGCCCCGTTCGCCGGCTACCTGGTCGACCACCTGCCGCGGCGCTACCTGGGCATGCTCGCCAGCGTCGGCCTGGTCGCCACCGCCGCGGTGCTGCTGGCGGTGAGCCGCGGCTGGCTGTCGGCGCAGGGCGTGTGGCCGATCTACGCGGCGATCGCGCTGACCGGTGCCGCGCGCGCGTTCCTGTCGCCGGTGTACAACGCACTGTTCGCCCGCGTCCTGCCGCGCGAGGCCTATGCGCGCGGCGCCAGCGTCGGCAGCGTGGCGTTCCAGGCCGGCATGGTGATCGGCCCGGCACTGGGCGGCCTGCTGGTCGGCTGGGGCGGCAAAAGCCTGGCCTACGGCACCGCCATCGGCGCCTCGAGCGCGGCGCTGCTGGCGCTGTGGCTGCTGCGCGTGTCCGAGCCGGTCCACGAAGGCCCGCGCGCACCGATCTTCCGCAGCATCGCCGAAGGTGCGCAGTTCGTGTTCTCCAACCAGATCATGCTCGGCGCGATGGCCCTGGACATGTTCTCGGTGCTGCTGGGCGGCGCAGTGTCGATGCTGCCGGCCTTCATCCACGACATCCTGCACTACGGCCCCGAGGGGCTGGGCATCCTGCGCGGGGCGCCGGCGCTGGGTTCGATCCTGGTCGGCGTGTGGCTGGCGCGGCACCCGCTGCAGCGCAATGCCGGACGCGTGCTGCTGCTGGCAGTGGCCGGCTTCGGCCTGTGCACCATCGCCTTCGGGCTGTCGCGACACTTCTGGCTGTCGGCGGCGATCCTGCTGGCCTACGGCATGTGCGACGGCGTCTCGGTGATCGTGCGCCAGACCATCCTGCAGTTGGCCACGCCGGACGCGATGCGCGGCCGCGTGTCCTCGATCAACGGCATCTTCATCGGCTCGTCGAACGAACTGGGCGCGTTCTACGACGGCGTCATGGCACGACTGATTCACCTGGTACCGGCGGTGGTGCTGGGCGGTTGCGTGACCCTGGGCGTGGTCGGCATCACCGCGTGGAAGGCGCCCAAGCTGCGCAATCTGGATCTGCGCGATCTGCAATAGGCCCGGCTGACGGCGCGCGTGCGCGTCGTCGCCTCTCGGGCGCGAAACAAATCGGCCCCTGATGGATCACGCGCCCTGGCGCCGATGCATGATCCGCACCGCGCTGCTTCCTCGATTCGCCACAACGACCACACTCAGTGTGCGGCCGCCACCGCGCGCGCCTGCGCCTCGTCGTCGGCCCAGGCATGCGCGCAATCCGGCACGCCGGCCGGCTGCACCATGCCGCCCTGCCCCGCCAGGAACCGGCAGGTGGCGGCGAACACCGCCGGCACGGCGTGCGAGCGGATCGGCGAGGCCAGCACGTGATTGTCCGCCCCAGGAAAGTCCACTGCCTGGCGCAAGGCCGGTGGCGTTCCCAACTGCTTGAACATCGCCTGCAGCGCCGCCACCGACACCGTGCGGTCCTGGTGCTGCGGGTCGCGATAGTAGTAGCCCAGGAACACCGGCACATGGATGCGCGCATAGGTCGCCGACCGCATGCCGCCGCGGGTCAGCGCTGCCAGCGCGCGGTAGCCGTCCAGGTGCGTGGCGTCGGCCCAGTAGGCGCTGTCGACCGGATAGCGCAGGATCGGATCGCCGCCGTTGTGCGTCCACGCCAACAGTTGCGCGCCCCACGGCCACAGCATCGGCTGCAACTGGTCGCCGTACTCGCGCACCAGCGGCGACCACAGCACCAGCGCCTGCACCTGGCGCGGATTCGCCGCCACCGCCTGCACCGCCAGCGCGCCGCCCATCGAATTGCCGATCACCACCACCCGCTCGCCGAGCACCCGCGCCACCGCCAGCGCCTCGGCCGCACCGGCGAGCAGGCGTCCGGCATCGACGCCGCGCAGCGCGTCGGCCGCAACGAGACCGTGCCCGGGCAGACGCGGCAGATACAGATTGCAGCCGAAGCTGCGCGCCAGCCGCTCATGCGTGGGCGCGCCCTCGCCCTGGCTGGCGGTGAAGCCATGCAGATAGACCATGGCGCACGCGCGGCGCCCCGGATGCGCCGGATCGGCCCAGACGATCCGCGCCTGGTTGTCCGGGCGCAGCCCCGGCGTGGCGCGCTCGCGCGCATCGATCCAGGCCTGCAACGCCAGCGGATCCTGCGGCACCGCCGGCGCCGCCACCTGCGGCAGGGCCACGCTGACCCGTGGACCCAGCGCAATGACCGCGAGCAATAACAAGGCGATCAGGATCGGCAAGCGCCAGCGACGGCGGCGCGTGCGCACGGATGACTCGGCCAGGTCGGCATTGCGGTTCAAGGACGGCACTCCATTATCGACACAACCCCGGATACATGATTGAAATAATTTGCATGCAATGACATTGATTGGCAGCAGCGACACGGCGATATACCACTTGCCGCATTATGCGACACCGTCATGACAGGCACATTTAAAACCTTTCCAACGCTACAGAAAGCACTGCAATCCCCTCAGCAAACAACTGAATTTCAAGATCAAACCGAATAATCACCAACGCCACGATAGCGCAATTTGTAGACAAGATAAAAAGCCATCAAACACGGAAAGGATGACGAAAGAAGCCGCCGAAATTATCTCCCACGAATTAAGTTTCAACCCGCTTTTCGAAATGGACGCGCATCGAACGCGCGGCTCCTATATGAAACACGGATGGAATCAGCCGAATGGAACATTCGCTTTTTCGTGACGAGGCAGTGGACGCCCGGAGCCAGGCATGGCTGGGGACGGTACGACTGGCAACGCCGCTTTCGACCCGGGCCTGGACCTTCGTCGCCCTCGGCATGGCCGCCGCCATTGTGCTGTGGCTGTTCTTTGGCCATTACACCCAGCGCGTCCATGTCACCGGACTCCTGGTCCCGCGCGCGGGCTTGATCAGCCTGACCGCCAATACGCTCGGCGTGATCGATCACGTCGGCGTCGCCGAAGGCGATCGGGTCGCGAGCGGACAGATCCTGGTCTCGCTGTCGGGCGAACACACCAGCAAGGCACTCGGCAACACGGCAGCCAGCGTCAGCGCGCAGTTGCAACGCCAGGCCGGCAGCCTGCGCCAGGACATCGGCGATACCCAGCAGTTGCAGGACAAGCAGGCAGAGGACAACCGCACGCAGCAATCCGCGCTGAAGGAGCAACTGGTTCAAATCGATGCGCAGATCGCCATCGAGAAGAAGCAGATGCAGTTGGTGCAGGAGCTGGTGGACAAGTGGTCGGGCCTGGTCGCCGGTGGCTACATCCCGGCGTTGCAAGTCGAACAGGAGCAATCGGCGTTGCTCGCCGACGAGTCGCAGCTGCGTTCGTTGCAGCAGCAACGCGCCAGTACGCAGCAGCAACTGAGCGTCCTCAGCGATCAACTGACCCAACTGCCACTGGCCGTGTCCGCCAAGCTCAACGACCTGCGCCGGCAACTCGCGCAGGTCGAACAGACCCTTGCGCAGAACGAAGCGGCACGCGCCAGCGAACTGCGCGCGCCGGCCAGCGGCACCGTCTCCACCTTGCTGGTCAAACCCGGCGCTTCGGTCGCACTTGGCCAACCGCTGCTCGCCATCGTCCCGGACGGCTCGACCCTGCAGGCGCAGATCCTGGTTCCCAGCCAGGCGGTCGGCTTCGTCCATCCGGGCATCCAGGTCACCCTGCATTACCAGGCATTCCCTTACCAGAAATTCGGCCTGCACCACGGCGTGGTGCGCAGCGTCTCGCGCAGCGCATTGACGCCGGGCGAAGTCACCTTGCTGCTCGGCGGCGGCAATCCGCCCTCCTCCGATCCCCTGTACCTGGCCCGCGTGGACCTGGCGGATCAGAACGTCGAAGCATACGGACGCAAGGAACCCCTGCGCCCGGGCATGGCGCTGGATGCGGACATGTTGCTGGACCGGCGCCGGATCGTCGAATGGATCTTCGAGCCGCTGTACGGCATGGGCCATCGCTGGAGCAGTGGCGCATGAACGCGGCCCCCACGCATCACAGCACGACGGCACAGACCGCGAGCGCGCAGGACGCGCGCGCCGGGAAACTGCGCTTCTGGCGTACGCGCGTCCTGCCGAACGTGCTGCAGGCCGAAGCCGCAGAGTGCGGCCTGGCCTGCATCGCGATGATCGCCGGCTATCACGGGCACCATACCGATCTGCCCGCACTGCGGCGCCGCTTCAGTCTGTCGCTGAAGGGCATGACCGCGCGACGCCTGATCGAGATCGCGCATGCGCTTGGGCTGCAATGCCGGCCGCTTCGGCTGGACCTGGAAGAGCTCGGTCAGTTACAGACGCCCTGCGTGCTGCACTGGGACATGGATCACTTCGTGGTGCTGCGCAGCGTCGGCAAGCACGGGATCGTCGTGCACGACCCCGCGGTGGGCGTGCGCAACTTGAGCATGAGCGACGTCGGCAGGCACTTCACCGGCGTGGCGATCGAGTTTTCCAGAGGGCCGACCTTCCAGCGCCAGCGCGAGACGCCGCCGGTGTCGCTGCGCGCGCTCGCCGGCTCGGTGCAGGGCCTGGGCCGCGGACTGGCGCAGATCTTCGGGCTGGCCCTGGTCCTGGAAGTCTTCGCGCTCCTGGCGCCCTTGTTCATGCAACTTGTGGTGGATCAGGTCATCGCCGACGGCGACCACGACCTGCTCACGTTCCTCGGTCTGAGCTTCGCCTTGCTGATCGTGCTCGAAACCCTGGTATCGGCATTACGCAGCTGGACCGTGATGTGGCTCAGCACGCACTTCAACCTCGGCTGGACCGGTAACGTGTTCCAGCATCTGATGCGCCTGCCGCAGTCCTACTTCGGCACGCGCCATCTCGGCGACATCGTGTCCCGCTTCGGTGCGATCGACACGATCCAGCAGACGCTCACCACCCGCTTCGTCGAGATCCTGCTCGATGGGCTGCTCGCCAGCGTCACCCTGGTCGTGCTGTTCGTCTACAGCCCCTTGCTGTCGGCCATCGTCCTCGGCGCGGTCGCCGTGTATGCGGCACTTCGGCTGCTGTACTTCCGCGTCTACCGCGAGGCCAACCTCAGCCAGATCACTGTCACCGCCAAGCAGCACAGCCGATTCCTGGAGGCGGTACGCGGCGTGCAGACGATCCGCCTGAACAACCAGGAGGCCGAGCAGACCGCGCGCTACCTCAACGCTGCGACCGACACGCTGAACACTTCCATCGCCGTGCAACGCCTGGACATGCTGTTCACCGCATTGCAGAACCTGGCGGCAGGCGCGCAGCGCCTGGGCGTGCTCTGGCTGGGTGCTTGGCTGGGATTGAAAGGCCAGTTCACCGTCGGCATGTTGACCGCCTTCGTGGCCTACGGAGACCAGTTCAGCAGCCGTGTCGCCAGCCTGGTCGACTATGCGATCGAACTGCGCATGCTGCGTCTGCAGGCCGAGAGACTGGCCGACATCGTACTGACGCCACCCGAGGCGCACGCCACCAGCGAGCACGCGGGTCCGTTGCCACAGCCCAGCATCACCTTCAACAAGGTCAGCTTCCGCTATGCCGAAGGCGAACCCTGGATCCTGCGCGAGTGCAGCTTTGCGGTGCAAGCGGGCGAATCGGTCGCCATCGTCGGCCCATCGGGGTGCGGCAAGAGCACCCTGGTGAGAGTGCTGCTCGGCCTGCTCGATCCGCAGCAGGGCGCGATCGAGATCGGCGGACTCGATCTGCGCCGCCTCGGCAAGTCTCGCTACCGCGCGATCACCGGCAGCGTGATGCAGGACGACCACCTGTTCACCGGGTCGATCGCCGAGAACATCAGCATGTTCGACGTCCTCGCCACGCCGCAGGACATCGAGGACGCGGCCAGCCTGGCCGGCATACACGAGGACATCATGGCCATGCCGATGGGCTACCACAGCCTGGTCGGCGACATGGGATCCTCGCTCTCCGGCGGCCAGCAGCAACGCCTGTTCCTGGCGCGCGCACTGTACCGGCGCCCGCAGATCCTGGTGCTCGACGAGGCGACCAGCCATCTCGATCTTGCGCTGGAGCGCCAGCTCAACCAGGCGATCAAGGCCCTGAACATCACGCGCATCGTCATTGCGCACCGCCCCGAAACGATCGCGCATGCCGATCGCGTCATCGAATTGCACGAAGGAGCAGTCCGCACGCGCCAGCCTGCGGCGCATGCGCCAGCCGTCCCCGTCACCTCCTAGCTCGCCGCCGGCGCGACAGCCAGCTCGTCGCGCCGCCTGGTCCCATCCCGTATCGCCAACGTGAGGTCGCCATCGTGTCAGCGTCGGAAGCGTCGTCCCTGCAAGTCGTCAACAATTTCGTCGAAGTCGAGCATCTGCCGGAACTGCTGCGCGGTCGCGGCGGCTGGTCCTACGGCCTCTATCCAGGATTGCTCGGCGACGCAGCGCCGTCCTGGCATATCCATCTGTGCGGCAGCCGCAAAGCGCACGAGCGTGCGATCCACGACGACGTCCTCGCCGCAACCCCGGGCATGGAACCGCTGCATGAACTCTGGACGCAGATCAAGGACAACCTGGCGCAGGACTACGGCCTGGTCCGCGCCTACGTCACCGGTCACACCCATGGACAGGACGGCGTGGCGCACCACTACGCCAAGCCGTCGGATCAGGAGCGTGTCGCCTTGCTCTACGCCAGCACCGAATGGAAGGACGACTGGGCCGGCGAAACCGTGTTCTACGACACCGCGCGCGAGTGCATCTCGATCCGCCCGCGTCCTGGCCGGCTGGTGTTGTTCGACGGCGCCGTCACCCGTGCCTCGCGTGCCCCGGCACGGGAGTGCCCGACGTTGTGCTCGACCATCACCTTCCACATGCGGCGCGTCCGTCGCTGAGACCGACGAACTGGGGAACTCCACCATGTCATCCGCCTGCCGACGCTGCCTGTTGGCCACGACTGTCCTGCTGCTCTTCTGCGGCATGGCGCCCTGCATCGCCTCGGCGCGCGGCTTCGGCGGCACGCATGCCGACCTCGGCGAGCCACTGCAGATTCCCATCGCCGATCCGGACGGACACCCCTGGACCTTGCAGGGACGGCTGTGCCGCCCTGCCGGTGTCAGCCGCCCGCGCGTGGTGGTGATCGCGCACGGCTCACCGGCGAAGGCCTCCGACCGACCCGGCATGACCCTGGAAACCTGCGATGGCGAATCGGCACGCTGGTTCCTGCGACGCCACTATGCCGTGGCATTGGTCCTGCGCCTCGGCTACGGCGCCACCGGCGGCCCCTGGAGCGAGGGCTATGACGGCTGCGACCGTGCCGACTATGTCAAGGCCGGATTGGAAACCGCACGCCAACTCAAGCGCATCGTGGACGCCCTGACCGCACTGCCCGACTACAGTCCGACCGGCGCCATCGTGGTCGGACAGTCGGCCGGCGGCTGGGGCACGCTGGCATACGACAGCCTGCCGCATCCCAACGTCAGCGCGTTCGTCAACATGGCCGGCGGCCGCGGCGGCCACTTCCAAGATCGGCCCAACAGCAATTGCCACGCCGACAGGTTGATCGCGGCAGCCGCCACCTTCGGCCGACAGGCCACCACCCCGATGCTGTGGATCTATACGGCCAACGACAGCTTCTTCGGACCTGACCTTGCAGCGTCGTTGCATCGCGCCTTCACCGAGGCAGGCGGCCACGCGGTTCTGGTGACGCCGACCGCCTTCGGCGACGACGGTCACCACCTGTTCTTCGGCCATGGCGGTTCCGCGATCTGGGGACCGGCCGTGGACCGCTATCTCGGGTCGATGGACGCTCCGACGTCTCCTTGACCCACCGTCACCCACATCCTCCCATTCCCAGCAGGGCGGCACGATGACCATGCAATCGCTTCGGGACCTGATCCAGACCGTCGGCCTGCACACCAGCGCCGAGAACATTCCCCTCATCACCAAGAAGGGCGGCTCCTACCTCTGGCTGTTCGATCTGCGCCGGGTGTTCATGCGACGCGCTGCGCTCGAGCAGATCGCCGAAGCGTTCTGGGAGCGCAATGCCGCGCGCCCGCCTTTCCAGCTCGGTGGCCTGGAAACGGCGGCGATCCCGCTACTCACCGCGCTGCTGTTGACCGCCCCGAAAGAACGCGGCCCGGTCAACGGCTTCATCATTCGCAAGGATCGCAAGACCACCGGCATGGGCAACGCCATCGAGGGCGATGTGCTCGACCTGCCCATCGTGCTGGTCGACGACTCGCTCAATTCCGGCAACAGCGCCGAGAAGGCACGTGCGGTGATTGCGGCGGCCGGACACGCGCTCGACGAGGTGTTCGTGGTGGTCGATTTCCTGTCCAAGGCCGGCATGCAGTGGCGCAAGACGCATGCGATCTCGGTGCAAACGCTGTTCACGCTCAAGGACTTCGACCTGCCGCCGGAACAAAGCGCGCCGCCGCCCACCCAGGCGTATCGCGAACTCTGGCGGACGGCGACGCCGGGAGGCTTCGCCTTCCACGTGGTCCCCAAGTCCGCACCGCTGCTGGTCGGCGACATGATCTATCGCGGCTGCGACGCCGCCAAGATGCAGGCGTTCTCCGCCGAGACCGGCGGGTTGGTCTGGGAATACCCGGTGACCGGTGCGGCGTACACCAAGAAGGGCATCTGGTCCTGCCCCGCCTACCACGACGGACGCCTGTACTTCGGCGCGTACAACGGCACCGTCTATTGCCTGAATGCGGCCAGCGGCGAGGAGATCTGGACACATCCGGACGGCGACTGGGTCGGCGCTTCGCCGCTGCTGGTACCGCGCCACAAGCTGCTGTACGTCGGCATCGAATATGTCCGCCCATGGGCGCAGGGCAGCCTCGCCGCCTATGCGATGGACACCGGCGAGAAGATCTGGGAGCACCAGGTGCAAAAGCTGCAGCACGGATCGCCTGGTTACTGGGAAGGCGGCGACCTGGTGATCTGGGGCAGCGCGGACCATGAGACGCTCGCGCTCGACGCCAGGACAGGACGCATCGCCTGGCGCTTCAAGACGCGGCGCTCGGTGAAGTACGCGCCCGCAGTGGACGAGCGTCGCGGGCTGACCGCCTTTGCCTCGTTCGACAAGTCCATCTACGTGCTGGATGTCGCCACCGGCGAAAAGCGTGGCGAGTGGCAGACGGACGAAATCTGCTACACCACGCCGCTGTTTGCCGGCAACAAGCTGTTCTGTGGCTCGGGCGACCGCCATCTGTACGTGATCGACATCGACACGATGCAACTGATCAAGAAGATCAACCTGCGCTCGCGCGTGTACGCCTCGCCCAAGCGGATCGGCAACCGGGTGATCGTCGGCAGCAACGGCGGCCGCGTCGTCGAGATCGACATCGACACGCTCGAAACCGTGGGCGTGCTGCAGTTGCCCGACGCGGTGACCAACGGTGTCGCGATCTCGCCTGACGAACGGCGCATTTACGTCTCCACCTACATGAACCATCTCTATGCCTTCGAGCGCCTGAGCGACGTGCACGCGCAGTCCGCGCGCCCCGCCCTCGTCGCATCCTGACGTGCGGCGCGCGTGAACGGGATCGGTCCACGCCTGCGGCGCCTTCGCCGCATGTGTGGATCAGCCGAAGCGAGGACGGCCTCTTCCCCGCATACCTGTTCGAGGATCACCATGAGAACGCTCGATATCATCGAAATCGATCTGGTCGCAGGCGGAACGCGCACATCGATCGGCGCACACCCGCTATCCAGTTCGATCCACCATGCCAAGGCGCACAACAAGACGCATCATGCCAAGGCCAAGCTCCATCACCACCACGCCGCGATGCACAAGTCCGCGGCCGCGCAGATGGCGCGAATGGAAGAGGTCGAACCGATCGGTGAAGGCGGTGAGGGGGGCGAAGGTGGTGAGGGAGGAGAAGGTGGTGAAGGCGGCGAAGGAGGAGAAGGCGGCGAAGGGGGTGAGGGTGGTGAGGGTGGTGAGGGTGGTGAGGGAGGAGAAGGCGGCGAAGGCGGCGAAGGAGGAGAAGGTGACGGCAGCGGCGGTTACGACGACGGCGACGATGCCGACGGCAACGGCCCGGCCGATACCTCGATAGGCAGCAGCCATACCACGTCCGATGGCAGGACGGTCTCGATCACCTACCAGAACACCCAGGACGGTGCGAGCAGCAACAACCCGGTCACGTCCAAGATGGCCTCGACCCTGGGCTCGGTGCTCGACGGCGATCAGAGCGTCGACAGCATCGACATCTCGGCCACGACCAACGGCAGCCACAACCCCAATTCCGCCCATTACACGGGCAACGCCGTCGACATCAACATCATCAATGACGTCCATGTCGGGACGAGCGGCGAAGGCTTCCAGAACGCCCAGGCGCTGGAGAATGCGGCGATGGCCAATCCCAACGTCAGCTACGTGGAAGGACCCGCCGGCAATTTCATCCGGTCCAGTCCCACCGCGGACTGGACCCAGGCAAGCCGCGAAAGCGGCGATACCACCCACGTCCACATCAGCGTCTTCAAGTAACACGCACCCCACCCTCTCCCGGGCCGGCGCACGCCAGCCCGGGAGACACTCGCCTATCGGAGCTCTCCGCATGACGTCTTTCTGGTTACCGCGCATCTGCACGGCCTTGGCGCTCACTGTCGCCGCGCAAGGATCGTCGCAGGCGAAGCAAGCCCCTTCCCAAGCCGGCGCAGAACAGGCGATCGCCTATGTGCTGAAGAACGACATCGCCCTGTCGAGGTTGTTCGGCGACTGTCCTGCGCTGAAATATACCCGCACCGGCGCCGAAGCCGGCAAGGCCTTCCTGATCGAAGGCAACTGCGACATCAAGAACAACCCGGAGGAAGACGCGGACTGCCCCGCCTATCACGTCCATGCGACCGGGACGATGGACACGCCGTCGCATTGGACGGTCCGTCGCCTGGACCTGACCTTGGTGTGCTCCAGCGAGGGGGCGACGACGCAGCGGATGTAGCCACCGGATCGGCGCTTGCGCCATTGCTGCGGGACGCAGTGCGGGGAACCGCACGGTGCCTGCTCACGCGGTTCGACCCCGTGTGCGCAGTCCACGCGCAGCGCAGCGTGCGACATGGCGATGCTGTCCGTGTCGCTTGGCGCAGCAGCATGCCCCAAGTTCCTTGCGTTCGAACACGTCGCCACGCGCGGCACCGGGGCCGTACGCCCTGCCCGCGCCCTGGGACGCGCCGCGCGCAGCCCGAACCGATCCGATCGTCGGCCACGCCGCGCGCACCGGATCAGCCGAAGCGGGGACGGCGCTTTTCCCGCACCTCTGTTCAAGGATCAACATGAGAACGCTCGATATCATCGAAATCGATATGGTTGCAGGCGGCACGCGCACATCCATCGGCGCGCATCCGTTGTCCAGTTCGATTCACCATGCCAAGGCGCACAAGAAAACCCACCACGCCAAAGCCAAGACCCATCACCATCACCACATGGCGATGCACAAGACTGCGACGGCCCAGATGGCCATCAGCGACGAAATCGCACCGGTCGAATCGGAGGGCGGTGGCGAAGGCGGCGAAGGCGGTGAAGGCGGTGAAGGTGGTGAGGGAGGCGAAGGCGGTGAAGGCGGTGAGGGCGGTGAGGGCGACGGTGGTGACGGTGATGGTGACGGCGGCGACGGCGACGGTGGCGACGGTGATGGCAACGGTGGCGACGGTGCCGGCAGCAACGACAAGCCCGCGACGTCCGCGTCGGCCAGCGGCACCACGGTGACCTATACCGCGGCCGATGGCACCACGCAGGAAGTCACCGGCACCCACCCCAACCGCGACAACAACCCGCTCGACATCCGCTCCGGCACGTTCGCGGACAATCACGGCACGCTCGGCGACGACCGCGGCTTTGCGATCTTCTCCAGCCCGCAAGCCGGTCTGGACGCCGCGGCGGCCAACATGGACCGCCTCAACAACAACGCCGGTGGCACCGCCACGCTGAGTGACCTCATCACCAGCTGGTCGCCGCCGAGCGAAAATCCGACCTCGGAGATGATCACCACGATCACCACCAATTCGGGCCTGAATCCGTCCGATCAGTGGTCATCGTTGAGCAGCGACCAGCGCAACGCGTTCATCACCGCCTACGGGCACCGCGAAGGCTGGCACGGCAACTAACTCACCTTGTGGCGAGGACGGGAGAGGTCCCGTCCTCGCCACGCACTACCGTCACGGAGATTTCTCATGGCATCCCGGTTCTTCCCGCTGTTCGGCCTTCTCGCTCTCTGCATGGCCTACTCGCAGGCGCATGCCGCCGGCAGCGATGCGGCGGCCTGCACGCATGCGCTGCATCAGGCCTTTGCAGGCACCAGCAGCGCCGCCACCCTGCCCCCGCCGTGTGCGCGTCTCGGACCAGTCGCGCTCGGCATGCGCAGACAACAGGTGCTGGCCGCACTGGGCCAGCCGGACATCACCCGCAGCGATGCGGCACATCCGGACACGCTCAGTGTGGTGTATCTGTACCCACGCGGGTTCAATGCGCAACTGGCGCAGCAACCGCAGCCGGCGACCGCTCTCCGCTACAGCCAGTTGGCGGTGCGCTTTCGCAACGACCGGGTCACCAACCTGATCGCCTTCGCCAATGCAGATGCCCCGTTGCCGTTCGATCTGCTCGGCCAGCCGGCCGGCACGCACATCGACCGGGTCTTGCAGGCCATCGGCGGGCAGCCGCAATGGAACGCCAGCCGCGACTACGTGCAGTTCGCCGCGATGCCGCTGGGCCTGGAGGTCGATCCGGAGACATCGGCGATCGTCGGGCTGGATCTCGCAGCCACTAAGCAGGATCTCGACAGTTTCGCCCTCCCCGGCCTGCAAATGAGCAAGGATGCGCAAAACGGGTTGGTCAACGGCGTGCGCTGAAGGGCGCCGCCGCTCACGCCGCGGTGTAGCCACCACGCGACGCACCATTCGCGCAGCGGCAGGTGGCTCATCGCGCAGGATCGGCCCACGGCCGAGCATCACGTCGATGCTGCGGGGCCGGTTTGCGGAGGCGGCATCGCCGACAGGCGAACTGCCTGGACCGGCGATGAGGTGACCAAAACGCAAAGCCCCGCGCGAGCGGGGCCTTGCCTTGACGCATTGAAGGAGGCGATCGCTCAGTCGCCCTGCTGCTTCTGCAGGTGCTCCCAGCGCTCCTGCGCGTCGATGGTGCGCTCGGCGGTCAGGCGCGCCTCCAGGCGCTCCAGGCCGATCTCTTCGCCGGTATCGACGCAGTAGCCGTAGTCGCCGGCGTCCAGGCGCTTGAGCGTGCTGTCGATCTTGCCGATCAGCTTGCGGTAGCGGTCGCGGGTCCGCAGTTCCAGCGAGTTCTCGGTCTCCCGGGTCGCACGCTCTGCTTCGTCGCCGATGTCGCGGACTTCGTCGCGCAGGTTCTCGATGGTCTGCTTGGATTCCTCGACCAGGTCGGCGCGCCAGGTGAGCAGGCGCTGGCGGAAGTACTCCTGCTGCAGCGCGCTCATGTACTCCTCGTCCGCCGCCGGCTTGTAGCCCTTGGGCAGGATCGGGCGACCGGTGGCCTCGTCGGTCTTGTACTCGACCACCTTGTACTTGGCCGGCTTGGCCGGCGTATTCGACTTGGCAGTCACGGCCACGGCGACCTTGCCGGTGGGCTTGGCGACCGGCGCCTTCGGGGTGGATTCGGACTTGGTGGGGGTTTTCGCGGAGGATTTCGAAACGGACACGGGATTCTTTTGTGGCGGGGTCGACGGCGCGGCGGACTTGGCGGCAACAGGCTTGGGAGCCGGTGCTGCGGCGGCCGCGGCGGGCTTGACCGGGACAGGCTTGGCCGCAGCCGGCTTGGGCGCCGACTTCGGTACGGAGGTGGTCACCGCGGGTGCAACGGCGGCGGTGGCCGGTTTGGATTTGGCGGGAGCAGCCGCGGCCTTGGCCACAGGCTTGGCCGCTGGCGCCTTCGCTGCCGGCTTGGCGGCAGGCGCGGGCTTGGCCGACGCCTTGGCCGCTGCAACCGGCTTGGCAGGCGTGCTCTTGGCCGGGGCTTTCTTGGCGGGAGCGGACTTGGCCGGCGCCGCCGCGACCGGCTTGGCCGCCGGTTTCTTGGCCACGGCCTTGCTGGCCGACTTGGCCGGGGCGACCTTGGCCGCCGGCTTCGCAGGCGCGGCTTTCTTCGGCGGTTTGCTGGCGGCGGACACCGTCGCTTTCTTGGCGACGGGCTTGGCAGGCTTCTTGGCGGCCTGGACGGCCTTCTTTGCAGGTTTTTTAGCAGCCACGAACGCTCTTCCTTGGTCTTCCCGGGGCCCGGGAAAGCGGGCCTTTATAGCCTACCCTACCCCCCGCGGCAACAACGCGGCGTATACGCCGAGCGACCCGCCTAGTCGAGCACAGTGGCATATCATGGTGGCGTGATCGCCCGCGCTCTCATCGCCCTGCTGCGCCTGTACCAGCGCTTCATCAGCCCGCTGCTCGGGCCACGCTGCCGTTTCGTGCCCAGTTGCTCGGCGTACGCGGTGACCGCCATCGCCCGTTTCGGCGCAGTGCGCGGCGGCTGGATGGCCGCCCGTCGCGTCGGCCGCTGCCACCCCTTCCATCCTGGCGGGTTCGACCCGGTGCCCGACCCCACGGCGCCGCCACCCTGCCGCTGCCAAGGAAAACACTGATGTCCGCTTCCACATTGATCGTCAACGCGCGCCTGGTCAACGAAGGCCGCGAAACCCAGGGCGACCTGCGCATCGCCGACGGCCGCATCGCCGCGATCGCCCCGCAACTGGCCGCGCGCGAGGGCGAGACCGTGGTCGACGCCGCCGGGCGCTGGCTGCTGCCCGGGATGATCGACGACCAGGTGCACTTCCGCGAACCCGGCCTGACCCACAAGGGCGACATCGCCACCGAATCGGCCGCGGCGGTGGCCGGCGGCCTGACCAGCTTCATGGACATGCCCAACACCAACCCGCCGACGCTCGACGCCGCCGCGCTGCAGGCCAAGTACGACGCCGCGCACGGCCGCGCCTGGGGCAACTACGGCTTCTACCTGGGCGCCAGCAACGACAACCTGGCCGCAATCCAGACCCTGGACCCGAAGACCGCGCCCGGCATCAAGGTGTTCATGGGCGCCTCCACCGGCAACATGCTGGTCGATAACCCGCAGACCCTGGATGCGATCTTCCGCGACGCGCCGACGCCGATCATCACCCACTGCGAAGACACCCCGACCATCGACGCGACCCTGGCCGCGTTCAGGCAGAAGTACGGCGATGCGCTGACCCCGGACATGCACCCGGACATCCGCTCGCGCGAGGCCTGCCTGAAGTCCTCGCAGCTGGCGGTGTCGCTGGCGAAGAAGCACGGCACCCGCCTGCACGTGCTGCACATCTCCACCGCCGACGAACTGGCGCTGTTCACCCCCGGCCCGATCCAGGGCAAGCGCATCACCGCCGAGACCTGCATCCACTTCCTGCGCTTCGACCGCGCCGACTACGCCACGCTCGGCAACCTGATCAAGTGCAACCCGGCGATCAAGGACGCCAGCGACCGCGAGGCGCTGATCCGCGCGATCGCCGAGGACGTGATCGACGTGCTCGCCACCGACCACGCCCCGCACACCTGGGAAGAGAAGAGCAAGCCGTACGCGCAGGCGCCGTCCGGCCTGCCGCTGGTGCAGTACGCGCTGGTCGCGGCGCTGGAACTGGTCCACGAGGGCCGGCTCAGCGTGGCCCAGGTGGTGCACAAGTTCGCGCACGCGCCGGCGCTGCTGTTCGACGTGCACGAGCGCGGCTTCCTGCGCGAGGGCTACCACGCCGACCTGGTGCTGATCGACGACACCGCGTTCACCGTGCGCCGCGAGGACGTGCTGTCCAAGTGCGGCTGGTCGCCGTTCGAAGGCCGCAGCTTCCGCTCCAGGATCGCCGCGACCTGGGTCAACGGCGTGCTGGCCTGGGACGGCACCCGCCTGGTCGGCAGCCCCAACGGCCAGCGCCTGGCGTTCGACCGCTGATGCGCGGCGCCCTGGTGTCCGGCGCCGCACTGGCGCTGGTCCTGCTGGCCGCACCGCTCGCCCCGGCACTGCACGCACAGACGCCGGCCACGGCCGCTGCCCAGGCGCGCAGCGTGTTCCCGCACAGCGCCTCGCAGGGCGCGCTGGTGATCGGCAAGGTGGCGCCGGGCAGCCGCGTGCAGTACGCCGGCCGCACCCTGCGGGTCAGCGATTACGGCAGCGTGGTGTTCGGCATCGGCCGCGACGAGCGCGGCCCGCTGCGCATCGCCGTGCAGCGCCCGGATGGCAGCAGCGAGACCGTCGAGATCGCGGTGACGCCGCGCGACTGGCCTTTGGAACAGGTCAACGGCGTGCCGCCGAAGACGGTGAACCCGCCGCCGGCGATCGCCGAGCGGATCAAGCGCGAACAGGCCCAGGTCACCGCCGCGCGCGACCGCGACGACCCGCGCACCGATTTCGCCGCACCCTTCATCTGGCCGGTGCAGGGCCGCATCAGCGGCCGCTTCGGCAACGCCCGCGTCTACAACGGCCAGCCCGGCGCCGGGCATTCGGGCATGGACATCGCCGTACCCACCGGCACCCCGGTAAAGGCCCCGGCCGCCGGCGTGATCACCTTCGCCGCCCCCGACCTGTACCTGACCGGCGGCACCGTGCTGCTGGATCACGGCTACGGCGTCAGTTCCAACTTCCTGCATCTGTCGCGAATCGACGTGAAGGTCGGCGACCGCATCGCCCAGGGCCAGGTCATCGGCGCGGTCGGCGCCACCGGGCGCGCGACCGGACCGCATCTGCATTGGGGAATGAATTGGTTCGATGTGCGCATCGATCCACTGCTGGTGCTGGAGCGCACGAAGCAGCAGTAAAGCGCTGGTGGGTCAGGTGCGTTGGCGTGCGTGGCCTGGAGGCCGCAGCCTCACCCCGCCCCCTCTCCCAATGGGAGAGGGGCAAGCGCTCTCCCTTCTCCCCTCGGGAGAAGGTGCCCCGAAGGGGCGGATGAGGGTACGGGCGCAGCCTCGCGCACTGCGCTGGCGCGCAGCCTTTCAGCTACGCCAACGTGGGCACCTCGAGCAGGCGCCCCAGCACCACGTGCGAGGGGCTATTGGCCAGGTCCAGCGGCATGACCAGCTTGGGATTGGGATGCGGCAACGGCGTGCCCGGTGCTTCTTCGCCGGCTTCGCGCAGCAGGCTGCCGTTGTCTTCCACCTGATCGGTGACCGGCGCCAGCGGCGGCAGGCCCAGGCCGGCGCGGACCGCGTTGGCGCGACTCAGCAGGTCGTCGTCGGCGACCGTGGTCAGCGCCGAGGCGGCCAGGCTGGCCGGTGCGCCCTCCACCACCGCCACGCGCTGCGCGATATCGCCCAGCGCCTGCTGCCGCTGCGGATGCAGCAGTTGCCACACTTCCTGCCACAGCGCCTTCCAGTCCAGGTGCTGGAACGGGCGGTGAAGTACCCATAGCAGGCGCGCCCACAGCGCGATCGCCAGGATCGCCAGCACCGCGGTCGAGCCGAGTCCGTGCGGCAAGGCGATCACCAGGGCGCGGGTCGAGTAGCGCAGATCGGCGTCGGCGCCGTGGTTTGCGCAGGTGCATGCCGCAGTGCCGCGAAGGCGTAGCCGCCAAGGTCCTGAAACGTCGCATCCCTGGCCCTTTCGCCCTTGGAACGGGCCGCCGCCACGCGCTCGGCAGCGGCGGAGGATCCGCGATCGTGATGGAAACGACACAACCGCCCTCTGGCTGCGAGGTCGACCGGCATCGGCACGCGAACGCCCCCTACTATCGCCTGTCCGCGAACGGCACCGGATAGCACGAGCGAATGACACCGGTATCATACCTAGCGCCGCCGCGGATCCCTATCCTTGAGCGGAGGCTTCCCATGACCGTATCGCGCTGGTTGCTGCTTTCCTCCACCCTCGCCCTGACGGGCGGGTTCGTCGCCGACGCCCCGGCCCTGACCGGCACCGCGTCACGCCCGCAACTGACCAGCAGCGAGGCGGCCAGCCAGACCGTCGCCCGCCACCTGGCCCAGGCCGGCCCGATCGGCGCACTGGTCACCGACAACTGGGATCCGAGCGCCGGGGTCGCGCTGCTGCAGGCCGATTACGCGGTGGCGGCCGATGGCAGCACCCGCTACCGCACCGTGCAGGCGGCGGTGGACGCCGCGGTCGCCGCCGGCGGCAGCATGCGCCGCTACATCAGCGTGGCGCCGGGCACCTACACCGAAGTGGTCTGCGTCCCCGCCGCGGCGCCGCCGCTGACCCTGTTCGGCCTGGGCGGCAGCCCGGCCAGCACCACGATCCGCTTCGGCAACGCCAACCCGACGCCCAAGCCCACCGGCAGCGCCACCCACCCCTGCGCCAGCAACGCCGCCAGCAGCACCGTCGGCACCTCCGACAGCGGCACCGTGACCGTGCGCGCCGCGCAGTTCCAGGCGCGCAACCTGGCGATCGTCAACAGCTACGTCGAGGGTACCTACAGCGGCAGCAACCAGTCGGCGGTGGCGCTGGCGTTGCGCGGCGACAAGGCGGTGCTGGAGAACGTGGTGCTGACCGGCAACCAGGACACCCTGCTGGTCAGCGCCGGCAGCGCCAACACGGTGATCCGCGCCTATTTCAAGGGCGGCACCATCGAGGGCGACACCGACTTCATCTTCGGCTCGGGCGTGGCGGTGTTCGCCGGCAGCACCATTCGCTACACCGCCGCGCGCCGCGGCGCCAACGACGGCGGGGTGATCTTCGCACCCAGCACGCGGCCGGGCAGCAACTACGGCTTCCTGGCCATCGGCAGCACTTTCGATGCGGTCGGCAGTCCGGGCAGCGGCACGGTGTGGCTGGGGCGGGCCTGGGACGAGAGCGTGGGCAGCCTGTCCAACTACGTCGACGGCACCTCGCCCAACGGCAAGGTGGTGATCCGCGATTCGACGCTGGGCGGGCACATCCGCAAGAGCGCGCCGTGGAACGCCTCGACCATCGGCCGGCCGTACTGCAGCAGCAACTGCAGCAATTCGGCCAACCGCTTCTACGAATACGCCAACAGCGGCGCCGGCAGCGCGCCCTGAGGCATGCCGGCGCGGTGGGGCGGGCTCAGCCCAGCCCGGCCCACCAGGCGCGCCACAGCGTCGCCATCTGTCCCGGTGGCTTCGGTGTGGCGGCGGCCTGCTGCACGGTCCGCGCACGCGCCAGCGCCGACAGGATGCGCCGCGGACGCGGGCCACGCACGCGGCGCGGCCACGCCTTCAGCAGCGCCTGCGCCCAGCGCTGGCGCTGCTGTGGCTCCTCGCCGCCGCGCAGTGCCAACGGCGCGGTCGCGGCGCCGCCCTCGGCCAGGCGCTGCGCCAGCACCTGCAGCGCGACCGGCACG
>NZ_JAGHWV010000012.1:0-127005 GCF_017746095.1 Xanthomonas sp. D-109
CCACGGCAGCCACCGGCACGGCACGCGCCGGCGCGGCCGCGGCCGCCGTGCCGCTGGCCGTTCCGGCCGACGTCGCCGGCAGGGTCTTGACCAGATTGTCCATGTCCGCCGCGCGCCGTACCGCCGCGGGATCGCGCGTGGCGGTCGCGGTGGACGCGCTGGCCAGCAGCGTCGCCGGGCGCCGGCCAGGAGTGCGCCGTGCCAGCAGGTCGCCGTTGTCGGCCGGGGTCAGGCCGCGCACTTCCACGCGGCCGGTGCCCTTGCCGGTGATGCCGAGCTTGACCGCCGCCGCATAGCTGAGGTCGATCAGCCGATCGTCGTGGAACGGGCCGCGATCGTTGATCCGCACCACCACCGACTGGCCGTTGTCCAGGTTGGTGACCAGGGCGAAGCTGGGCAGCGGCAGGGTCTTGTGCGCGGCGGTGAACGCGTACATGTCGTAGACCTCGCGGTTGGAGGTCAGGCGGCCATGGAACTTGCTGCCGTAGTACGAGGCGGTACCGCGCTCGACGTAGCTGTGCGGATCGTCGATGACCACGTACTCGCGGCCCAGCACCATGTACGGGGAGCGGTTGCCGATCGCCGAACGCGGCTCGTCGGTGACCAGCGGCTCGGGAATGCAGGCGACGTTGGGCACGTAGTCCGGGGTGCTGTCGCGCACGCCTGGCGCGTACAGGCCGCCGGCGGTGTAGTTGCCGCGCTTGGACGGGTCTTCCTTGGCCGGCGCGTAGGGCGAGGTCGAGGGGCAGCCGGTGGCGACGTGCGCCGGGCCCTTGCCCTCGACCCGGATGCCGGGTCCGGCGCCGCCGGCGGTCTTCTTCGGGGCGCTGCTGCAGGCGGCCAGCGCCAGCACAGCGACGACGGGAGCGATCCGGAGCAGCGCGTTCGGGTTCATGCCGGTGGTAACTCCTTGCCGGCGATGGCCTGGGACAGTTGGTAGACGGCCATCGCGTACATCTTGGAATTGTTGTAGCGGGTGATCGCGTAGTAGTTCTGGAAGCCCAGCCAGTACTGCTTGCCGGTGCTGCCGTCGAGGGTGATCGGCGTGGCGGTGCCCGCCGTCGCCGGCACCGGCGCGGTCGGCGTGTAGCCGCGCGCGGCCAGGTCGGCCAGGGTATAGGTCGGCGTCCAGTCGGTCGGATTGAATTCCTCCGCCCCCGGACGCAGCGTCGCCGGCACCGCGACCAGCCCGTCGCGCACCCAGCCGCCCTTCTTCACGAAATAGTTGGCGATCGACGAGAACGCATCGTCGTAGTCGGTGAACAGGTTGCGCTTGCCGTCGCCATCGCCGTCGACCGCGAACTGGCGGTAGCTGGAGGGCATGAACTGGCCCAGGCCCATCGCGCCGGCGTAGCTGCCGATCAGGCCGGTGATGTCCAGGTTCTCCTCGCGCGCCAGCGCGAACAACTGGCCGAGCTCATCGCGGAAGAACAGCTCGCGGCGCACCTCGCGCTCGAGCTTGGCCGGGTCGCCGCTGCGCGGGTAGCGGAACGCCAGCGTGTACAGCGCGTCCAGCACGCGGTAGGAGCCGGCATTCTTGCCGTAGCTGGTCTCCACGCCAATGATCGCCACGATGGTCTCGGCCGGCACGCCGGTGCGCGCCTGCACCCGCTGCAATTCGTCGCGGTGCGTGGCCAGGAACGCGCGACCGCCGTCGATGCGCGCCTGGCTGATGAACATCGGCCGGTATTCGCTCCACGGCTTGACCCGCTCGGCCGGGCGCGACATCGCCGCGACGATCGCATCCTTGAACTGCGCCTGCGCCAGCGTCGCCTCGATCTGCGACGGCTCGATACCGTACTTGGCCGCGGTGTCACGCACGAAGTTGGCGCGGGCGACTTCGAACGGCACCGGGGTCAGGTCCACCGGCGGCGCCTGCACCGCCTCGGGTGCGGCTTCGACCGGCGGTGCCGGGCGTGGGGCCGGCGGCGGCGCGCTGGCCTGCGGCGGCGACGGCGGCGCCTTGGGCTGGGTCGCGCATGCGACCAGGCCAAGCGTGAGCAGGCAAATCAGCGAGCGTCGGATCATGCCGGCAGACTAACAGATTCAAGATGAATTTCTACCAATAACGCCATGAAACAAAAGAACTTTGCCGCAGGTCAAGTGCGCCTGCAGCATTCTCTTCCAGCGTGCTCCCGCACGTCCCGCGGCGCTTGCCGCCGCTGGAGCGTGAAATGGCGCCGGGCGTGCCTCCGCGGCAGCGCAAGGCCTTGGATCTGATGCCTCTCTCGGAACGCCGGGCGGCACCCGGCGCAGCGGACCATGCGCAACCTCGGCACGCACCGCCCTGCCCCGCGCATCGCCCCTGACAGCGCCTCGCACAAAACAGCCTGGACTGCCGAGGGATGGAGGGCGACGGGTTTGCCGCGCAGCGGGCTAAAGCGCCGGAAACACCGGCGCGCTGGCGCAGGCGGGGACCAACCCGGCCAGCGTGATCGCATAGGTGGAGGTGGCGCTGCTGTCCTGGCTCAACTGCAGGTTGGACTGGTCCACGCCGATGCGCGCGTTGCTGGCATGCAGGGCGGCGACATCCACGTCTACGTGCGCGAGCACCAGGTCGAGCGGCGTCGCGGCGCTGTCGCCCTGCACGGTGCTGCCCTTGCCGGCAGGCGTGTCCTGCGCGCGCAGTCCGTCGACCACGATGCCGGCGAAGGTCGGCACGCTGCCGCTGCGGCTGCCGCCGTGGTCGTGACCATAGCGCGGCGTGATCACCAGCGGCCTGGCCACGCCGAACAGGCAGGTGTTGCGGTAGAGCACGTCGCGCACCGGGCCGCCCTTGGCCGGGCCGGTCTTGATGCGCAGGCCGTTGTTGTCGGTGGCGACGATGCCGTCGGCGTCGTGGCCGACCAGGCGGTTGCCGTCCACCAGCACGTTGTCGACGCCGTACATCACCTCGCTGCCGATGGAGATGCCGTGGGTGCCGTAGAAACGCGAATCGCGCACGGTGATGTCGGCCGAGCGCGCGGCGCTGGTCTTGATCGCGATGCCGTCGTCGCCGGCCATCACGTCGTTGTCGGCCAGGGTGGCGTTGCGCACGCTGTCCAGATCCAGGCCGTCGGTGTTGGGGCTGTTGGCCGGTGCCCTGACCCGCACGCCCCAGACGGTGACGCCGTCTCCGCCGTGCACGAAGAAGTGGAAGTACGGCGCGTCGACCAGGTTGAGGTGGTAGAGCTGCAGATCGGCGACGTCCTGCGCGCGGATCAGGTCGGGGGCGTTCTGGGTCAGGCCGGCGGCCTTGGCGCTGCGCGCGAACTGCCACCAGCTGTCGCTGCCGCCGAGCATCGGCAGGTCGCCGCGGCCGTCGATGCTGCCCTGGTGACCGGCGGCATCGCGCACGCCCATCACCCCCAGGGCGCGCCCGTGCAGAGTGATCAACGCGCGACAACTGCCGCTGCGGTCCGCGGCCTGGCCGCAGGCGCTGCGGCCGGGGACCTGATAGTCGGCCGGCAGGCGCGAGGCGAACAGGGTCACGCCGCTGTCGATGACCAGCGTGGTGTTGCTGCGGATCGTCAATGGCCCGCTGAGGAATGCGTTGCCGCTGCCGGCGCGCAGCAGCACCGCGCCGTGCGCGCCGTCGGCGCAGCGGTCGAGCGCGGCCTGGATGCGTGCGGTGTCCGGCGGGCGGCGCTCCAGCGCATCGGCGAAGCGGCGTTGCTGCGCCTGCAGGGTCGCATCCAGGGTCATGCACACCGGCGGCAGGCGCGGTTCGACGACGCTGCGAGCATCGCCGGTGGCCGCGGCGCTGGCGAACGCCGCGGCGGCGAGCAGGCCGCCGCACGCCAGCGCAACGCGCATGCGCAGGCTCATTGCCGCAGCGCGGCGTGCGACGGCGGCAGCGCGGCGGCGGGCGATGCCGTGGCCGCGGCAGGACGCGGCGCGCGCAGTTCGGCCACGGGAAGGCGCGCGTCGGCGGACAGCTGCTGCCAGCGGTCGTCGACGATCGTCGCCAGGCCCGCCGGGTGTTGGTCGAAATGGTGACCGCCGTGCAACACCACCACCTCCGCGCCGCGCGCACGCAATTGCGGGCAGAGCGTATCGGTTTCCTTGTCGCCGTACACGCACAGCAACTGCGCCGGGGCGATGCGCGCCACTTCCGGCTGCACCGGCAAGGCATCGTCGGCGTCGCCGAGATTGAACCAGCCGCGCACGCGGATCTGGAAATCGGCCTTGTGCTCCAGGCCCAGCAAGGCCACCAGGCCGACCTGCTCGCGCTGCGCCGACGGCAACCGGTTGACCATGAACGGCAGGGTGGTGGCACCGAAGGAATAGCCGACCAGCAGGATCTTCTGCGGATGCCAGCGCTGCTGGTAATAGGCGATGACCCGGCTCAGGTCGGCGCTGGCCCGCGCCGGCGGCTTGGCCCGCCAGAAGTAGCGCAGGCTGTCCCAGCCGACCACGGCGATGCCGCGGCGCTGCAGCGCCTCGGCCATGCCTTTGTCGATGTCGCGCCAGCCGCCGTCGCCGGACAGCACGATGGCCAGCGGCGCGCCCGGGATGTTCGACGGCAGTTCGGTCAGCGGCAGGTCGTCCAGCGCACCGCCGCGGCCGCGCGCGTGCAGGTGCGCGGCGACGCGCGCCGCCAGCGCGGCATCCACGCCGCCATCGGCCGGCGCCGCCACGGTATCGACAAAACCCTGCGCCGGGGTGGCGGCGGCGGTGCCGGCGCAGACCTCGGTGGGTGCCGGCGCCACGCCGATGGCGCCGCCCAGGGTCGCGGTCGGCGCGGCCCCGACGATGCGCTCGGCAAGGGTCGCGGCGGTGCCGGTGCCGGCCAGCACCGGCAGGTAGTAGCTGTCGCCGTGCAACTGCCGCTGCAGTCGCCGGCTCAACTGCTCGGCGTCGTGCCAGGCCTTGTCGCAGCCGTGGCCGCCACGGCGCAGGTGCTTGAGATAGCGCTGGCCGTCGACCACCGCGACCAGCGCGCCGCTGGCGGCGATGCGCTGCGCGGCGGCCTGCCGCTGCGCCGGGCTGCCGCTGGCGAGCAGGATCACCAGGCCCTGCGGCGTGCCCTGCGGATGCACCAGGGTCGCGCGGCCGTAGCCGCGGGCATGCAGCGCCCCCGGCGGAAAGTAATAGCGCAGCAGTGCGTAGCCGCTCAGGCCCAGCACCACGCTCGTCAACAGCAACACACGCAGGAATTTCATCAAGACGCATCCAGCCCGGCAGTGCCGGACATCGGGACAACCACGAGACGCGAGGAAACGGCGTTGCGGCGAACGCACGCGGACGCGCAGGCCTGGGCCCGGGTCGGCGGACGTGCTGCGCGCGGCTCCTCGACGACGGTGGGCTGGGATGGATGCGCGGGGTCGCACCTGCCTACCCGGAACGTTCCTGCGCGCGTGTGGGCCGGGGGGAGCGGCGCGCGTCACGTGGCATCGACGCGAATTGTGACACGCGTGACACGCGCTGCCATCCTGCGGACATCTGCCTGCAAGGGAGCGGTTAAGCCAGCGCGCGGCGGCGGCCGTGCGGCTCGCTCAGTACCCGTGCACCGGACGGTGCGCCTTCACCGCCATCACCAGGCCCAGCCCGGCCAGCAGCGACACCGCCGAGGTGCCGCCATAGCTCATCAGCGGCATCGGCACGCCGACCACCGGCAGCAGCCCGGAGATCATGCCGCCGTTGACCAGCACGTAGACGAAGAACGCCAGACCGGTGGCGCCGGCCAGCAGGCGCGAGAAGGTGTCGCGCGCCTGCGAGGCGATCCACAGGCAACGCCCGATCACGATCAGGTACAGGGTCAGCACGGTGGCCACGCCGATCCAGCCGAACTCCTCGCTGAGCACGGAGAAGGCGAAGTCGGTGGTCTGCTCGGGGATGAAGTTCAGGTGCGACTGCGAGCCCAGGCCCCAACCCTTGCCGTGCAGGCCGCCGGAGCCGATCGCGATCTTGGACTGGATGATGTTCCAGCCGGCGCCGAGCGCGTCGTTCTCCGGGTTGAGGAACATCATGATGCGGTCCTTCTGGTAGGGCCGCAGCAGCCACAGCCAGGCCACCGGCGCGGCCGCGGCGACGCCGCCGACGGCGATGCCCACCCACCACCACGGCAGGCCGGCCAGCAGCAGCACGAAGCCGCCGCTGGCGGCGATCAGCACGCCGGTACCGAAGTCCGGCTGCAGCATGATCAAGGCGGTGGGAATGCCGATGATGACCGCGCTGACCAGCACCGTGGGGATGCGCGGCGGCAGCGGCATGCGATGCAGGTACCAGGCCACCATCATCGGCATGCTGATCTTCAGCAATTCGGCAGGTTGCAGGTAGAACACCTTCAGGTCCAGCCACTGCCGCCCGTACTTGCCGGTGCCCAGCACGAACACCGCCAGCAGCGGCAGCATCGACAGCGCGTAGATCAGCGGGGTCCAGGCGCGCAGGCGCAGCGCCGACACCCGCGACAGGCTCCACATCGCCGCCGCGCCGATGGCGAAGCGCGCGCCCTGCGCCATGACGAGGTGCATGCCGCCGGCGCTCTTGAGCACCGCCAGCCCCATCGCCATCAGCGCGCCCAGCGCCAGGCACAGCGGCCAGTCCAGGGTGCGGGTGAAGCGGCCGCCGATGTCGACCAGCCAGCGCAGGAAATCCTTCATCGCTCGTCCGGAATCTCGTCGGGGATCGCCGGCGCCGCGGACTGCAGCGGCACCACCGCCGCATCCACCTCGGCCTGGCCGATCAGCACCGGGCGTTCGCCGGCAGCCAGCGCCACCGCATCGGCGGCGGCGCGCGAGCCCGGATCCTCGGCGTAATACAGGTGGCTGCCGAAGGCGGTGGCGCCGCGCAGGCTGTCCAGCGGCTCGACGCCGGGCGGCAGCCGGCCGAGCAGCCAGGCATCGAAGATCTTGCGTGCGATCGGCGCGGCGGTACTGGCGCCGTAGCCGCCGCCCTCCACCGCGATCGCCAGGGCGATGGTCGGCCGTTCGGCGGGTGCGAAGCCCTCGAACAGCGAGCGGTGCCGCAGGTGCATCGGCAGGCTGCGCGGATCGACCGCGGCCAGCCCCTTGCGGCTGACCACCTGCGCGGTACCGGTCTTGCCGGCCATCTGGTACGGCGCACCGACGGTGATGGCATAGCCGCTGCCGCCCGGGCGCATGGTGTCCATCATGCCCTCGCGCACCGCCTGCAGGTTGCTGGGGTTGTCGCTGATCGGCTTGCTCGGCTCCGGCTGTACCGGCGCCCACGGCTGGTCGAAGGCCTGGCGCGTGGCCATCACCAGGTGCGGCGTGCGCAATTGTCCGTCGGCGATGCCGGCGACCCCGCGCACCAGTTGCAGCGGCGTCACCTTCCAGTCGCCCTGGCCGATGGCGATGTTGACCGTGTCGCCCGGGTACCAGGCTTCCTTGCGGCTCTTGGCCTTGTAGGCCGGCGACGGCACGATGCCGCCGGTCTCGCCGACCAGGTCGATGCCGGTGGGCACGCCGAAGCCGTAGCGGGTCATGTACTGGTCGACCTTGGTGATGCCCATGTCGATGGCCAGCTTGTAGTAGTAGGTGTTCACCGACTGCGCGATGGACTTGCGCAGGTCGGTCCAGCCGTGGCCGCCGCGGTGCGAGTCGCCCCAGCCGCGGCTGACTCCGGGCAGGTAGAACATGCCGGTGGAGAGGATCTTGTCCTCCGGGCGGCGGGTGCCGCTGTCCAGGCCGGCCAGGCCCATGAACGGCTTGATGGTGGAGCCGGGCGCCACGCCGCCCAGCACCAGGCGGTTGAACTGCGGCCGCGACGGGTCGCTGTTGAGCGCCTGGAAATCGGCGTGGGAGATGCCGTTGACGAACAGGTTGGGGTCGTAGGACGGCAGGCTGACCATGGCCAGGATCTCGCCGGTGCGCGGATCGATGGCGATGGCCGAGCCCTGGTAGTCGCCGAAGGCGGCGACCATCGCGCGCTGCAGGTCGGCGTCGATGGACAGGCGCAGGTCGGCGCCGGACTGCGCCGGCACCCGGCCGACGGTGCGGATCGCACGACCCTGCACGTTGGTCTCGACCTGCTCGTAGCCGACCTTGCCGCGCAGTTCCTCTTCGTAATAGCGCTCCAGCCCGGACTTGCCGATGTGGGTCAGCGCGGCGTTGCCCTCGCCCAGCGTCTCCAGGTCCTTCTCGTCGATGCGGCCCACGTAGCCGATGATGTGCGCGAACAGGTCGCCGTAGGGGTAGTGCCGGGTCAGGTAGGGTTCCAGCTCCACGCCCGGGAAGCGCCAGCGGTCCACCGCGAAACGCGCCCGCTCCTCCTCGCTGACGCGCAGCTTCAGGGTGATCGGACGGAAGCTGCGGCTGGCCTTGCGCGCGGCCTGGAAACGTTCGATGTCTTCCGGCGACAGCGCGATGACCTTGCCCAGCTCGGCCAGCAGCGCGTCCATGTCGGCGACCTTGTCCGGGGTCACGTCGAGCCGGAACGCGGGCACGTTCTCGGCCAGCAGGCGGCCGTTGCGGTCGTAGATCATGCCGCGCCCGGGCACCACCGGCCGCGGCTTGATGCGGTTGGCGTCGGAGCGGGTGGCGTAGACGTCGTGGTCCAGCACCTGCAGCTTGAAGTACCAGCCGCCCAGGCCCAGCAATGCCACCAGCACGCCAAGGAAGCCCAGCGCCGCGCGGCGCCGGAACTGCTCGGCCTCGGCGTGCGGGTTCTTCTGCGCGCGGCGCGGATGCAGGGCCATGCTACTTGCTCCGCCGGCCCAGCCGCAGCGCGTCCAGCAGCACGAACAGCGGCGGCCACAGCGCCATGCCCAGCAGCGGCGCCCACCAGTAGTTCCACGGCAGCGTCGGCTCGCCGACGGCCAGGTGCACCGCCGCGGCGACGATGCGGTCGTTGACCAGCAGGCCGCCGATCGCCAGCGCCTGCTGCGACATCGGGAAGAAGCGGATGCGCGCGCGGAAGCGCTGCAGGATGAAGCTCAGGATCACCAGGCGTAGCGCCTGCTCGCCGAGCACCCCGCCGTACAGCAGATCGGCCAGCACCCCGACCGCGAAGGCGAAGCCCAGCCCGACCTTGTCCGGGGTCTCGATCACCCAGTACGCCACCACCAGCGCCAGCCAGTACGGCCGCAGCGGCTGCACCACCAGCGGCAACGGCATCAACCCCAGCAGCAGCGCCACGATCACGCTGACCGGAAGCACCCAGCCTTTGCTGCGCAGGCGGCTCATTGGCCCGTCTCCTTTGGAGCCGGGTGGGAATCGGGAATGGGGAGTCGGGAATCGGATGTCGCGCGTGCCGGCTTGGTCGGCGGCGGGGTGGGCACGGTGGCGGACGGGTGCGCGGCCGGTGCGGCCGGTGCGGTCGTCCCAGTTGCGACGGTCGGAGCCGAATGCTGCGCGGCCTTGTCACCGCCTTGCGCTGCGCCAACCACGGGCGAGGCCCCTTCCGCTGCCGCGGACGCCGGCTTCGCCAATTCCCGATTCCCGATTCCCCATTCCCGGCTCTTCAGCAACAACACATCCCGCCCACGGTCCAGCTTCGCCGCCGGCTTCAGTTGGCCGACCAGGAAGGCATGGGTGTCGTCCGGGCGCAGGGCGGAGATGGTGCCGACCGGGAAGCCGGCCGGGAAGCGGCCGCCCAGGCCGGAGGTGACGATCTCGTCGCCCACCTCGACGCCGGCGCTGAGCGGGATGTCGCGCAGCTCCAGGCTGCCGCCGCGGCCGTAGACGATCAGGCGCACGCCGTTGCGCGCCACCGTCACCGGTACCGCGTGGTCGGGGTCGGTCAGCAGCAGCACGGTGGAGTGCAACGGGGTCACCGCGATCACCTGGCCCATCAGGCCGCCGGCGTCGATCACCGCCTGGCCGACGTGCACGCCGTCGCGGCTGCCGGCATCGAGCACCAGCCGCTGCCGGGTCGGGTCCAGGTCGATGTCCAGGATCGGCGCCAGTTGCACATCCAGGCCGCGGCGCTCGGCCACGCCCAGCAGTTCGCGCAGCTGCGCGTTGTCCAGCGCCGCGGTCTGCAGCCGGGTCAGGCGCGCCTTGGCGATCAGCAGCTCGTTGCGCAACGCGCGGTTTTCCTTGACCAGTTGCGCGTGGCTGGCCGCGTTCTCCTGCACCTGGGTGCCCAGCCGCCCGGGCAGGCCGGCCAGCGCCCAGATCGGCTGCACCAGCACCGTGGCCTGGCTGCGCAGGCGGGCCAGCCAGTCGGCCTGCGCGTCGAGCACGATCAGCACCAGCGCCAGCGCCAGGTAGGCCAGCAGGCGCGGCGTGCTGGCGGATTCGCCGGGGCGGGCGGTGACGGGAGGACCGGCGTAAGGAGGCACGGGCTAAAGCCGGGAATGGGGAATCGGGAATGGGGAATCGAACAACAACGGCGCGCTCCCGGCTCGATCGGGCCGGGGCGCGGATACGGCGGTGAACGCGGGCACTGGGGCATCGGTGCGGATGGGGCATTCGATTCCCCATTCCCCATTCCCGATTCCCGGCCTCACCATCACTCCGGCGCGAAGAACTCGTTGCCGTGCATGTCCACCAGCTCCAGCGCCCGGCCGCCGCCGCGGGCCACGCAGGTCAGCGGATCGTCGGCGACCTGCACGTGCAGGCCGGTTTCCTCGGAGATCAGCCGGTCCAGGTCGCGCAGCAGCGCGCCGCCGCCGGTCAGCACGATGCCGCGCTCGGCGACGTCGGCGCACAGTTCCGGCGGGGTCTGCTCCAGGGCCAGCTTGACCGCCGAGACGATGCCCGACAGCGGCTCGTGCAGCGCTTCCAGCACTTCGTTGGAGTTGATCTTGATCATCTTCGGCACACCCTCGGCGAGGTTGCGGCCGGAGATCTCCATCTCCTGCACCACCGCCTGCGGGTAGGCGCAGCCGATTTCCAGCTTGATCCGCTCGGCGGTGGCCTCGCCGATCAGCATGCCGTGGTTGCGGCGCACGTAGTTGGTGATCGACTCGTCGAAGCGGTCGCCGCCGATGCGCACCGACTGCGAATAGACGATGCCGTTCAGCGAAATGACCGCGACCTCGGTGGTGCCGCCGCCGATGTCGATGACCATCGAGCCGCGCGCCTCGGTGACCGGCATGCCGGCGCCGATCGCCGCGGCCATCGGTTCCTCGATCAGGTACACGTCGCGGGCACCGGCCTCCTCGGCCGATTCCTTGATCGCGCGGCGCTCGACCTGGGTGGAGCCGGCCGGCACGCACACCAGCACGCGCGGGCTGGGCCGCAGGAAGCGCGACTTGTGCACCTTCTTGATGAAGTGCTTCAGCATCGCCTCGGTGTAGGTGAAGTCGGCGATGACGCCGTCCTTCATCGGGCGGATGGTGGTGATGTGGCCCGGCGTACGGCCGAGCATCTGCTTGGCCTCGGCGCCGACCGCGGCCACCGAGCGGGTGCCGCCGATCGCCCGGTCCTGCCGCACCGCCACCACCGACGGTTCGTTCAGCACGATGCCCTGGCCACGCACGTAGATGAGGGTGTTGGCCGTGCCCAGATCGATGGACAGGTCGTTGGAGAACATGCCGCGGAGTTTCTTGAACATCGGGGGATTGGGTCCTGGGGCGCGCGCCGTCGCCAGAATGGCGAAAAAATGGGCAGAAAACGAAGTCCGCTAGCCTAGCAATCCGCCTGGGTGCGGGCAAGGAAAATTCTCGCTAAAACCACGCGTTGCGTGGTATCGGCGAGACCGCGACGGATCGTGGTTCTGGCCCTGCCGGGCCGCAGCCGTTACCCTTTGCGCCGCGGCGACCCCGCCCCTCGCCCGCCTGAATGCGGGCTCATTCCTCCGCCAAGGCCTGCCCGATGTCTGCACTGATCTGTGGTTCTCTCGCTTACGACACCATCATGGTGTTCCCGGACCAGTTCAAGAACCACATCCTGCCGGACAAGGTGCACATCCTGAACGTGTCGTTCCTGGTGCCGCGGATGCGCCGCGAGTTCGGCGGCTGCGCCGGCAACATCGCCTACAACCTGCACCTGCTGGGCGGCCAGCCGATCCCGATGGGCACGGTGGGCCAGGACTTCGGCCCGTACCGCGAGCATTTCCAGGCGCTGGGCATCGACCTGTCGCGGGTCAAGGTGATCGAGGAGCTGTTCACCCCGCAGGCGTTCATCACCACCGACCACGACAACAACCAGATCACCGCCTTCCACCCGGGGGCGATGATGCGCAGCTACGAGAACCACGTGAAGGACGTGCCGGGCGTGACCCTGGGCCTGGTCGGCCCGGACGGGCGCGAGGGCATGATCCAGAACGCCGAGGAGTTCAGCGCCGGCGGCGTGCCGTTCATCTTCGACCCCGGCCAGGCCATGCCGCTGTTCAACGGCCCCGAACTGCGCCAGTTCATCGAGCAGGCCGACTACGTGGTGGTCAACGACTACGAGTCCAACCTGCTGCAGGAGCGCACCGGCTGGGACGAGAAGGACATCGTCTCGCGCGTGCAGGCCTACATCACCACCCAGGGCCCGAAGGGCGCGCTGGTGCACACCCCCGAGAAGACCTACGACATCCCGCCGGCGCACGAGCGCCGCGTGGTCGACCCCACCGGCTGCGGCGACGCCTTCCGCGCCGGCCTGATCTTCGGCATCCAGCGCGGCTGCGACTGGCTGACCATCGGCCGCATGGGCAACCTGATGGGCGCCCTGAAGGTCGAGCACCCAGGCACCCAGAACCAGCGCTTCGACTTCGACGAATTCAACGACCAGTTCAAGCAGCAGTTCGGCTATGCGTTGTAAGGCTGGGAGTGGGGAATCGGGAATGGGGAATCGTAAAAGCGGGAACCTGGCGTCCTGAGACCACGAAGAACCGCGCTTTTGCGCGGTTTTTTGTTTTCGCCGCAAGGCGGAACGGGATCCGCCCCAGCCAAGCCGCGCTTACCATTCCCCATTCCCGATTCCCCACTCCCCGCCTTTGCTGCACTGCGGGTTGAGCGCCGGTCCGGTTTGTGCGTCACTTGCCCCAGGGGCCCCCTGGGGGGACGAGAGCGCGCCCATGTCCGAGTCGACTGTCGCAAGCCTCGCGCAAGCCAAGGTCGTCGCAGCATCCGCCGCCGAGGCCGACTGTGCGCCGCTGGCGCGCATGCGCCATTTCCGCCAGATCGAGTCCCTGCCGCCGGTGCTGGCGCGCTCGTGGCGGCGCTGCCTCGACGAGTACGGCCTGGACCCGGACACCCATCCCTCGCCAATGGTCCACGACGACGGCGAGCTGCGCGAGCGCCAGCAGCGGCTGGAGGCGCTGCTGCGCATCGCCAAGGTGGAGATGGAAAATCTCTACGAACAGATCGCCGGCGGCAGCTACGCGGTGGTGTTCGCCGACACCGAGGCCACGGTGCTGCACAGCGTGCAGGATGCGGCGCTGCTGCGTGCGTTCCGCGAGACCGGGCTGTTCTGCGGCGCCAGCTGGGCCGAGCGCTATCAGGGCACCAACGGCATCGGCACCTGCGCGGTGGAGGGCAGCGCGCTGAGCGTGCACCGCGGCGAACACTACCTGGAGCGGCACCTGCCGTTGTCGTGCAGCGGCGCGCCGATCCTGGATCCGCAAGGCCGCCTGCTGGCGGTGCTGGACGCTTCCACGCCCGACGCGCGCGATACCAAGCTGGTGCAATGCCATACCGGCGCGCTGGTGCGCATGTCGGCGGCGCAGATCGCCCGCGCGTACTTCCTGGAACAGTACCGGCATGCCTGGATCCTGCGCTTCCACAGCCGCCCGGAATTCGCCGGGCTGCTGCACGAAGCGCTGATCGCGGTGGGCGGCGACGGCCGCGTGCTCGCGGTCAACGAGGCGACGCTGGAACAGCTCGGCAAGCCCGACCGCTCCCCGCTGGTCGGGCGCGACATCGCCCAGGTGATGCAGCTGGATTTCGACACGCTGGAGCAGCGCGCGCGCAACGACGCCAGCACGCTGTGGTCGATCCGCTGCGCCTGCCACGGCCGCCGCTTCTTCGCCCTGGCGCAGCCGCCACGCGCACGCACCCCCGCCAGCCGTGCGCGCGCCGGCAGCGCGGATGACCAGGCCACGCGCGCCAACGACCATGTCGGCTCCGATCCGCGCATGCTGCACAACCTGGACAACGCGCTGAAGCTGGCCAAGCACCGCGTGTCGATCCTGCTGTGCGGCGCCACCGGCACCGGCAAGGAGGAGTTCGCCAAGGCGGTGCACCGCAGCTCGCCCTGGGCCGATCGGCCGTTCGTGGCGGTGAATTGCGCGGCGATCCCGGAGGCGCTGATCGAGAGCGAACTGTTCGGCTATGCGCGCGGCGCCTTCACCGATGCCGCGCGCGAGGGACGCCACGGCAAGCTGCTGCAGGCCAGCGGCGGCACCCTGTTCCTGGACGAGATCGGCGACATGCCGCTGCCGCTGCAGACGCGCCTGCTGCGCGTGCTGGAGGAACAGAGCGTGACCCCGCTGGGCAGCGACCGCGCGGTGCCGCTGGAACTGCACGTGATCAGCGCCAGCCACCGCGACCTGGCGCAGATGGTCGGCAGCGGCGGCTTCCGCGAGGACCTGTACTACCGCCTCAACGGCGTGGTGCTGCACCTGCCGCCGCTGCGCGAGCGCAGCGACAAGGCCGAACTGATCCGCACCCTGTTGCGCGAGGAGAGCGGCGAGCAGCCGGTGCGCATCAGCGAGGATGCCCTGCACAAGCTGCTCAGCTATGCCTGGCCCGGCAACCTGCGGCAGTTGCGCAACGTGCTGCGCACCGCGGCGGTGCTGTGCGCCGACGGCGTCATCCGCATCCCCAACCTGCCGCAGGAGATCGTCGACGCCGACAGCGGCCCGTGCCTGCTCGGCGACGATGCGCATGCCGGCGACGGCGTGCCCGGCCGCGTCGCCCTGGACAGCGCCGAGCGCAGCGTGCTGCAGCAGCAGCTCGAGCGCCACCGCTGGAACGTCAGCCGCACCGCCGATGCGCTGGGCATCAGCCGCAACACCCTGTATCGCAAGCTGCGCAAGCATGGGTTGGCGACGGTGTGAGTCGAGGTAGCGTCGCGATTCAAGGGGTTGCTGCGTGCCGCGAATGAGGCCTCGCCTGTCGTTCCTTGCCTGGCGGTGGCGCGAGTACTTCGGGAAATTTGGGTCCCAACCGCTGAGGCGGCTGGGGGATGTTTGGCTTCGATGTCGCGGCTGAAGCCGCTCATACGACAACAGCCCGCAGGTCGATTGGATCGCAGACTGTGGGAGGGACTTCAGTCCCGACTGCTGTCGAAGGCAGATGCGTTTCAGCTGCGATGTCGCGACCGAAGCAATCCTGACACGCGTTGCGCTCGGTCGCGGCGCAGCGAGCAGCGATTCGGGCAAGAGTGGCTTCAGCCGCGACAGTCGCCGCAGCCGGTCGGCTACCAGTCGCAGGCACCAGCCGGATAACGCGAAGCCGCAACAGCGCACGACCGCCGCTAGAACCGCCAGCGCAGGCCGACCTGGTACTGCCGCGGCGCCCCAGGCGCGACGAAGCGCGAGGGGCCGTCCTCGACCGCGGCGTCCTGCGGACGCGCCAGGGCTCCGCCCGGAAACAGATCCTCGGCGATGGCCGCATACGTCTCGTAGCGACGGTCGAACACGTTGTTGACCCGCAGATACAACGACAGCCCCTCGGCGAGCTCCCAGGTGCCGTGCAGGTCGAGCAAGGCGTAGCCGCCGGTGGACAGGTCGTGGCGCGCCGGCGCCTCGCCTTCCTCGGGATCCTCGACCAGGCCGTCCTCGTTGCCGCTGGCCACGCGCCGCGACACCGCGCGCAGGTCCGCGCCCAGTGCCAGCTGCGCCAGCGCCTGCCACTCCACGCCCAGCTTCAGCGTGTTGCGCGGCAGGCCGGCGATGCGGGTGCCCGGGCGCAAGGTCACGGTACGCTCGCCCGAGAGCAGTTCGCCGGCGCTGCGATAGGTGGCGTCCAGGTAGCTGTAGCCGACGAACCAGCGCAGCGCGCCGTGGCTGCCGCGGTAGCTGAGATCGGCGCCCTGGTAGCGGGTGCGGTCGACGTTGTCGAAATAGCCCTGCTGGGAATTGGGTGCGCGCAGGAACAGGATGTCGTCGCGATTGTCGGCGCGGTACAGTGAGACGTTGAGCGTCTGCGCCGGCGACGGGTTCCAGCGCAGGCCGAGCTCGTAGGTGCGCGAGACGATCTGCTCCAGGCGCGGATCGGCCTGCAGCCCGGTCGGCAACCGGCACGGTTGCTCCGGGTCGGCGCAGCCGAGCTCGATCGCGGTCGGCGCGCGGCTGTTCTGCGAGGCCGAGGCGAACGCGGTGAAACCGCCGCCCAGGCGCTGGGTGATGCCCAGCGACGGATTGGCCTTGGCGAACACGAAGCGCTCGCGCGGCAGCACGCCGTCGTCGGCGGTGGACAGGGTGTTGGCGACGGCGACGCGGTTCCAGCGCAGCGCAGCGCTGACATGGGTGGCCTCGCTCAACTCCCAGGTATCGGCGGCGAACAGGCCCAGGGTGCTGCTGCGGCCGTCGACGCCGGAGAAGAACTCCCGGTCCTCGTCCGGATCGGCGACCACCGAGCGATCGTCCTGCACGAACGCCTCCTGTTCGTACTGGCGGTAGCGCACCCGGTTGCGGTCGTAGGTGGCGCCGATGCTCAACGCGTGCGCGCCAGCCTGGCGGCTGAGGTTCAGCGCCACGCCCTCGGCATGCTGGCGCATCTGCGTGGTGTTGAGCACGCCGCTGTGCAGGGCGTCGGCATCGGCGCGCGAGACCGTGCAGCCGGCATCCAGCGGCGTGCCGTCGGCGGCGTAGCCGTCGGCGCAGTCGTCGACGAATGCCTCGTAGTCGTCGTTGATGTCGCCGTTGACGGTGTCGCGGCGCCCCTGCCGGTAGTAGGCCAGCAGATGCAGCGCGGTGCGCTCGTCGAAGCGATGGTCGAACTGCCCCGTGAGCAGGGTGTTGCGGTTGCGAGTCAGGTCCGGCGAGGTGTAGACCGCGGCGCGGTCGGCCTCGTACAGCCCCGGCTCGGTTCCCTCGTCGGTGTATCGATCGCTCGGCAGCAGGCCATTGCCGACCAGGCGGCTGCGTCCGTGCAGCAGCGACACGTCCCAGTCGGTGCTGTCGCCCTGCCGGCCGAGCTTGCCGAACACGGTGCCCAGGCGGCCGGCGGAGGCGTCGCGCCAGCCGTTTTCGTCGAAGCCGGTGACCGCGACGAAGGCATGCAGGCCGTCGCGGCCGGCGTAGCCGTAGGACGCATCCAGGCGCTTGCGCGCGCCGCTGCCCACCGACAGGTCGGCGCGCAGGCCCGGCGCGGTGAGGCCGGACTGGGTGGTGAAGGCCAGCGCGCCGCCCAGCGTGTTGGGGCCGAACAGCGGGTTGGAGCCCGGCATCAACGCGACGCTGCGGATCGCCGCCTCCGGCATCATGTCCCAGCTGACGATGTCGGCGAACGGCTCGTTCATGCGCACGCCGTCCAGGTACACCGACACGCCCTGCGAGGCGCCAGGCAGCGCCGAGGCGCGGAAGCCGCGGAAGGTCAGATCGGTCTGGAACGGACTGCCCTGCACCTCGTTGGTGTCCACCCCGTTCATCTCGCGCAGCAGGAAGTCGGTGAGGTTGCCGGCCTGGCTGCGCGCGATGTCGTCGGCATTGGCGGTCTGCACCGTGTACGGCAGCAGATCGGCATCGATCAGCGTGCCGGGAATCGGCGTGGCGGTGACCTCGACCCGGTCCAGCGCGGTGATCTGCGCATCGTCGGCGTTGACCGTGGTCTGCGCGCGCGCCGGTGCGGCGAGCAGGCCGATGGCGGTGGCGACGGCCAGGGCGAGCAGGCTCGCCGACGGGGTGCTGGGTCCTGGGATATGGGGCATGCCGGTTCCTTGAGGCTCAGTAGAGAACGATCGATTTGATGCCGCGGCCGGCGCGCATCGCCTCGAAGCCGCGGTTGATGTGGTCCAGCGGCAGGGTTTCGCTGATCAGTTCGTCGATGCGGATCTCCCCGGCCAGGTAGCGCTCGGCATAGGCCGGCAGTTCGCTGCGGCCCTTGACCCCGCCGAACGCGCTGCCGCGCCAGGCGCGGCCGGTGACCAGTTGCAGCGGCCGCGTGCTGATCTCCTGCGCGCTCGGCGCCACGCCGAGGATGATGCTTTCGCCCCAGCCCTTGTGGCAGCACTCCAGCGCCGCGCGCATCGCGCGCACGTCGCCGACGCAGGCGAAGCTGTGGTCGGCGCCGCCGTCGGTGAGATCGACGATGACCTGCTGCACCGGCGCGCCGAAATCCTTCGGGTCCAGGCAATCGGTGGCGCCCAGCGCGCGCGCCAGCGGGAACTTGTCGCGGTTGATGTCGACCACGATGATCCGTTCGGCGCGCGCCATCACCGCGCCCTGCACCACCGACAGGCCGATGCCGCCCAGCCCGAACACCGCCACGCTCTCGCCCGGACGCACCCGCGCGGTATTGAGCACCGCGCCGATGCCGGTGGTGACCGTGCAGCCGAGCAGGCAGGCCTTGTCCAGCGGCGCGGCCGGATGAATCCTGGCCACCGCGATCTCCGGCAGCACGGTGTACTCGGCGAAGGTGCTGGTGCCCATGTAGTGCAGCAGCGGGCGCCCGTGCAGCGAGAAGCGGCTGCTGCCGTCGGGCATCAGCCCGCGGTCCTGGCTGCTGCGGATCGCCTGGCACAGGTTGGTGCGGTTGGAACGGCAGTACTTGCACACGCCGCATTCGGGCATGTAAAGCGGGATCACGTGATCGCCCGGGCGCACGCTGGTGACGCCGACACCGACTTCCTCGACCACGCCGGCGCCTTCCTGGCCCAGGATCACCGGAAACGCCGCCTCGGCATCGATGCCGGACAAGGCGATGTCGTCGCCATGGCAGATGCCGCTGGCGACCATGCGCACCAGCACCTCGCCGGCCTTGGGCGGCTGCAGATCCACTTCCTCGATGGCCAGCGGCTGGTTCGCCGCCCAGGCGACCGCGGCTCGCGTCTTCATTCCGGCTCTCCCCGCCTCCCGTCGCGGCGCCCGAAAGCGCCGCTCGCCTCACCTCACTGCGCCACGACCACACCCCATGGCATCTCGCCCACCGCGATCTGCTTGATCTCCTTCATCGCCGCCGTGTCGATGACACTGACGCTGTTGGAACGGCCATTGGCCACGTACAGCTTCTTGCCGTCGGGACTCAGCGCCGGATTCCAGGGACGCTGCCCGACCGGGATCTCCGCCAGCACCCGGCGCGCGGCCGGGTCGATCACGCTGACCGTGCCGGCGCCGTTCGACGCGTACACGCGGCTGCCGTCGCGGGCGATGGCGATGCCGGCGGTGCGCTGCCCGGCCGGGATGCTGGCCACGCGCTTGCGCGCCGCCAGATCGATCACGTCGACCACGTTGGCCGCTTCCTGCGCCACGTACGCCGTCTTGCCGTCCGGCGCGAACGCCATGCCACGCGGATGCCCGCTGGTGGCGATCACGCCGATGGAGGCACCGGCCTTCAGGTCGATCACGTCCAGGTCGTTGGAGCCCTCGTTGCTGGTCAGCAGCAACGCGCCGTCCGGGGTGTAGACGCAGTGTTCCGGCGCCTGCCCGCGGGTGGCGATGTGCGCGCCGATGGTGAAGCCGACCGGATCGATCAGCATCACCTGGTTCTGCCCTTCCACGCACACCGCCAGCTGGCGGCCATCCGGCGACACGGCCACGCCCTCGGCGTTCTCGCCGATGTCGACGCTGCGCAGCACACGGTCCTGCACGGTATCCAGATCCAGCAGGCGATGGCCCTGCGCGTCGATGACGTACAGATGCCCGGGCGGACCCGGCACCACCTGCTGCAGGCGCTTGCCGAGCTGGCCCTGCGCCGACAGCGTCCGCACCACGCGGTCGCTGTCGGTGTCGATCACCGAGATGGTGCCGCTGCGCTGGTTCGGGACGTAGGCCAGCGCCGCGGCAGCAGCCGTCGGCGCTGGCGCAGCCTTCGCGGCGTCGGCCCCTGCGGCTGGCGCAGGGGCACGCTGGCAGGCCGCGGCGCACAGCGACAGCGCAACGACCGCGGCCAGTCGCAACGCGTTGCTCATTGCGTGGCGCCCGCGGTCTTGTTGATGGAGTGGATGAAGGCCAGCAGCTTCTCGGTATCGCCCGGCTTGAGCACCGGCCCGAACGGCGGCATTTGCCCGACCACCTTCTCGTGGCCGATGCGGGTCTTGCCGTGCGCGGCCATGCCGGCGGTGCCTTCGGTGATCAGCGTGCGCAAGGTGTCGTCGTCGCTGCCGTACACCCAGATGTCGTTGGTCAGCGGCGGGCACATGCCGCCACCACCGGTGCCGCCGTGGCAGGCGGTGCAGCCGGCGGAGTTGAAGATCGCCTTGCCTTCGGCGACCAGCTCCGGGGTGACCTTGACCGGCGGCCCCTTCGGAATCGGCGTGACCGCCGCAGCGGGTGCAGGTGCAGGTGCCGCGGCAGCGGGCGCGGCAGGCGCGGCCGGCGCAGGCGCAGGCGCTGCGGCAGGGGCGGCCGGCGCAGCCGCGGGCGCAGGCGCAGGCGGCGTCTCCTGCTTGCCGCAGGCGGCCAGCAACAGGAACGCGGCGAACAGGGACATGGGCAGCAGCACGGAGACGGCGCGACGGCGGACGGAAGCAGGACGCATGGGGACAGAACCTTTGCGGAGTGCACGATGGGAAGAGCAGGCCGCGCGGGCGGCATGTGCGGGACGACAGAAAGCGGTCATTGCGTGCGTCGGTGCTGGGCCTCCGTCAACAGGTGGGCGAGTTCGGCATTGCCGCGTTGCTGGGCCAGCGCCGCGGGCGTCTTGCCGTCGGCGTCGCGCGCATCGGCGCTGGCGCCGGCGGCGAGCAGGCGCCGGGCGCTGTCCTCGCGACCGGCGGCGGCAGCGAGCATCAAGGGAGTGACGCCGGCCCGATTCGCGCGGTCGGGCTCGGCGCCGCGCTTGAGCAGCAAATCGAGGATCTTCGGCTCGTTGCGCGCCACCGCGAACATCACCGGGGTGAAGCCGGCCGGGTTGGCGTGGCGCACGCTGGCGCCGGCATCGAGCAGCGCCTGCACCACGTCGGCATCGGCGTAGGAGATGGCCAGGTCCAGCGGCGTCCAGCCGTCGGCGGACACCGCCTCGACCTTGGCGCGATGCGCCAGCAACTGCGCGACACTCTTGCCATCGTTGGACCAGGCCGCCTTCATCAGCGGCGTCCAGCCATTGCTGTCGCGGTTTTCGACCTTGGCACCGGCGGCCAGCAGTTCGCCGACCAGCAGCGGCGCCTGGTTGCGGATCGCCTGCTGCAGCGGTGGCTCGCCGAGCTGGTTGGGCGTGTCGGCGCTGGCGCCATGGCGCAGCAGCCAGGCCACGCGCACGCCGTCGCCGGCATCGAGCGCGTGCGCCAGTTCCTCGTTGGGATCGGCGCCGCCGGCGATGCGCAGCTGCAATTGCGCCAGCATGTCCGAGGAGGCCTGCGCGCTCGGCGTGTCGTCCCGGTCGTCGGGCACCGTATAGGGACCGTGCGAGCGCAGGTCGCCGGCAACGATGCAATCGGCGCAGGCCACCAGCGGCACGTGATAGTCGCGCAGGATCGCGCCGATCTTGCCGGCACTGCGCTGCATCGCCGCGTTCAGCGCATCGCGCAGGTCCGCGTTCTTGCGCGACACCGCCCACGCCATCGAATACTCCAGCACTTCGTTGTCGATGACATTCAGCGGCACCACGCCGAGGCCGCCGCGCGCGGCGTAGTAGCCGGCCACCGGCCCCCAGGATTCGGCGGCATCGAGCTTGCCGGCGGCGACCTGCTCGGCGAGCTTGCCGGGATGCTCCTGCGGTGCGCTGGCCGAGTCGTAGAACAGGTATTGCACCTCGCCCTGCACGCCATGGTCGAACAGCGCCTGCCGCGCCGGCGAACTCTGGAACACGCCGACCTTGAGTCGTTTCAGCGCCGGATCGTCCAGCGACGCCGGGCGCAGATCCAGGCCCTTGCGCGTGACCAGCACATAGGTGGAGCGATACAGCGGGCGCGTGGGCAGGCCCATCTCGAAGTCGCTGTTCATGTCCATCAGCACGTCGCAGCGCCCGGCGTTGATCGTGCTGCGCGCCAGGCCGCGCTGGTAGTAGCTGCGCCATTCGTATTCCAGGCGCCGGCCCATCTCCGCGGCCACCACCTGGGCGATCTTGTTCTGGAAGCCCTCGCCTGCGCGATCGGACAACGGCATGTTGCCGGGATCGGCGCAGACCCGCAGCACCGGCGCATCGGCCGGCAGCGTCGTGGCGGGCGCGGCGGAGGCCGGCGCCGCAGCGGCGGGCGGGGCAGCAGGAGCGCGAGCCGTCGCGGACGACGGCTCGCGCGTGCAGCCTGCGGCGACGAGTCCGAGGCTGCACAACAGCAACACGGCGCGCGCGCCCGCAGGCAGGCGCCACGAGGCAGGCGCCATGCGGCACCCGCTCGCACCCTGGACGCGGCGCCGCCGGCTCATCGCACCGTCTTGGCGGCAACTGCCGCGCTGCCGCCGCCCGCGGCCGCGGCCGCGGTGGCGGTCGTGGTAGGCGTGACGGTCTTGCCGGCGCCGTCGATGCGGAAGGTGTGCACCATGCCGCCCAACGGAATCTTGTCGAAGCCATTGCTGAAGGCCAGGCCCGCGGCACCCAATGCGCCGTACGGATCGCCCGGATCCAGGCCGGCGGCGACCGGCAGGCCGATCCAGCCGCCGATGCCCGAGAACACCGCCACGTACTGGTGGCCATTGGCCTTGTAGGCGATCGGGTTGCCGATGATGCCCGAGGGCAGCTTGGTCTCCCACAGCTTCTTGCCGGTGTCCTTGTCCACCGCGCGGAACCAGCCGTCCAGCGTGCCGTAGAACACCAGCCCGCCGTCGGTGACCAGGGTGCCGCTCCACACCGGGAACTTCTCCTTGATCTCCCACTTGGACTTGCCCTCGACCACGTCGAACGCCTTGACGATGCCCAGCGCGCCGGGCTCGTTCGGCTTCATCAGCACGTTGGCGAACACGTACGGCAGGCCCATCATGGTGTTGCCGCGCTCCTGCGGGTCGAGCTCCATGTGCCAGTTGTTGGTGCCGCAGAAGAATACCGCCGAGTTGGCCGGATCCACCGAGCACGGCTGCTGGTCCTTGCCGCCCATCGCCGACGGGAACGCCTCGACCTTGCGGCCGCGCTCCAGCGGCGAGTGCGCCGCGACCTTGACCGGGCGCCCGGTCTTCATGTCGATGCGCTCTGCCCAGTTGGCCGGCACGAACTTGTTGGCGCGCAGCAGGGTGCCGTCGCGGCGGTCGAGCACGTAGGCAAAGCCGTTGCGGTCGAACTGCACCACCGAGGGCACCTGCTTGCCGTCGATGGTCAGGTCGACCAGGATCGGCTCGTTGATGCCGTCGTAGTCCCACTGGTCGAACGGGGTCTTCTGGTAGCCCCACACCGCCTCGCCGGTGTCGATCTTGCGCGCGAACAGGGTCATCGACCACTTGTTGTCGTACTCGCCGGTATCGCATTCCTTCTGCGTGGTCTTGCCGCAGCGGTACGACGGGCTCCACAGGCCGGGATTGCCGGTGCCGTAGTAGACCAGCTTGAGTTTCGGGTCGTAGCTGTACCAGCCCCACGCCGCGCCGCCGCCGCGCTTCCAGCCTTCGTCGGGATAGGTCTTCTGGCCGAGGTCGCCGAGCTGGCCGTGCTGCGGATTGGCCTTGTTGAAGTCCGGGCCGAGGCAGATGTCCTTGTCGGTGCCGGTGGCCTCGCAGGACCAGGCCTGCTTGCCGTCGGCCAGCGCGTACGCGGCGACACGCCCACGCACGCCGAACTCGTTGCCGCTGATGCCGGCCACCACCTTGCCGTCGGCGATGATCGGGGCCATGGTGATGGTCTCGCCCTTCTCCGGATAGGCGAGCTTCTGCTTCCACACTTCCTTGCCGGTCTTGGCATCGAGCGCGATCACGTCGCCGCTGAGGCTGCCGAACACCACCTTGCCGTCGGCATAGGAGGCGCCGCGGTTGACCGTGTCGCAGCAGGCCACCGCCACCGCGCGCTCGTCCTGCTGCGGGGTGTACTTCCACAGCACCTTGCCGTTGTCTTCCTGCGACAGGTCGATCGCGAACACGTTGTTCGGATAGGCGCTGACCATGTACATGGTGCTGCCGATCACCAGCGGCTGGCCTTCGTGGCCGCGGGTGGCGTCGGTCTTCATCTCCCACGACATCTTCAGGTTCTTGACGTTGTCGCGGTTGATCTCGGCCAAGGGGCTATGCCGGTTCAGGCCGAAGTCGCGACCGATGCCACCCCAGTTGTCGGGGTTGGCGGCATTGGTGGCGAACTCGCTGTCGGTATCGGCGACGGCGGCCGGCGCAGCGGCCGGCGGTTGCTGTGCGGCGGCGGCCGGTGCGGCTGGTGCCGGGGTCTCTTCCTGCTTCTTGCAACCCGCCAGCGCCAACGCAGTGGCAAGCGCGAGCAACGTACAAGCCTGGGTACGACGTGAATGACTGTGCATCGTTCTACTCCCCTCGTTGAAGAGCCGCGACAGCTGCACCTGGGTCGGCGTGTGCCACGGAACCTGAAGCGTGGGTGTATGCGAGCAACGTCCATGCCATCGCAGCGCTGCGATGCAACATCCCTTGACGTGCGGATCACGACGCCAGGTGCCGCCCTGAAGGCGTCCATCCAGGCGGCCGCAGGCGTCTCGAGAACGTGACACTTTGTGCCACGCCGTTGCATCGCCCGTGGCGCAGTGTGAGCACACGTCTCGGTGGCACACCCTGCGCCATCCAGGCCCGTGCGTTGGTGCGCGGCAGGGGAAAGTGAGGCCGCGGCAGCCGTCAGCCGCCGCGGCGTGCGGTCAGTGGGGCTGCGGCGCGACGCCGTCCTGCCACCACGCCAGCAGCGCGGCGCAATCGGCGAAGTGCAGGTCGGCCAGCGCCGGCCAGGGGTTGTCCGGATGCAACAGCACGGTCGTCGCACCGGCGTGGCGCCCGCACTGCAGGTCGTAGGCGTGATCGCCCACCATCGCCAGCGCCTGCGGGGCCACGCCCCAGTGCTCGGCCAATTGCAGCAGGCCGCCGGGATGCGGCTTGGGCGGGGCCTCGTCGCGACCGAGGATGGCCACCTCCTCGAACAGGTCGTCGACCTCGATCTCCTCCAGGGTCAACTGCGCCAGCTCGCGCGCGTTGCGGGTCAGCACCGCCAGCCGGCAATCGGCCGCACGCAGGGTGCGCAGCAGCGCCGGCGCGCCGTTGGCCGCGGTGGCCTCCTGGGCCAGCACCCGCTCATGCTCCAGCAGCCAGGCGTGCTTGCTGGCGCGCTGCGCGTCCGGCAACGCCGCCAGGTGCTGCAGGATGTCGGCCTGCGGCGGGATCTGCAGTTCGCGGCGGATCAGCGCGAAATCGTGCACGGCGCGGGTCAGCGTGCCGTCCATGTCAAACACCCAGTGGCGGACCTGGCGCAGGGCTTGCGCCGACGGCGGCGTGGCGGCGTGCATCGCGCTCAATCCCAGCCCGGCATCTGCGCGCCGTCCAGACCGCCGGTCTCGAACACCGCGGTGCGGGTGCCGCCGGCCTTCACCGGAAAGGTGATCTGCAGCACCGTGGTCTTGCGCGCCAGCTTCCACAGCGCCTTGTCGTCGCTGATGAACATGGCGATGGCCTCGTCGGTCTTGGGCCGCCAGGCCGCGGCCGCGTGCGGCGGCGCGTCGTCGGCCTTCAGTTCCACCTTGCAGCCACCGGCGCAGCGGAAATCGCCGGACTGCAGCACCAGGTAGGCGCTGCGCTTCCATTCCGGGTGGTCGCGGAACACCAGTTGCACCGGCTTGGGTCCGCTGCCGTCGACATCGACCTTGTCGCGGCTGTACAGCATCGCCGAGCGCTGCACGCCCTTGCCGGCCGGCACCTGCGAGTACTGCCAGGCCGCCTGCATGCGCCGCAGCTCGCGCGCCGCCTCGCCCTTGGCCTTGACCTCGGCATAGCCGGGCTGGATGCGTTCGGCCGCATCCGACCCGGGATACTGCTGCAGCAGCGCCGCGCCATGGATCCGCGCCAGATCCCAGTTGCCGGACTTCACCGCGGCATCGTACTGCTTGGCCAGGTCGTCGGCCGCCTGCGCCTTGGCCTGCGCTTCGGCCGCGGCCTGCGCCTTGCGCTCGGCCTCGTGATCGCCGCAAGCGGCCAGGGCGACGGCGCACAGCGCGCCGAGCAGGATGCGTTTCATCGTGGGGTTCCTCGTTGGATCAGGGCGTCGATGGCCTGCGCGACCTCGGCGGGCTTTTCGACGATGGACATGTGGCCGCTGCCGTCCAGCAGCACCTGGATCGCCTGCGGCAGGCGTTGCGCGTACAGCGCCAGCGCGCTGGCGTCGATCACCGCGTCCTGCACGCAATTCAGCAGCAGCGCGGGCTGGCGAATGCGCGCGGCCTCCTCGAACGGCAGGAACGCCTCCTCGCCGCGGCCGATGCGCGCCAGTACCTGCTGCTCGAACGCGGCCTCGCGGCGGCGCCAGGCCACCACCGCCGGCACCGCCCAGCGCGGGATGCGCGGCTTGGCGCGCTCGAGCAGGAACACGGTGTCGATGTAGCGCTGCAGCGACCCAGCATCGTGCACCGCGAACGGATTGTGCCCGTCCAGCACCGCCTGGCCGAAGACGTTGTCGGCGAAGCGCACGCCGGCGGCGTTGAACAGGCCGACCCGGTCGAACACGGCGGGATGGCGCGCCGCGGCCAGTGCGGCGATGCCGCCGCCCATCGAATGCCCGAGCAGCACGCATTCGCTGCCCGCACGCCGTGCGCACTGCGCGGCGAACGCGGCCACGCGCTCGGCCTGCGCGACGAACCCGTAGTCCTGCCCGGCGATGCGCTGGCTCTCGGCCCAGCCGGGCAGATCCGGGATCACCAGGTGATAGCGCGTGCCCAGCGCGCGCGCCAGCGGCAGCCAGTTCTCCTTGCTGCCGGTGAAGCCGTGCACCAGCAGCAGGGTCGGCGCGGCGGGATCGGCCGCGGCGCGCACCAGATAGGTCCAGCTGTGTCCGGCGACCTGCGCCTGGCGCCGCTGCAGCCCGCTGCCGCGGCGCTGGCGCAGGCTCTCCAGGCGCACCAGCAGGAACGGATCGCGCAGCACCAGCACCACGCCGACCAGCGCGGCCACCAGCAGCAGCACGCCGGCCAGCAGCAGCCAGGCCATTGTCAGCACCAGCATGGCGACACCGGAAGGCGGAGACGGATCATGCGCTCACACCACCACGTCGGCTTCGCCGAGATGGAGGGCCAGCCACACCGTCGGCTGGTCGGGATCGGTGAAGGTCACCCAATGCGGCGTATCGGCCGGGATGAACAGATGATCGCCCGGTGCCAGCGCGACCTCGCGCTCGCCCAGCGCCACCCGCGCGCTGCCGCGCAACAGCAGCACCCATTCGTCGTGCGCCTGCACATAGGGCGTGTCCTGCGGCGTGGTCTGCCCGTACGAGACGATGCGCTCGGCGCGGCAACCGGAGCGCCGCAGCAGTTCGGTGAAGATTTCGCCACCACGCGCATCCGGCAGCGCGGCCAGCAGGGAACCGGACAGCAGATGCGCGTCGGTCATCTCAGCAGCCCCTCGACACACGCAGGCGATTCCGCTCGCATCGGCATCGGCAATGTCCTGCCGTGGCAATGGCGCTTGCAGCGGAGACCAGGGAGGCGGTGGCGAACGGGGTCATGCGCGCACGGACCGGGGACCATCGGGACTGCCGAGGATATCGCGAATGCGTGGCAACGGGTCGCTGCGTGCGAGCAGCGGCATGTGTGGAATTCGTTAACGCCGCACTGGACAGGCGCGCATCGTGCAGGACGCGCAGGCGACGCCGCGCATGAGCATCTGGCGCAGCGTGCGCGCACCGAACTGTTGCAGCGATCGCCGCTTCCGCATGGCACGCCCGCCGCATCATGCAGGCCTTGCAAACGCACACGGCGCCGGGATCGCTCCCGGCGCCGTGTGCGCGGTCTTCAGCAGGCGACGGGCGTCAGTGCGCGGTGTTGCCGGCCTTGGCCTTGTCCAGCATTTCCTGCACCGACACCGTGGTGATCGGGTGGTAGCCGGGCTTGGCCTTGGCGAACACCTCCTCGGCGAAGGCCAGTCCGTCCGGGGTCTTCACCAGTTCGGCGTAGATCGGCAGGATCAGCTTGCGGCGGCCGACGCGGGCAATGAATTCGCCGGCGGCCGGGCGCGCGTCCAGGTAGCCGCTGCGGATCGCCAGCGGATACCAGCGCATGGCGATCTCGCCATTGGCGGTGCCGGTGAAGTGGTAGGCGTCGTCGAGCTGCTTGAGCTGCGCCGGGGTGAGCTTGTCGCCCAGGCCGCTCAGGAAGCGCGTCCATTCCTGGGTGCTCCACGCATCGGTCACCTGCTTGCCCGGCAGCGTGCCGCTGCCGCTCCAGGCGATGCGCGCGGTGTCGACCATGGCGAAATTGCGCGAACGCGCCTTCTGCGCGAACGCCGGAATGCCCGGCTCGTCCAGCCACGCATGCAGCTCCTGCGCGGTCACCGCGTTGGGCTTCTTCGACAGCAGGTGGGTCTTCAGATACTCGACGAACTGGTCGGTGTTGGCGCTCTGAAACGCGTGGTCGTCGAACCAGCCGCGCAGGAACGGATCGAAGGTGTCGCGGCCGAAGCGCTGCTCCAGGAACTGCAGGAACCATGCGCCCTTGACGTAGGCGACCTGGCTCAGCGCCTCGTCCGGATCGCGCTCGGTCAGCGCCGGCAGCGCCAGCGCCTGGTCGGCCGGGCTCATGCCCTTCAGTTCGGCCAGCAGATCGGTCTGGTCGATCTCGCGCTCCATCTCCGCCGCTTCGGGGCCGTACAGTGCCTCGGTGATGCGCGCCTGCACGTAGGTGGTGAAGCCTTCGTTGAGCCAGATGTCCTTCCAGCTGGCATTGGTCACCAGGTTGCCGGACCAGCTATGCGCCAGTTCGTGCGCGATCAGCGACACCAGCGACTTGTCGCCGACGATCACCGTCGGGGTGGCGAAGGTCAGGCGCGGATTCTCCATGCCGCCGAACGGGAACGACGGCGGCAGCACCAGCATGTCGTAGCGGCCCCAGCGGTACGGGCCGTACAGCGTCTCCGCGGCCACGATCATCTTCTCGGTGTCCTCGAACTCCTTGGCCGCCTTGTCGACCATCGCCGGCTCGGCCCACACGCCCGAGCGCGCGGAGATCGGCTTGAACACTAGGTCGCCGGCGGCGATGGCCAGCAGGTAGGACGGGATCGGCTGCGGCATCTTGAAGCGGTAGTCGCCGTTGCGCACCGCCTTGGGATCGTTGTCGGCGCTCATCAGCACCATCACGTCAGGACGCGAGACCACGTGCGCGCTGTAGGTGAAACGCACGCTCGGCGTGTCCTGCAGCGGCACCCACGAGCGCGCGTGGATCGCCTGCGACTGGCTGAACATGAAGGGCAACTTCTTGCCCTCGGTCATCGACGGCTCCAGCCACTGCAGGCCCGAGGCGGTCGGCGCGGTGTGGTAGGTGATGCTGATCGTCTGCGGCTGCGTCGGCGCCTCGATGGTCAGCTTGCTGCCGTAGATCTTGTCGGCCGGCGCCAGCGCGTACTGCAGCGGCGCCTGCTGGCCCTTGCCGTCGTCGGCCTGCACCTTCTCGATGGTCAGGTCGCGCGTATCCAGCACCAGTTGCTTGGCGCTCTTGTCCTTCCAGTCCAGCGTGTAGGTGGCGGTGCCGCCGATCTGCTTGCTGTCGAAATCCAGCTTCAGATCCAGCGCCAGATCCTTGATCACGACCTTGGACGGCTCGGCGTAGGAGGTCTCGTCGTGGCTGCGGTCGGCGGGCTTGGCCGCGGCGGGCGCTGGCTTGGCGGCAGGTGCGGCCGCATCGGGCGCAGGTGCTTCACGGGAACACCCGGACGCGACCATCGCGGCCAGGGACAACAACAGGAACGGGGAACGCATGGCAGTAACCGGTTCGAGGAAAACCCGCAGTCTACCGGAAGGCCGGGATTGGGGATTCTGGAGTGGAGATTCGCAACCGCAGTGCGATGCGCACTGACGAATCGCGGATTACCACTCCCCAATCCCGGGTCTACTCAGATCATGTAGCCCGAATGGACCGTCACGATGCCGACGACCAGGTTCTTGTGGTGGCTGCGGGCGAAGCCGGCTTCTTCCATCATCGCCTTCAGCGCCCCTGCGGCGTGTGCTTGCGCCGGCACTGAAGGACCGCGCGTCGGGACTGAAGTCCCTCCCACAAGAACACAACACAGCCCCGCGATCAGTCAGCCACCGATCGCCCGCTTTTGCGATTCCCGAATCCCGATTCCCGATTCCCGGCTTCTCAGATCTTATAGCCCGAATGGATCGCCACGATCCCGCCGGTGAGATTCTTGTAGTGGCTGCGGGCGAAGCCGGCCTCTTCCATCATGCCCTTCAGCGCATCCTGCGGCGGATGCTTGCGGATGCTCTCGGCCAGGTACTGGTAGCTGTCGGCGTCCCTGGCGAACAGCTTGCCCAGGCGCGGCAGCACCTTGAACGAATGGAAGTCGTACAGCGGCTTGAACCAGTCGGCGGTGACTTCGGAGAACTCCAGCACCCGCGCCTGGCCGCCGACCTTGAGCACGCGGTACATCTCGCGCAGCGCCGCGTCCTTGTCGGTGACGTTGCGCAGGCCGAAGGCGATGGTCACCAGGTCGAAGCTCTGGTCCGGGAACGGCAGCGCCTCGGCGTTGCACTGCACGTAGTCCAGGCCCGCGACCAGGCCGCGGTTGGTGAGGCGGTCACGGCCCACCGAGAGCATGCCGGCGTTGATGTCGCCCAGCACGATCTCGCCGTCGGCGCCGACCCGGTCCTTCAGCAGCGCGGCGATGTCGCCGGTGCCGCCGGCCAGGTCGAGCACGCGGTCGCCCGGCTTGACCTGCGCGGTGGCGACGAAATAGCGCTTCCAGACCCGATGGATGCCCATGCTCATCAGGTCGTTCATCAGGTCGTAGTTGCCGGCGACCGAGGTGAAGACCTCGCCGACCAGCTTCTGCTTGTCCTTGGCGGCGACGTCGCGGAAGCCGAAATGGGTGGTACCGGTCTTGTAGGGGGATTCGCTCATGACGGGATTATCGCACTGCCGGCCGCCGCGTGCCGGTGAAGCGCCGCCCGGGATGACAGCCGCCGGCCGCCTGGGCCAGACTGCCGGCCACTCCCTTCCCCCGGCCCTGCCATGCTGACCACGCCCGACTACCGCGCCCTGCTCGACACCGCCATCGCCGAAGCCCGCCAGGGCCTGGCCGAGGGCGGCATCCCGATCGGCGCCGCCCTGTACCACCGCGACGGCCGCCTGCTCGGCTGCGGCCACAACCGCCGCGTGCAGGAGGGCGACCCGTCCGTGCACGGCGAGACCGACGCCTTCCGCAAGGCCGGACGCCAGCGCCGCTACAAGGACACCATCATGGTCACCACCCTGGCACCGTGCTGGTACTGCAGCGGCCTGGTGCGGCAGTTCAACATCGGCACGGTGGTGGTCGGCGAATCGGTGACATTCCAGGGCGGCATCGACTGGCTGCGCGAGAGCGGCGTGGAGGTCATCGACCTGCACAGCCAGGAGTGCATCGACCTGCTCGGCGGCTTCATCGCCGCGCACCCGGACGTGTGGAACGAGGACATCGGCGAGGACTGAGCCTTGCGCCGCCGCGGCGGTGCAGGCGCGGCGGCCTGACGACGCGATCCGGGGACAGCTGCCCGCGTCGCGAAGGATCGCGCCCCCTCGCCCTGCCTGCGTGAGCGCCGTCGGCACGATGAGCCATCGCCCCGCGTGACAACCAGGGGCGCGACGGCGCACGCGGCCGGCGCCCGACGCGCAGATGTTATATTGTTTCAATACTCGACACCCGCCGTCACGCATGCCGCCCGCTGCTTCCGTTTCCGCCGCGCCCGCATCCTTCGTCCTGCCCGCCGCTGCCACGGCCAACACACGCCTGGCCTCGATCGACCTGCTGCGCGGCACGGTGATGCTGCTGATGCTGCTCGACCACGTACGCGAGACCTTCTACCTGCACCACCCGGTCGGCGACCCGATGGACGTGGAAGGCACCGCGCCGGCGCTGTTCGTCGCGCGCACCCTGGCCCACCTGTGCGCACCGGTGTTCGTGTTCCTGACCGGCCTGTCGGCGTGGCTGTCTGCGTCCAGGCAGGCCGACGGGCGCGCGGCGGCCGCCCGTTTCCTGCTCAAGCGCGGCCTGTTCCTGATCGTGCTGGAGCTGACCCTGGTCAACCTGGCCTGGAGCGGCGCCTTCCCGCCGCAGGCGCTGTACCTGCAGGTGATCTGGGCGATCGGCCTGAGCATGCTCGCCCTCGCCGCACTGCTGTGGCTGCCGCGCCCGGCGCTGGCCCTGCTGGGCGCGGCGCTGGTCGCCGGCCACCACCTGCTGGACGCCGTGCAGGTGCAGGGCGACGGCCCGCTCGCGGCCGCCTGGGCGGTGCTGCACGACCGGCGCTGGCTGGAACTGGGCGAGCTGCGCCTGCGCACCTCCTACCCGGTGCTGCCGTGGATCGGGGTGATCGCGCTCGGCTACGCCGCCGGCCCCTGGTACGGCGCCGCCACCGACCCGGCGCAACGCCAGCAGCGCCTGCTGGCCTGGGGGCTGGGCGCGCTGGCCGGCTTCCACCTGCTGCGCTGGCACAACGGCTATGGCGATGCGCCCTGGCAGGCGCAGGACGACCTCGCGCATACCGCGATGAGCTTCTTCAACGTCACCAAGTACCCGCCGTCGCTGCAGTTCCTGCTGCTGACCCTGGGCGTGGGCCTGCTGTTGCTGCGCCTGTACGAACACCCCGCCGTGGCGCGTTGGCTGGCGCCACTGGCGGCGATCGGCGCGGCGCCGATGTTCTTCTACCTGCTGCACCTGTACGTGCTCAAGCTCGCCTACCTGGCCGCGCTGGCGCTGTGGGGCGCCAATCACGGCGCCGTCTTCGGCGTGGACAGCGTGGCCGCGCTGTGGGCGATCGCCGCGGCGCTGGGGCTGGCCCTGTACTGGCCCACCGCCGCGTTCGCGCGGCTCAAGGCGCGGCGCCGCGACCAGGCCTGGCTGCGCTACTTCTAGGAGCGATGGGCGGTTCATCTGCGTGCAATGCACGCGTGGTCGACTGCAGGTTCCTTCGTCCGCGCCTGGAGACCTGCGATGTCCACCCGCCTGCCGCAGTTGCTGCTGATCGGCCTGACCCTTGCCGCATGCGCCGGGGGCGCGACGGCAGCGAGCAAGCGCGACGCCTGGGTGGTGCAGCAGATCCACGACTACAACCATCCCTACGCCGCGCAGCGCGCCGAACTGGACACCAAGATGGCGACCATGGCCACCAGCGCCTACGCCTTCTACCGCGGCACCGACCACATCTTCTACCAGGACATGACGACCCTGCCGGGTTCGCTGTGGACCTCGCCGCAGACCGGCTACACCTGGCTCGGCGGCGACACCCACCTCGGCAACTTCGATGCGGCGCGCGACAGCAGCGGCAAGGCGGTGTTCAAGGTCGCCGACTTCGACGAAGGCCACCTCGGCCAGTACGTGTGGGACCTGCGCCGGCTGGCCGCGAGCATGGTCCTGGCCGGCCGCGACAACGGCCTGTCCGACAGCGACATCGGCGACGCCATCGACACCATGGTCGGCGCCTACCTGGACAAGATCGCCGATTTCCGCGGCAGTGACGCCGAGGAAAGCTTCCAGTTGAGCAAGCGCAACACCAGCGGCGCCGTCGCCAAGGCCATCGACAGCGCCGACGGCAAGAGCCGCAGCAGCCTGCTGTCCAAATACACGGTGGTCAGCGGCGGCAAGCGCCAGTTCCAGGACCTGGACAACCTGGTCGCGGTGGATACCGGCACCGCCTCGGCGGTGGCCGCGGCGATGAACGGCTACATCGGCTCGATCGCCGCGTCCAAGCGCTATGCGGCCAGCTACTACACCATCAAGGACGTTCACCAGAAGCTGGGTTCGGGCACCGGCAGCCTCGGCCGCCTGCGCCTGTACGTGCTCATCGAAGGCCCGAGCGCGTCGACCAGCGACGACGTGATCCTGGAGTGGAAGCAGGAAGCGGCCAGCGTGGTCGCGGTGGCGGCGCCGTCGCAGATGCCGGCCTCCACCTACGACAACAACGAGGGCGCGCGGGTGGCGCGCACCGCCAAGGCGCAGACCATCGACGCCGACGTGCTGGTCGGCTACGCCAGCGTCAACGGCACCCCGTTCTACGTGCACGAGAAGTCGCCGTTCCAGCAGGACCTGGACCCGACCGCGCTGGACAGCGCCGGCAAGCTCGCCACCGCCGCCACCTACCTGGGCCAGGCCCTGGCCTCGGCGCACGCCCTGGCCGACCAGGACTACGACCCGAACGTGGTGCCCTACAGCATCGACAAGCAGATCGACCAGGCGGCCACCAGCAAGAGCGGGCTGAAATCGGAACTGCGCCAGTTCGCGTTCGACTACGCCGCGCAGGTGCAGTTGGATTGGCAGTCGTTCGTGGCCGCGTACAAGGCGGGCACGCCGCTGTATTGAGTTCGCCGCTGCATGCGGTCGCACGCGGTATATGTTGCGTTGGCGACCGCTACTGGCCGCCGATGACGCGCTTGCGCTGCCACCGCACCGCCTAGGAGAGAAAAGGCGCCACGCCGTCGCAGCGCAGGCGGACGGCGCCAGCGCGCCTCAGTGCAAGGTCGGGCTGTGCGGATCCAGCCGGTCGATGACGCCCTGCATGGCGCTGTCGAAGGCGCCGTCGTCCACATGCGCGCGCAGCCGGCCCAGCCGCACCATCACCGCCAGTTCTTCCGGCGAGGCCACGCAGAAGCGCACGCCGCGGCGGTTGACGAACAGCAGGCGCGACGAGATCGGGCTCACCCACGACAGCTTGCCGGCCTGCATCTTGCCGTCGCGGTCGACGAAATCCAGCCAGGTGCCGATCGGCATCGCGCGGAAGCGGTCGGCGTCGGCATTGTCGAAATCGTCCATGGTCTGCGGCGGCGCCACCTCCACCGGCTGCGCCTCCTGCACCGGCGGTTGCGGCAGCGCCACCTGCGGCAGTTCCGGCAGCGGCCGCTCCAGTTCCGGGCGCAGTTCGGCCACCGCCTGCAGCGTGTCGTGCAGCGCATCGATCGCCGCCGCGGCCGCCTCGGCGTGCAGGCCGACGCTGGCGAAGACCCGCTGCAGCGCGCCCTGCCAGGCCTGCAGCCAGGGCTTGCCGACGATGTGCCGCTGCGCCTCGGCAGCTTCCTCGAGCAGGCCGTCGGCCAGCGCCAGCGCATCGCGCACGCCGGGGCCGCCCTCGCCTTCGCGCAGCATCGCCATGGTCAGGTGGTGCTGCCACGGCTGGCGCAGGAAATCCTGCAGCGCCTGCGGCAACTGTCGCCCCTGCAGGCGTAGCTGCAGTTCGGCCTCGGCGCGCTGCCGCGCCAGTTCCAGCTTTTCCTGGCCGCGCTGGGTCTCGGCGGCGCGACGCTCGGCGATCTCGATGCGGCGGCGGTGCTGCACCAGGAAATCGCGGAATTCCTCTTCCAGGGTCAGGAAGATCGCCAGGTTCTCGTTGAAGTCGGCCACCAGCCGGTCGATGATCTCCTCGACCTTGCCCATCAGCACGCGCTCGGCCTGGCTCTCGCCGGTGTTGCCCTCGCAGGCCTCGGCCAGCGAGTTGAGCAGGCGCCGCGCCGGATGGGTCTTCTGCACGAACATGCGCCGGTCCAGCAGCGCGACCTTGACGAACGGCACCACCAGCCGGCCGATCAGTTCGCGCGAACGGCCTTCCAGGTCGCGCTCGTCGAGCATCACGTCGAACAGCATGCCGACCAGGTCGATCGCATCCTCGTCGACCGGATCCAGCCGTGCATGCGCCGGGTCCACGCCGAACTGGGTGGCGTTGGACAGCACCTCGCTCTTGAGCCGCTGCGCCAATGACTCGCTGTCGTCGCCGATCGCCGCGCGCAGGGTGGCGCTGGGCGTGGCTTGCAGCAGCGACAGCACCGACATCATCTCGCGCTGGCTCAGCGGCCGTTGCTGGCCGACCGCCGCGGTCGCCGCGGAGGTGGCGCTCTCGCGCGCGTTGCGGGTCTGCTGCAGCAGTTCGTGCAGCGCCTCCAGCAACACGCCCTGGCTGCCGCCGGGCAGGCGCGCCTCGGAGTCCTCGTAGCGCTCGCCGGCCTGCAGGCTGCCGCGGCGCTCGGCCCACCGGTTGACGAAGCGATTGGCCCAGGCCGGCGCGTAGTGTTCCTCGTCCTCGCCCAGCTCGGCGCCGATGCCGGCATCGGCCGCAGCCCCGGTGTCGCGCGGCGGGCGCTGCTCCGGCGGCGGCGCGCGGCGCGGCGGCGGCGTGCGTGGCCGCGAGATCTCCGGCATCACCCCGGCCTGGGCGAGGCTGTCGTCCAGGTCCTGGTAGAGCTTGCCGACCCCGGCGGTGAAGTCGCGCTCGCACAGCTTGATCAGCACCAGCCGCACTTCCGGGGCCAGGTCGCTGGTGGAGAACGCGGCATGCACCGCCACGCCGATGTGTTCGGGGCCGATCGGGTTGGTGTCCGCATCCAGTTCCAGGCCGCCAGCGATCCAGCCCAGGCGCCGGTCGATGCGGGTCAGCACCGGCTTCCACTCGCGCAGCAGCACGCTGGCCAGGTTGCGCACCGCCAGCCGCGATTCCAGTTCGTGTTCGGAGATCAGGCTCAGGCCCTGCCCATAGCCGGCCAGGGCGACTTCGGCCGACAACGGCGCGCCGGCCTCCAGCGCCTCCCAGGCGGTATGCAGTTGCGCGCGGAAGCGCGCAGCGATCTCGTCGCGGCGGCGCCGCAACTCGCGCATCCCGTCCAGGAACAGCAGCTGCGACGCACCCGCGCTCTCGGCGCGGTCGAACAGCACGTCGTCGAAGTGCGCCAGCGCCTCGGCGAAGGCCTGGCCCAGCACCGGCAGCATGCCCTCGCGCGCCTGCGTCAACAGGCGCGGGTCACGCGCCGGGTGTGCGTGCGGGCTGGGGCTGAAACTCATGCGCGACGGCTCCGCGCCATGGACGGCGCCAGATGGAGGAATGGTGGAGGACAAACAGACGCGGCCCCTGTTTCCGCTCCTGCATGGTAGGCAAGGTAGCTGAATATCGACCGTGACGGGCTACGCATTTCTCGCTCCAGAACGTGACCCCGAGCAGAATCGTAGCGGTCGGCAGCGTAACCGCGTGTGCAGCGCGGCCTGAATGCGCAACCGCTCAGGCCGCGACCGCCACCCGTTCCAGGCGGTCGACCACGCCCTGCATGGCGCTGTAGAAGGCATCGTCGTCGCGATGCAGGCGCAGCCGGTCCAGCCGCGCCATCACCGCCAGCGCCTCGGCCGAGGCGACGCACAGTCGCCCGCCGCGACGGTTGACGAACAGCAGGCGCGCCGAGATCGGACTCACCCAGGTCAGCTTGCCGGGTTGCACGCGGCCTTCGCGGTCGACGAAGTCCAGCCAGGTCCCCAACGGCAGGTTGCGGAAGTAATCGGCGGTGATGTGGTCGAAATCGGTGGCCTGGGCCGGTTCCGGCAGCGCCGGCACGGTCTCGGCGGCGGGCGGCTCGGGCACGTCCACGCCCGTCGCGGGCAGCGCGGCCTGCAGCGGCCGCGCATGCGCCAGGTCGTCCAGCGCCGTGTGCAGGGCCTGCCAGGCGGCTTCGGCCGCCGCGGCGTCCAGGCCGACGCTGGTCCACAGCCGGGTCAGCTCGGCATGCTGCGGCTGCAGCCAACCTTCCGCCGGCGCCACGCCGGCCTGGGCCTGGCGGCACTGCGCCAGCACCGCATCGCCCAGCGCCAGCGCCGCGGCGAGCGCGCTGCCCTGGCCATCGTCGCGCAAGGCCGACTGCTGCACGTACTGGCACCAGGACTGGCGCAGGAACGCCTCGATGGGCAGCGGCAGGGTCAGGTCGTCGCCGGCCTGCTGCAGCAGCTCGTGCAGGGCCTGCGCGGCGCGCTGCCGGGCGACCTCGCGGCGCTCCTCGGCCCGCTGCAGTTCGGCCGCGCGGCGCTCGGCGATCTCCACCCGGCGCCGGTACTGCTCGTAGGCGCTGCCGAACTCGGCCTCCAGCGCCAGGAACACCGCCAGGTGCTCGTCGAAATCGCGCACCACCCGCTCCACCGCCGCCTGCGCCTGCGCCAGCAGCGCCTGCTCCGGGCCGGTGTTGCCGGCATTGCCGTCGCAGGCGTCGGCCAGCAGGTTGAGCAGGCGCCGCGCCGGATGGCCGTCGCGCACGAACAGGCGGCCGTCGATCAGCGCCACCTTGGCCATCGGCACCAGCATCTGCCCCAGCAGTTCGCGCTGCGCCGGCTGCAGCACGCATTCCTCGAGCATCACGTCGAACAGAAGGCCGACCAGATCCAGGGTGTCGGCATCGGCCGGGTCCAGGCAGGTGCTGGCCGGGTCCAGGCCGAGCGAGGCGCCGACCCCGGCGATCTGCCGGCGCAGGCCCTGCGCCAGCGGGCCGCCGTGTTCGCAGACCGCGGCGAATCCGGCCAACGGCATGGTCTGCAGCAGCGACAGCACAGACAGCACCTCGCGCGGCGACAGGCAGCGCCGGCCGTCGCCCGGGCCCGCCTCCGGCTGCGCCTCGTGCAGCAGCGCGCGCAGCGCCGGCGGCAGTACTTCCTGCTCGTTGCGCGCGTGCGCGTCCAGCGCGCGCGCGGCACGGCGCTGCGCCGCCGACAACGGCGCGGCGGTGTCCCAGTTCTCGAAGAAGCGGCTGATCCAGTCCGGCGCCGCCTCGTCCTCGCTCGCGCCCAGGCGCGGGATGGCACGACGGCGCGGACGCCCGCTGGGCAGCGCGCGGGCGCGCGCGACCTCGTTCAGGCGCTGCTCCAGTTGCGCATACAGCTCGCCGACGCGCTCCTGCAGTTCCTGTTCGCAGATCTTGACGATCGCCAGTTGCACCTGCGGCGCCAGCACCAGTCCGTGCAGCGCCGCGTACACCGCCGCGCCCACGTGCTCGGGGCCGAACGGGTTGTTGTCGGCATCGATGCGCTGGCCGCCGGCGATGAAGCCGAGGAACCGGTTCAGCCGCATCAGCTCCGGCCGCCAGCGGTGCTGGATCGCGCCGGCCAGGTTGCGCACCGCCAGGCGCACGTCCAACTCCTGTTCCGAGACCAGGCTGAGGTCGCCGCGCTCGCGCGCCAGGCTGCGCTCCACCGACAACGGGCGCCCGGCTTCCAGCGCCTGCCAGGCCTGGGCCAGATGCGCGCGGAAACGCGCGGCGATCGGCTCGCGCTGCTGGCGCAACAACTGGATCGCCTCGAAATAGTCGTTCTGCGCCGGCCCGGCGCGCTCGGCCATGCGGAACAGCGCCTCGGCGAGCACATCCAGCACCTCGCCGAACGCGCCGGCGAGCGGAACCGACACCACGTCGCGGACCTGCTCGAGCAGATCCGCATTGCGGCTGGGCGACAACTCTTCAGCGTATTCAGCAAGGGTCATGGCAGTGTGATACGCAGGCGGCAGTGAGACCGACGTCAATTCGGAAGCTAGCGGCAGATCAGCAACGCAACGTGATTGTCCGTGTAACCGCGGCATCCGCTGCCGCCTGCGAGCGCCCGACTATAATTCCGCGCCCGCCCCACGGAATCGAGACTATGCGCACAATTCATTCGCTGCAAGCGCTGGATGCGCGCCGTTCGGTGCCATCCAAGCAGCTGGGCGAGCCGGGACCGGACGCGGAGACGCTGCTGGCGATGCTGCAGTCGGCAGTGCGTGTCCCCGATCACGGAAAGCTGGTGCCGTTCCGCTTCCTGCGCATCGCCGGCCCGGCGCGTCAGGCGTTGGGCGACATCCTCGCCGCGCGCACCCTGCAGCGCGATCCCGGCGCGGCGCCGGCGGCGGTGGAGAAGGACCGCGAACGCTTCGCCCACGCGCCGCTGGTGATCGCGGTCATCGCGTGCCTGCAGCCCGGGCACAAGGTGCCGGAGATCGAACAGTGGATGACCGCCGGATCGGTGTGCTTCGCGCTGCTGCAGGCGGCGCAGGCCTACGGCTTCGGCGCGCAGTGGCTGACCGGCTGGATGGCGTATGACGAAACGGTGACCGCGCGACTGGGCCTGGCCGAGCACGAGCATGTCGCCGGCTTCATCCATATCGGCACCGCCCGCCTCGACGTGCCGGAGCGCGAGCGGCCGGACCCGCGCGCGCTGCTCAGCGACTGGACGCCGTGAACGCAGGCCTGCCCGTGTCGCGGCCGCTGTACCTGGTCGACGCCAGCCTGTACGTGTTCCGCGCCTGGCATTCGATTCCCGACGAGTTCCAGGACGCGCAGGGCTGGCCGACCAATGCGGTGCACGGCTTCGCCCGCTTCCTGCTCGACCTGCTCGAGCGCGAGCGACCGCAGCACATCGTGATCGCCTTCGACGAGGCGCTGGACAGCTGCTTCCGGCATCGGCTGTACACCGCGTACAAGGCCAACCGCGCGCCGGCACCGGACGCGCTGCGCCGCCAGTTCGCGCACTGCAAGGCGCTGTGCGCGGCCCTCGGCCTGGGCGTGCTGGCGCACCACGACTACGAGGCCGACGACCTGATCGGCAGCGCCCTGCACAGCGCCCGCGGCAACGGCTTCCACGGCGTGATCGTCTCCGCCGACAAGGACCTGTCGCAGTTGCTGCTGGAGTTCGACGAACAATGGGACTACGGCCGCGGCCAGCGCTGGGGCGCGGCCGGGGTCAAGGCGCGCCACGGCGTGCATGCGCACCAGATCGCCGACTACCTGGCGCTGACCGGCGATGCGATCGACAACATCCCCGGCGTCACCGGCATCGGCGCCAAGTCGGCGGCGATCCTGCTGGCGCATTTCGGCGACCTGGACACGCTGCTGGCACGGGTCGACGAAGTGGCGTTCCTGCGCCTGCGCGGCGCCGCGCAGATGGCCGTGCGCCTGCGCGAGCAACGCGAACACGCGCTGCTGTGGCGGCAACTGACCACCATCGCCCTGGACGCGCCGCTGCACACCGCCACCGCGGATTTCGCGCGCGGCGCGGCCGATGCCGACATGCTGCACGGCCTGTGCGAGGCGCTGCGCTTCGGGCCGCTGACCCGACGCCGGCTGCTGCAGGCGACGGGCCTGGAGTTCGTGGCCGGCTGAGCGCCGGCGCCGCGTCGCGCCCGCCCACCGCGCTGACCGCAGGGCACGCATCAAAAAAACACAGTGCACGCTCTACACTGCACCGCATCGCCGGACCGCGCCGCGCGCGACCGCGCCTTCTTCCTCCGCCATCTTGCGAGCTGCCCATGCCCCGCCACGATTCCCCGCCCCGCGTCGTCTACGAAGGCAAATACCAGCGCATGGTCGTGCGCGGCACCTGGGAGTATTCCGAGCGCGTGCACGCCGGCGGCCTGGCCGCGATCATCGTGGCGGTCACGCCGGACGACGAAGTGCTGTTCGTCGAACAGTTCCGCGTGCCGCTGCAGGCGCGCACCATCGAGATGCCGGCCGGCCTGGTCGGCGACATCGATGCCGGCGAATCGATCGAAGTGTCGGCGGTGCGCGAACTGGAAGAGGAGACCGGCTGGACCGCCGACCACGCCGAGGTGCTGTTGATCGGCCCGACCTCGGCCGGCGCCAGCAACGAGAAGATCGCCTTCGTGCGTGCTACCGGCCTGCGCAAGGTCGGCAACGGCGGCGGCGACGCCAGCGAGGACATCACCGTGCATTCGGTGCCGCGCGCGCGCGCCGCCGCGTGGCTGGTGCAGAAGATGGGCGAAGGCTACGCACTGGACGCGAAGCTGTGGGCCGGCCTGTGGATGATCGAACACGAACTAGACGGGACGCCGCGTGGCTGAGGCACCCCGTTCCGATCTGCCGCCGCTGCTGGGCGCCGACGACCCGGCGGTGTTCCGCATCCACCGCGCGCACGGCGCTTCGCCGTTCGTGCTGCTGGCCGACCACGCCGGCCAGGCGGTCCCGCACGCGCTGCACGGTCTCGGCCTGGCGCAGGCGCACCTGGACCGGCATATCGGCTGGGACATCGGCATCGCCGGCACCACCCGCGCGCTGTCCGCGCTGCTCGACGCCTGGGCGATCGAACAGACCTACTCGCGGCTGCTGATCGACTGCAATCGCCCACTGGCCTCGCCGACGCTGATTCCGCCGGTCAGCGACCACACCGTGGTGCCGGGCAATGCCGGGCTCACGGCGGCGCAGCGGCAGCAGCGCATCGACGCCGTGCATGCGCCCTACCACGCGCGCATCGCCGCCGAACTGGACGCACGCCGCGCCGCCGCCCGCCCCACCGTGCTGGTGATGATGCACAGCTTCACCCCGGTGATGGACGGCGTGCCGCGGCCCTGGCATGCCGGCGTGCTCTACCACCGCGACACGCGTTTCGCCCACGCGCTGCTGCAGGCGCTGCGCGAGGAAGACGACCTGCTGGTCGGCGACAACGCGCCGTACGCGGTCAGCGACAGCAGCGACTACGCGGTCCCCGTGCACGGCGAAGGCCGCGGCCTGCCGCACGTGGAACTGGAGATCCGCCAGGACCTGATCGCCGACGCCGCCGGCCAGCAGGCCTGGGCGCAGCGCCTGGCGCGGATCTTCAGCGCGCTGCAGCCGCAGCTGCTGGCGTTGGGCTGAGCCGAGGCGGAGGCAGACCCGGCCGATCGGTCATGCCTCGCGCGACAGGCGGGGCGCTGCACCGCACTCGCCGTGCGGGCAGCGCAGGCACAACGCGATGGCCACGCCGAGGAGCGCGAACAGGGCCGCGCCGTACTGCGCCTGCACCAACCCGTGCAGCGCCGCCGCACTGGCGGCCGGTTGCGCGCCGCGCGCCGCATTGGCCACCATCACCAGCACCGCCAGGCCCACGGCGCCGCCGATCTGCTGCGCCGTGGCGGCCATGCCCGAGGCCACGCCCTGCTGCGGCGCCGGCACGCCCTGTCCGGCCACCACCCACATCGCTGTCCAGCTCATGCCCTGCCCCACACTGAGCAGGACAATGCCCGGCAGCAACGGCCAATAGCCCGCGCCATGCGGCAAGGCGGCGGTCGCTGCGGCGATGCCCAGCGCGCCCGCGGTAAATCCCCAGGCAAGCACCTGCCGCGGCGAACGCCGCTGCAGCAAGCGCTCGGCGATGCGGATGCCGAAGGCGCAGACCAGCGTCGGCGGCAGGAACGCCATCCCGGCCTGCAGCGGACTCCAGCCATAGCCGTCCTGAAAGTACAGCGCCAGGAAGTAGTACTGGACGCCGTAGCTGCTCATGAAAGCGAAGGTCAGGCCCAGCACGGCGCGCAGACCGGGAAGACGCAGCAGCGCCAAGCGCATCAGCGGATCGCGACTGCGTTGCTCGATCCATACGAACCCCGCCAGCAGCAGCGCCGATGCCAGCAGGCAGCACAGCGTGGCCGGTGCGCTCCAGCCCCATTCCGGACCCTGCACCAGGGTGGCGACCAGCAGGCTGCCGCCGGCGGTCACGGTGGCGCATCCGGCCAGGTCGAAGGTGCGGCCATGCGCGCGCAGGCCGTCGGCCGGCAACCACCGCCCTGCCGCCGCCGCGCAGGCGATGGCCGGCGGCACGATGACCGCCAGTACCGCCGGCCACCCGAAAGCCTGCGTCAGCGCGCCGCCCAGCAAGGTGCCCAGCGCCAGCCCCACCGCGCTGGCCGTGCTCCAGATCGCCAACGCGCGATTGCGCGCCGCGCCCTCGGCATAGAGGGTGTTGATCAAGGCCAGCGTCGCCGGAAACAACAATGCCGCGCCCACGCCTTGCGCGGCCCGCGCGGCGATCAGCAGCGCTGCGTCGGGTGCCAGCGCGCCCAGCAACGAGGCCAGCGCGAACAACAGCATGCCCAGCCGGTAGAAGCGGCGCCGCCCCAACAGATCGGCTGCGCGGCCGCCGAGCAGCAGGCAACCGCCGAACGCCACGGTGTAGGCGCTGACCACCCATTGCAGGCGCTGCGCGTCGATCTGCAGCGCCCGGCCCATGTCGTGCAGGGCGACGAAGATGATGGTGGCGTCCAGGGCGATCAGCAGTTGCGCGATGGCGAGCAGCGCTAACGCCCTGCGCGGATGGGAAACAGAGTGCATCGGCATCGGGACATGGGGAGGAGCCGTCAGTCTCATTGATGCGAAATCAACGATAAATCCTGTTTTCTTCATATGTGTCATGCTTTTTTGCATGAATAGCAAAGGCATGGATCTCAACGCGGTGCGCATGCTGGTGCGCGTGGCCGAAGCGCGCAGTTTCACTGTCGCCGCCGGCCAACTCGGCGTCAGTCAATCGGGCCTGTCCCGCGCGATCGGCAGGCTGGAAGCGACACTGGGGGTCAAGCTGCTGCAACGCACGACCCGCAACGTCGGGCTGACCCCGGACGGGCGCCAGTTCGTCGAGCAGGTTGCGCCGCTGCTGGGCGGCCTGGACGAGGCCGAGCGGCAACTGGCGGACCGCTCCTGCACGCCGTCCGGCACGCTCAGGATCAGCGCGCCGTCGATGTTCGGCCGCAAGGTGCTGGTGCCGCTGCTGGCCCCATTGCTGGCGCGGTATCCGCAGCTGCGCGTGGAGACCGTGCTCAGCGACCGCCTGGTCGATCTGGTCGAGGAAGGCTTCGACGCGGCACTGCGCACCGGCCCCATCGCCGACAGGCGCATCGTCGCACGGCCGCTGCGGCCGCTACGCTGGGTGACCGTCGCCAGTCCCGCCTACCTGGCCGCACGCGGCGCGCCCGCCGATCTCGAGACGCTGCGCGATCACGCCTGCCTGGCGATCCGCAATCCGCGCAGCGGGCGCCTGGTGAACTGGCAATTCCTGCAGGACGGGCAACGCTGCGGATTCGCGCCGCCGGCACGGATGGTGTTCGACCACGGCGATCCGCTGGTGGAAGGCGCCATCGCCGGCATGGGCATCGTGCAGGTGATGGATTTCGCAGTGGCCGATGCATTGGCCGACGGACGCCTGCAACGTGTGCTGCAGGCATTCGAAGGCCGCAGCCGCACGCTGTCGATGATCTATCCGCCGTCACGACAGCGCTCGGCCAAGCTGCATGTGTTGACGGAAGCGCTGCTGGCCGGGAGCTGGTGAATCCGCTGCACCGCCGATGACACGGCAATGCGCAGCAGAGACGATGCACTATGCCAGCGTCGGCACCGGCATCCACGGAAACGCCTTGTAGCCCTGCACCTGCAGCGGAACGCCGAGCCCAGCGAAATCGGCCGCGATCGCCGCGGCACGGCGACGGTCCAGTGCCTCGCCCAGCGTCAGCGGCCCAGCGCGGCAGGCGGCCAGCGCCTGGCCGATCGGCCAGTCCAGCAGGCGTGCGATCCGCTGCGCCACCGGCTTGACGCGGTCGGGCGGACAGCGCGACAGCACCAGGTCGAACGAGGCAAAGATGCCTGTACCGACACCCGCCGCGCGCGCCTGCTGCCATGCGCTTTCGTCCGCCTCGCCGAGGGCCTCGTCCACGCCCTCGACCTGCAGGAACGCGTCGTACTCGGCGTAGTGGGCCAACGCCTGCGCGTAGTCCTGCAGCGTCGACAGCGGGCCTTGCCGCTTCTGCACGTCGAGCACATCGGCGAACGTCGCCGGTTCCAGGTAGGGCGCCAGGCCCAGCGCGCGCGCCGCCGCGGGCGGTGCGCCATCGTCACCGAAGGCAGTGGCTTCGTCGGGCGGCAACCAGAAGCGCGCCTGCAGCGGATCCTCGCCGGTGGCATGTACCCAGCCGAACGCCTCGTGTACGTGGCCCTCGTCGTTGCAGGCGGCAAAGGCGTCCAGCGTCTCGCCCAGGGTCAACAGCGGGATCATGCGGCGTCGGGCAGGCAGCGTGCGGCAGCGCAGTCTACGCCAGGTGCCGACGTTGCAACCTGCGAGGCCCAGCACGACGCCGCTGACGTCACCTCGCCTTGCACTGCGCGGCCCCCGAGCGTCGACCGCCGCCCGCCCCCATGCCGTTCGCGCCGGGCAGCGCCGCCGCCACGATGCGTACCCAGTGCAGTCGCCCCCTCGCTCCACCACGCTGCGATCGCCACGACGGCCGTTCGACAGGCACTGGGCGCCGCGCCGCTCAGCATGCTGAAGCGGCGGCCACCGGCCTTCACACCAAGCTGAGCGCGTCCTGCGCACCCTCAGGCTTGACCGGTCCGCGCCGGCACCCCGCCCCGCACCGGACTCCCCATGCTCATCCGCCTCGGCTACGAGATCCGCTACCGTTTCGCGCAGGCGACGCCGATGCTGGCGATGCTGGACATCCACGACAGCCGGCGCGAGGACATCGTCGCCGCCACCGCCTTGCACAGCGTGCCGGCAGTGCCGTTGCATACCTATCGCGACAGCTTCGGCAACCGCTGCACGCGCCTGCACGCGCCCGCCGGCACGCTGACCCTGCGTGCCGATGCGGTGGTGCGCGACAGCGGGCTGCCGGACCAGTACCGCTACGACGCGGCGCAGACGCCGGTGGAGCAGTTGCCCGACGATGCCCTGGTGTACCTGCTCGGCAGCCGCTATTGCGAGACCGACCTGCTCAGCGGCATGGCCTGGGACCTGTTCGGCAGCGCGCCGACCGGTTGGGCGCGGGTGCAGGCGATCTGCGACTACGTGCACGCGCAGATCGCCTTCGGCTACGCGCATGCGCGCTCCACCAAGAGCGCGGCGCAGGCGCTGCAGGAGGGCCGCGGGGTGTGCCGCGATTTCGCCCATGCGGCGATCGCCCTGTGCCGCTGCATGAACATCCCGGCACGCTATTGCACCGGCTATCTCGGCGACATCGGCGTGCCCGCTTCGGACGCACCGATGGATTTCTCCGGCTGGTTCGAGGCCTTCCTCGACGGCCGCTGGTACACCTTCGATGCGCGCCACAACCTGCCGCGCATCGGCCGGGTGCTGATCGCACGCGGCCGCGATGCCGCCGACGTGGCGATCAGCAACACCTTCGGCCACAACGTGCTGGAATCGTTCGTGGTGTGGACCGAACAGACCGAACACGCGCGACTGGATGCGCCGCCGCCCGGCATGCCACTGGCGGCGCACGCCGACGCGCTGCAGCCCTAGCGCGTCGGCGCCCGGCAGGCCAAGGCGGCCGGCCCAGCGCAAGCTCCCCGCGGCACGCGCGGCCCCGGGCTCAGGCGGCGAAGCCGTCGGTGGCGCGCACCAGCGCGTCGACGTTCTCGGCCTCGAACGCCGAGTGGCCGGACGCCGGCGTGATCTGCAGCGACACCTTCGGCCAGGCCTTGGCCAGGTCCCAGGCATTGGCCAGCGGGCAGACCACGTCGTAGCGGCCATGCACGATCACCCCGGGGATGTCGGCGATGCGGTGCGCGTCGCGCAGCAACTGGTCCTCGACCTCGAAGAAGCCGCCATTGACGAAGTAGTGGTTCTCGATGCGCGCGAACGCCAGCGCGAAGTGCGGATCTTCGTGGCTGTCGACGAAATCGGCATCCACGTGCAGGAAGCTGGTGGCACCCTCCCACACGCTCCAGGCCTTGGCCGCGGCCAGGCGGGTGGCCTCGTCGTCGCTGGTCAGGCGCCGGTGGAAGGCGGAGATCAGGTCGGCACGCTCCACCGGCGGGATCGCCGCGACGTAGTGCTCCCACGCGTCCGGGAACAGGCGGCTGGCGCCTTCCTGGTAGAACCACTCCAGCTCCCAGCGACGCAGCATGAAGATGCCGCGCAGCACCAGTTCGGTGACGCGCTGCGGATGCGTCTGCGCGTAGGCCAGCGCCAGGGTCGAGCCCCAACTGCCGCCAAACACCTGCCAGCGATCGATGCCCAGGTGCGTGCGCAACCGCTCGATGTCGGCGACCAGGTCCCAGGTGGTGTTGTCGACCAGGTCGGCATGCGGCGTGGAGCGGCCGGAACCGCGCTGGTCGAACAGCACGATGCGGTACTTGGCCGGATCGTGGAAGCGGCGCATCTTGGCGTTGCAGCCGCCGCCCGGACCACCATGCAGCAGCACCACCGGCTTGCCGTGCGGATTGCCGCACTGTTCGTAGGACAGGGTATGCCGTGCGTCCACCGGCAACATGCCGCTGTCGAACGGCTCGATCTCGGGATACAGCGTGCGCATGGCGCCTCCTGCAGGGAAACCCCCGATTCTACCCAGCGCGTGGCCTGGACTCGCAGACGAATGCACCGCGCTCCCTGGGAGCCTGGGGCGAGTCGACACGACCGCTCGGCGCAGCGCGGGGGCGCTTCCCGGCACGGCGCGCATCGCGTGCCCGCCATCGGCAACGGTCGCGCGCCCCACAGACCCTGTCGCTCAACTGGTCGGCCACTGCCCCAGCGTGACCCGTTCGCGCGCTTCCAGATCTTGGTGGGTCGCCACTTGCGCGAAGCCGGCCGCGTCCAGCAGTGCGCGCACCGCCACGCCCTGGTCCCAGCCGTGTTCCAGCAGCAGCCAGCCGCCGGGCAGCAGATGCGCCGGTGCCGCGGCGACGATCCGGCGCATATCGTCCAGGCCGTCCGGGCCGGACGCCAGCGCGCTGGCCGGTTCGTAGCGCAGGTCGCCCTGCTGCAGGTGCGGATCGCCATCGGCGATGTACGGCGGGTTGCTGGCGATCAGGTCGAAGCGCTGGCCGGCCAGCGGCGCCAGCCAGGCACCGTGGACGAAGGCGACGTTGCCCAGGCCGTGCGCCTGCGCATTGGCCTGCGCCACCGCCAGGGCGGCTGCGCTGAGGTCGGTGGCCGTCACCTGCGCCTGCGGGCGCTCGCTGGCCAGGGCCAGGGCGATGGCACCGCTGCCGGTGCCGAGGTCGGCGACACGCCGGCCCGGCGCCCCATCCAGCCGCTCCAGCGCCAGCTCCACCAGCCGCTCGGTGTCCGCGCGCGGGATCAACGTGGCCGGCCCGACCGCCAGGTCCAGGGTCCAGAAGCCGCGCCGGCCGGTCAGGTAGGCCACCGGCTCGCCCTGCGCACGCCGCGCCAGCAAGGCCTGGAACCCGGCGACCACATCGCCGGGCAGCGGCTCGCGGGCATGGGCGAACAGCCACGCGCGGTCGCGTTGCAGGGCGTGCAGCAGCAGGGCTTCGGCGTCGCCGCGCTCGACCTGGGTGCAGGCCGCGCGCAGCAGGGACTCGGGGGTGGGCGCATTCATCGCTGTCACGATGACGCAGCGAGCCTGGAAAAGCCAACGTGGTAGAAGGACACCACGCCTATGCGCCATGGGCGGCTGGCGCCATCGCGCGGCAGTGCAGCAAAGAGCCAGGCTTGGGAATCGATAGAGGAAACCTATCTATTCAATTCCATCAATCGATTTGAGGGATCTATCGGCGCCCCCTATCATGAGCCTCGTTCCATCCCCCGCCCCTATTGCAACCACGAGGAAACTCCATGTCGTCTTTGATCAACACCCAGGTCCAGCCGTTCAAGGCCAACGCCTACCGCAACGGCGAATTCATCGAAGTCACCGACGCGGACCTGAAGGGCAAGTGGTCGGTGCTGATCTTCATGCCGGCCGCCTTCACCTTCAACTGCCCGACCGAAGTGGAAGACGCCGCCGAGCATTACGCCGAGTTCCAGAAGATCGGCGCCGAGGTCTACATCGTCACCACCGACACCCATTTCTCGCACAAGGTGTGGCACGAGACCTCGCCGGCGGTGGGCAAGGCCCAGTTCCCGCTGGTCGGCGACCCGACCCACCAGCTGACCCGCGCCTTCGGCGTGCACATCGAGGAAGAAGGCCTGGCCCTGCGCGGCACCTTCGTGATCAACCCGGAAGGCGTGATCAAGACCCTCGAGATCCACGACAACGCCATCGCCCGCGACGTCACCGAGACCCTGCGCAAGCTCAAGGCCGCGCAGTTCGTCGCCGCCCACCCGGGCGAGGTGTGCCCGGCCAAGTGGAAGGAAGGCGAGAAGACCCTGAAGCCGTCGCTGGACCTGGTCGGCAAGATCTAAGCCGCCCGCGCTCCCATCTCCGCCTCGCGGCGGGGGTGGGGGTGAACCGCAGCCGGCATCGCGCGCCGGCGCCGGCTGCGGTTCATCCCTCCTCCCATTGTTCGCGGCGCGCTGCTCCGGCAGCTCGCCTCCCCCTCGCTTTGCCCAACGTCAGGAGTCCGCCATGTTGGATGCCGATCTGAAAACCCAGTTGAAGGCCTACCTGGAGCGGGTCGTCCGGCCCATCCACATCACCGCGTCGGTGGACGATGGCGCCAAGTCGCGCGAGATGCTCGACCTGCTCGAGGATCTGGTGCTGCTGTCGGACAGGATCACCCTGGACGTGCACCGCGACAGCGGCGAGCGCACCCCGTCGTTCGCGCTGAACAGCCCGGGCCATGACATCCACCTGCGCTTCGCCGGCCTGCCGATGGGCCACGAGTTCACCTCGCTGGTGCTGGCGCTGCTGCAGGTCGGCGGCCATCCGTCCAAGGCCACCGCCGAGCTCATCGAGCAGGTGCGCAACCTGCCCGGCGAGTACCGCTTCGAAACCTATTTCTCGCTGTCCTGCCAGAACTGCCCGGACGTGGTGCAGGCGCTGAATCTGGCCGCGGTGTTGAATCCGAACATCCAGCACGTGGCGATCGACGGCGCGCTGTTCCAGGACGAGGTCGAGGCGCGGCAGATCATGTCGGTGCCCACCGTCTACCTCAACGGCGAAGTGTTCGACCAGGGCCGCATGACCCTGGAGCAGATCGTGGCCAGGCTCGACACCGGCGCGGCCAAGCGCGATGCGGCGGCGATCGCGGCCAAGGCGCCGTTCGATGTGCTGGTGGTCGGCGGCGGCCCGGCCGGCGCGGCCGCGGCGATCTACGCCGCGCGCAAGGGCATCCGCACCGGCGTGGCGGCCGAGCGCTTCGGCGGTCAGGTGCTGGACACCATGGCGATCGAGAACTTCATCTCCGTGCAGGAGACCGAAGGCCCGAAGATGGCCGCGGCGCTGGAGCAGCACGTGCGCCAGTACGACGTGGACATCATGAACCTGCAACGTGCCGAACAGTTGGTGCCGGCCGGCGCCGACGGCCTGGTCGAGGTCAAGCTGGCCAACGGCGCCTCGCTGAAGAGCCGCACGGTGATCCTGTCCACCGGCGCGCGCTGGCGGCAGATGAACGTGCCCGGCGAAGACCAGTACCGCAACAAGGGCGTGGCCTACTGCCCGCACTGCGACGGCCCGCTGTTCAAGGGCAAGCGCGTGGCGGTGATCGGCGGCGGCAACTCCGGCGTGGAAGCGGCGATCGACCTGGCCGGCATCGTCAGCCACGTCACCCTGGTCGAGTTCGACAGCAAGCTGCGCGCCGACGAAGTCCTGCAGCGCAAGCTGCGCAGCCTGGGCAACGTCGACATCCTGGTCAACGCGCAGAGCACCGAGGTGCTGGGCGACGGCCAGAAGGTCACCGGCCTGGTCTACAAGGACCGCGTCGGCGGCGATGTGCATCGCGTGGCGCTGGAAGGCATCTTCGTGCAGATCGGGCTGCTGCCGAACACCGAATGGCTGCAGGGCACGGTGGCGCTGTCGCCGCGCGGCGAGATCGTGGTCGACGACCGCGGCCAGACCTCGCTGCCGGGCGTGTTCGCCGCCGGCGATGCGACCACGGTGCCGTACAAGCAGATCATCATCGCCATGGGCGAAGGCTCCAAGGCGGCGCTGAGCGCGTTCGACCACCTGATCCGCCACAGCGCCCCGGTCGCCAGCGGCAGCGTCGCCGAAGCGGCCTGATACGCCCCCATCCCGCGCCGCACTGTCGGCGCGGGACAGGGCGCGCGCGGCCTGCACCGCGCACGCCATCTGTCTCGCCGCCATCTGCGCCAGACGCTCTATGCTGTGACCCTGCGACACCTCCCGCCGCTGCGTCCCGAGGACCCCGTCGATGAACCTGCGTGATCTGAAATACCTGGTGGCGCTGGCCGATCACAAGCATTTCGGGCGCGCCGCCGCGGCCTGCTTCGTCAGCCAGCCGACGCTGTCCACGCAGATCAAGAAACTCGAGGACGAACTGGGCGTACCGCTGGTCGAACGCGCCCCGCGCAAGGTCATGCTGACCCCGGCCGGGCGCGAGGCCGCCAGCCGCGCGCGCGGCATCGTCGCCGAGATCGAGCAGATGAAGGAGGCGGCGCGGCGCAGCCAGGATCCGGAAGCCGGCACCGTGCGCCTGGGCATCTTTCCCACGCTGGGTCCGTACCTGCTGCCGCACGTGATCCCGCGCATCCGCGAGCGCTTCCCGCAGCTGGAACTGCTGCTGATCGAAGAGAAGAGCGACGTGCTGCTGACCCGCCTGCGCGAAGGCCGGCTGGACGCGGCGCTGCTGGCGCTGCCGCTGCACGACGAGCAGTTGCACGCCGAATTCCTGTTCGAGGAACCGTTCGTGCTGGCGGTGCCCGAGCAGCATCCGCTGGCGCGGCGGCCGACCCCGCTGACCCTGGAGGAACTGCACGCGCAGCGCCTGCTGCTGCTCGAGGACGGGCACTGCCTGCGCGACCAGGCGCTGGACGTGTGCCATCTGTCCGGCGCGCTGGAAAAGGCCGAGTTCCAGGCCACCAGCCTGGAGACGCTGCGGCAGATGGTCGCCGCCAACGTCGGCGTGACCCTGTTGCCGCTGCTGGCGGTGCAGCCGCCGGTGGCCAACCCGCCCAACCTGCGGCTGCTGGCGTTCGCGGCCGACGGCGGGCCGAGCCGGCGCATCGCCATGCTGTGGCGGCGCAGCTCGGCGATGGGCGCATTCCTGCAGCAACTGGCGCACCTGTTCGGCGCGCTGCCCGAAGAGCTGTTCACTCTGCCGGCGCAGGCGCCGCTGCCAAACCAGGCGCCGCGCCAGGTGGCCTGAGCGGGGCAGACCCGGCCACGGCGTCGCATCGGCGCCGGCTTGCTTGCACAATGGCAACAGGGGGCGGCACGGTGCCGCCCCCGTGCGTTGTGCCATCCAAACGGAGTCTGTCCATGACCTCGCAACACCACAGCGGCCTGCCGCCCTCGTTGATCGTCTCCAGCCGCGATTTCGCGCGCCTGGAAGCCCTGCTCGATTCCCCTGCCTTGCACCAGCACCCGGCCGCGCTCGCGCTGGGCGCAGAGCTCGACCGCGCCACCGTCGTGGCGCCGGAGCAACTTCCTCCCGGCATCGTCGCCATGCATACGCGTGTGGAATGCGAAGACGAACTGCACGGCGAACGCCACCAGCTGACCCTGGTCTATCCGCACGAAGCCGATGCCGCGCATGCGCGCATCTCGGTGCTGGCCCCGGTCGGCAGCGCCCTGCTCGGCCTGGCCGTGGGCCAGTCGATCGACTGGCAGGCGCCCGGCGGACGCCCGCTGCGCCTGCGCGTGACCGCGGTGCAGCGCGCCGACGACGACAACGCGCGCGCAGCGCGTTAACGTGCGCGGCCCTATCCTTGTTCCCACTCGTTCCCGAGAGATACCGATGACCTCTTCCGCCCCCTCCAAGCTCGCCCAGTTGCGCGAGTTGTCCGTGGTCGTGGCCGATACCGGCGACTACGACGCGATCAAGCGGCTCAAGCCGGTGGACTGCACCACCAACCCGACCCTGGTGAAGAAGGCGCTGGACCTGCCGGTCTATGCCGACCTGATCGACGAGGCGCTGGCCTGGGCGCGCGGCCAGGACGGCGACCACGCCGCCCTGGTCGACGAGATCGCCGACCGCCTGACCATCGGCGTCGGCGCCAAGCTCAGCGCGCTGGTGCCCGGCCGCGTGTCCACCGAAGTGGACGCCGACCTGGCCCACGACACCGCCGCCACCATCGCCAAGGCGCACAAGTTCATCGCCATGTACGCCGAGCGCGGCATCCCCAAGGACCGGATCCTGATCAAGGTCGCCGCGACCTGGGAAGGCATCGAGGCCGCGCGGCAGCTGCAGAAGGACGGCATCGACTGCAACCTGACCCTGATCTTCAACCGCACCCAGGCCCTGGCCTGCGCCGAGGCCGGTGTGTTCCTGATCTCGCCCTTCGTCGGCCGCATCCTCGACTGGTACGTGGCCAAGGGCCAGACCCCGGCGACCATCGACGAAGACCCGGGCGTGCAGTTCGTGCGCGGCGTGTACGACGAGTTCAAGCGGCGCGGTTCGGCGACCGTGGTCATGGGCGCCTCGTTCCGTTCCACCGCGCAGATCGAGGCGCTGGCCGGCTGCGACCGCCTGACCATCTCGCCGGACCTGCTGGAGAAGCTCGACGCCGACCACGGCCCGCTGCCGCGCAAGCTCTCGCCCGGCCAGGCCGACGGCGCCAAGATCGAGCCGATCGACGCCAAGCGCTTCGCCGCCGACCTGGCGGCCGATCCGATGGCCACCGAGAAGCTGGCCGGCGGCATCGACACCTTCGCCAAGGACCTGCAGACCCTGCGCGACACGATCCGGCAGAAGCTGGTCGGCTGAGTGTTGCCTGCACCCCAAGCGCGGTGATGCTGCGCTTGGGTGCCGGGAATAGGGAAACGGGACTGGGGAATCGGGAAGAGCGAGTCCCCGTCTCGCTGCCGTCTCCCGATCGATTCGATGACGTCTGCACGCGGTCGCACTGCGCGAGCGCGAAGGTGCACGCCCCAACGAACGCCGAAAATAGACGTAGGTGCGGCACATATCACCTGCGGCGCTTTCGACACCCCGTTGGCGCGGCCGCAACTTTTCCCGGGCTATGCTGCGCGCCCGAGTGCAGAGGCAAGGCAATGGCAACGATCACAGTGGTGATGGTGGACGGCGTGGCGGACTGGGAGATCGGCACCATCCTGCCGGCGGCGCGGGCCTGGTTCGGCGATACGCTCCAGATCGCCAGCATCGACGGCAAGCCCATCACCTCGATCGGCGGACTCGACCTGCACCCCACCCATGCGCTGTCGGACCTGGCGCCACTGGACGCCGACCTGTGGCTGCTGCCCGGCAGCGACCGCTGGCAGGCCGGCGAGATTCCCGGACTGAGCGCATTGCTGCAGCAGCGCCTGGAGGCCGGCCGCGGCGTGGCGGCGATCTGCGGCGCGACCCTGGCGCTGGCCTACGCGGGCCTGCTCGATACCCGCCCGCACACAAGCAACTCCGAAGTCTTCCTGCGCGAGCACGCCGGCGTCTATGCCGGCAGCGCGCATTACCAGGAACGCCGCGTTGTCAGCGCCGGCGGCCTGATCACCGCACCGGGCACCAGCCCGGTCAGCTTCGCCGAGGAATGCCTGCGCCTGCTGCACCCCGAACGCGAGGAGCAGATCACGCAGATGCGGCAGATGTTCGCGGCCGAGTTCGTCTAGCGCGACCAGTGCCACCTGTCATGCAGACGGCGGCGGCACGCCATGACTACACTTGTCGCCACGCCCTGCAATCCGCCATCGGCGGCTGCGCGCGGCGTCGCGGTCGATCCGCGGCGGGCGTGATGTAACGGCGGTCACGCACAGCAGCGCGCCGGCAGGGTGCTTCCACCGCTTGGACAGGAGAGAGTGCATGCGCGGATGGATGGCGCGTTGTTTTTTTTCGCTGACGCTGGCTGCCGCCAGTGCCAGCGGCATGGCCGCCACGCCGGCACCGACCCGGGTCGCGATCCTGGGCGTGGAGCACGCCGCGCAACTGGTCTCCGAGCGCGACCAGCCGGGCGTGCTTGCCGCGTTCCTGGAGCACCTCGCGCCGGATGCGATCTGTCTCGAGCGACCGCCGGAGCAGGCGGCGCGCGGCGACTATTACGAGTACACCTACGAGGTGCAGGGCGTGATCCTGCCGTACGCCGCGGCGCATCCGGTCGCCCTCTGTCCGATCGACTGGATGCCGCCGGTGGAGGACGCCAGGCTCGGCTTCGGCGTAGACCTGGACACCCCGCTGGAACTGCGCCGCGAACAGGGCTTCCAGGGCTTCCTGTCGTTCCCCGACAAGGCCGCCCTGCAGCGCGACTTCTTCGCGGCGGATGCGGCCGAGAACGTGGCCGTGGTGCAGAAGTGGGCGCAGACGCCGGCGGCCCGTGCCGACCAGGACCTGCCGCGACGCCTGTACCTGTACCGCACCTTCCTGCAGGCCCAGCGCATCCGCGCAGCGGCGCTGGCGCACCCGGGCAAGACCGTGCTGGTCGTGGTCGGCTATTTCCACAAGCCGGACCTGGAAGCGATCCTCGCGCACGACCCGGCGATCGCGCTGGTGCAGCCGTCGACGCTGGGGCGCCCCACCGCAGACGCGGTCGCGCGCGCCACCACCGCGACGCAGCGCGCCGCGATCCTCGCCTTCAACCTGCTCGGCACCCAGGCCGACACCGGCAACATCGATTGGGCGTGGATGGACCGCGTCCTGGATGCCTACGCGGCCGACGCGCCAGCCGCCGAAACGGCGCTGTTGCAGACGCGCCTGGCACTGCTGAGCGGCCGCATCGCACCGGCCGAGGCGCGGCGGCGCTACGCACGGCTCGCCGAGGACACGCCGGTCGAACTGGCGTTCGGCTGGACCGGCGTGCAGGACCGCACACGGGTGGATTCCTTCTTCGATCCCTTCGGCAACCTGACGGTCCGCCAGCGCGCGACGCTGGAACTGGCACGCACTGACTACGCGCTCGGCAGCAGCCGCGACGGCGACGCGGCGATCGAGCGCCTCAAGGCCGACCTGTCGCCGCGCAAGGCGCTGCAGCTTTCCGGCTATGCGGCGCGGCTGCGGCCGGCCGCCGCGAGCACGCGCGATTCGCGAGCCGCGAAGTAACGGGCTCGCGGCCATACGTCACCCGCGGTCGCCGTGACCCTCGATGGCGACAGCATCCTGCGCACACCATGCGCAGATGCGCTCGCTCAGGCCTCCAGCCCGATCGGACAACTCACCCCGGTCCCGCCCAGGCCGCAGTAGCCGCCCGGGTTCTTGGCCAGATACTGCTGGTGTTCGTCCTCGGCGTAGTAGAACGGCGGCGCCGGGAAGCGGATCTCGGTGGTGATGGGGCCGTAGCCGGCGGCGTCCAGGCGCTGCTGGTAGGCATCGCGGCTGGCCAGCGCGGCCTCGTGCTGGGCCTGGGTGGTGCAGTAGATCGCCGAGCGGTACTGGGTGCCGGTGTCGTTGCCCTGGCGCATGCCCTGGGTCGGGTCGTGGCTTTCCCAGAAGGTCTGCAGCAACTGCTCGAAGCGCACGGCCTGCGGGTCGAACGCCACCAGCACCGCCTCGGTGTGGCCGGTCTGGCCCGAGCAGACCTCGCGATAGGTGGCATTGGGCGTCTCGCCGCCGGCGTAGCCGACCGCGGTGCTGAACACGCCCGGCAGCGACCAGAACTTGCGTTCGGCGCCCCAGAAGCAGCCCAGGCCGAACTGCACCTGCTCCAGGCCGGCGAAGGCATCGCGCAACGGATGGCCGTTGACGAAGTGGCGGTTGTGCAGCGGCAGCGGCTGCGCGCGTCCCGGCAGGCTCTCGCCCGGGCGCGGCAGGCGCTGCTTGAAGGCACCGATTCCCAACATGGCACGGACTCCTGGCAACGACGGCGATGCCTTGTGGATGGCGCTGCCGGAGTCCGCTTTCAAGTGCGCCGCACCAACGCGGCGGCACCAGCCGCGACGCTCACTTCACGGCGGCGCTGGCCGTCGCGGCGGCGACCGGCTCGGGCATCGCCGAGCTATGGTGGTTGATGATCAGCCAGCGCCCGTCGCGCTTTTCGTACACGAAGGTGTAGCGCGCCTGCACTTGGCGGGTGCTGCCGTCGGGATTGTTCAGGGTGAAGGTGTAGACGCCGGCGTCGACCGCGCTGTCGTCGTCGAGCAGCCGCACCTGGCGATAGTTGATGGCACCGCGCGGCTTGGCGGCGAGGAAGTGGCTGAAGTAGTCCTCGATCTCGGCGCGGCTGGCGCGCACCTGGTTGGACACCGTGGGCAGCAGCACGCCGTCGCGGGCGTACAGGTCGGCCACGCGCTGCGGGTTGCCGGTGGCCAGCGCCGCGTTCCAGCGGTCGAACAGGCCGGCGATCTCGCGCTCGGCACTGCTGGCCGGTGTCGCCGGCTGGCCGTCGTAGTGCATCGCCGGCGCGGCCAGCGCGGTGGAGGTGGTGGTCAGGCCCAGTGCCAGGGCGAACAGGATGCGACGCATGGGAAGTCTCCGTGTGCTGAGGGGATGCCGTCTCGGGGCGAAGCGAGTATTGGCAGCGGCGGCTTGCGGAACATCCGCTGGGCGGCATATCCTCGAATATGCCGTTCGGCATATCGGAGACGCGCCCGTGCACCCTTCCTCCAATGCAGGCCAGTGGCGTGAGGCACTGCGCCGCGACGCTGCCGACGCCGCGCGCTGGCAGGCGGTGGCTGCCGCCGCGGCCGCGCTGCGCGAGGCCGGCGATGCCGCGCAGGCCGCCGCGCACGCACTCGTGCCGGCCAGTGCCCTGGTGGCGGCCCCGCACGCCGCGGTGCTGGCGGTGCGCGGCACCCGCTGCCTGGTGCTGGCCAGCCAGGGCGATGCGTTGCCGCCGGGCGCCAGCGTCACTATCGAGGCCCCCGCTCAGGCCTGGCGCCTGCGCGGCCATGCCGCCGCCGAGGCCGGCGAGCTGTGCCTGCCGATCGCCGCGCTGGGCGTGCCGCTGGGCACGCTGTGTCTGGGCTGGGACGCCCACACCGTCCCGGCGCCGGAAGACGTGCAGGCCCTGTCCGCGATCGCCGCGCTGCTGGCGCCACTGGCGGCCGAACCGCCGCGTCCGCCGCGGCGGCGCAAACCGGCGCAGGCCGATCGTCTGGCCGTGCTCAGCGCGCGCGAGCGGCAGGTGCTGGCGCTGCTGTCGCGCGGCCTCACCAATGCCGCGCTCGGCGCCGAGCTGGGCATCAGCGCCGGCACCGCCAAGGTCCACGTCGAGCGCATCCTGCACAAGCTGCAGGTGGCCGACCGCACCCAGGCCGCGGTGGTCGCGGTGCAGGCGGGGGTGGCGCTGTGAGGGCGCTGGCGCGGCGCTGGAACGACTGGCCGCTGACCCGCAAGAGCCTGGCGCTGGTGGCGCTGCCGCTGTTGCTGCTGGTGGCGGCGCTGGTGGCGATCTACAGCGTGGAGCGGCAGAACATCGCCGCCGAGAACGACGTGCGCCGCACCTTGCAGTTGCTCAGCGATTTGCACGAGGCGCATGCGCTGCTGGCCGAGACCGCCGCCGGCGTGCGCGGCTATCGGCTGGTGCGCCAGGATGCGTTCCTGACCCCGTACCGCGACGCCGAGCCGCGGCTGAAGACCGTGGTGCAGCACCTGTCGCAGCGCATCACCGATCCGCGGCAGGCGCAGCGCTTCGCCCGCATCCAGCCGCTGTTCGAGGAGAAGATGCAGGGCTGGCGGCGGCTGCTGGCGCCGGACCTGAGCCGCGAGGAAGAGATCCGCCAACTGCGCGAGGGCAAGGTCACCCTCGACATCCTGCGCGCGGAACTGCGCGAGCTGCGCAACTACGAGACCGCGCAACTGCAGGTGCGTACCGCCAAGGCGCAGGCGCTGCGCCAGCGCAACCTGCTGATCACCCTGTGCGCGGCGATGCTGGGTGGGCTCGGCGCGGTGCTCGCGGTGGCCTGGTTCGCCTCGTCGCTGTCGCGGCGCCTGCGCCAGCTCTCGGCCAATGCCGACCGCCTCGGCGACGGCCGACCGCTGACGCCACAGCCGCCGGCCGGCGACGAACTGGGCCAGGTCGCGCAACGCCTGCAGCAGGCCAGCACCCTGCTCGCCGCGCGCGCCGAGGAAGCGCAGTCGGCGCGCCGCGAGGCCGAGAGCGCCAACCGCGCCAAGACCGAATTCCTCTCGCGCAGCAGCCACGAACTGCGCACCCCGCTCAACGCCATCCTCGGCTATGCGCAGGTGCTGGAGATGGACCTGCCGGGCGCGGCGCAGCGCGACCACCTGCAGCACATCCTCGGCGCCGGCCGGCACCTGTTGGGGCTGATCACCGAACTGCTGGACATCGCCCGCATTGAGGCCGACCAGCTCGACCTGAGCCCTCGCCCGGTGCCGGTGCGCACCGCGCTGGAAGAGGCGCTGGGGCTGGTCGCGCCGGAAGCGCAGGCGCGCGGCATCGTGCTGCGGCCACCGCAACTGCCGCCGGAGTGGACCGTGCGCGCCGATCCGCAGCGGCTGCGCCAGGTGTTGATCAACCTGCTGTCCAACGCGATCAAGTTCAACCGCCCGGGCGGCGCGGTGTGGGTGAGCGCCGTGCCCGAAGGCCAGTCCCTGGCCCTGACCGTGCACGACCAGGGCCACGGCCTGACGCCGGCGCAGGTGGAACGATTGTTCACGCCGTTCGAGCGGCTCGGCGCCGAGCGCTCGGCGATCGAGGGCACCGGCCTGGGCCTGGCGCTGAGCAAGCGCCTGACCGAGGCGATGGGCGGGCGCATCGCCGTGGACAGCGGCCCGGACGGATCGCGGTTCACCATCGCGCTGCCGCTGGATCGGCCGCAGGCAGCGGCGCAGCCGGACCAGGCGGTGGCGACGACGACGACGGGCGCGGCCCGGCGCCAGTTGCTGAGCGTGGAAGACAACCCCTCCAACCAGGCGCTGATCCGTACCCTGGTCGAACGCCGCCCGCACTGGCGCCTGCACGAGGCCGCCAGCCTGGCGCAGGCGCACGCGCATCTGCAGCAGGCCACGCCGGACCTGATCCTGCTCGACCTGCACCTGAGCGACGGCAACGGCGAGGAACTGCTGCAGGCGCTGCGCGCGCAGCCTCACACCTCAGCCATCCCGGTAGTGGTGATCAGCGCCGATGCCACCGCGACCACGCTGGCCCGCGTGCAGGGCGATCCCGTGCGCGCCTACCTGACCAAGCCGCTGGACGTGGCCGACTTCTTCTCCGTTCTGGACCGACACCTCGCATGACCCGCAACGATGTCCTCGCCGCGCGCATCCTGATCGTCGACGACGAACCAGCCAACGTCCGCCTGCTGGAGGAACTGCTGCAGCGCGAAGGCTTCCGCCAGGTGGTGGCGACCACCGACCCGCAGCGGGTGCTGGGCCTGGTCGCCGCATTCGCGCCGGACCTGATCCTGCTCGACCTGATGATGCCGGAGCTGGACGGCTACGCGATCCTGGAGCAACTGGCGCGGCTGGCCGGCCCGTCCAGCTTCCTGCCGGTGATCGTGCTCACCGCCGACCCCAGCCGCAGCGCCCGCCACCGCGCCCTCGGCCTGGGCGCCAAGGATTTCCTGACCAAGCCGCTGGACACCTTCGAAGTGGCTCTGCGGGTCTGGAACGTGGCCGAGACCGTGGTGCTGTTCAAGCGCCTGCGTGCGCTGGCCGTGGCGGATGCCGTGCCGCCGGGGTGGTCGACGGCCGGGATTGGAGATTAGGGATTAGGGATTGGGGATTCGCAACGGCAGCCCCGCTTTTGCCAATCCCCAATCCCGACTCCCCAATCCCCGCCCCACACCTACATCGCCCGCGTCACCTGGCCACCCAGGCCCAATGCCATCAGCACTTCCTGGGCCTTTTCCAGCAATTCGTCGGCCACGCAGACCTGGACCACGCCGAACGGCAGTTCGCCGGCGCCGCCGAGCAGGGCCTCGCCGAACACGAAGGCGGTGATGCCGGCGTCCTCCAGCGCGTGCTTGGCCAGGTGCGCATCGATCAGGTGCTGGGCGCGGTAGGCGATCTGCATGGTCGGCCCTCAGCCGCGGGCGCCGACATCGGCGGGGTGGGCGCGCCAGACGCGTTGCAGCCATGCGCGGCGGGATCGAGCGCCGACGAAGCAGGACAAGGACATGGCGGGATCTCGCAGCTGGGCCAAGCCGCAGCCTACGCGCCGGGGCGGCCGCCGGCCAGCTCGGCTAAACTTGCGCTTTACTTATTCGCTGACGCGCATGTCCGACACCCCCGCCACCGACGCCTCCGCCCCGGCCGAGAAGAAAGACTTCATCCGCCAGATCGTCCGCGAGGACCTGGCCAGCGGCAAGCACACGGCCATCCGCACCCGCTTCCCGCCCGAGCCCAACGGCTATCTGCACATCGGCCACGCCAAGGCGATCTGCCTGGACTTCGGCATCGCCGCCGAGTTCGGCGGGCGCTGCAACCTGCGCTTCGACGACACCAACCCGGCCAAGGAAGATCCCGAATTCGTCGCCGCGATCCAGGACGACGTGCGCTGGCTGGGCTTCGACTGGGCCGAACTGCGCCATGCCTCGGACTATTTCGAGGTGTACTACCTGGCCGCCGAGAAGCTGATCCGCGACGGCCACGCCTTCGTCTGCGACCTCTCCGCCGAGCAGGTGCGCGAATATCGCGGCACCCTCACCGAACCGGGCCGCGACTCGCCATACCGCACCCGCAGCGTCGAGGAGAACCTGGACCTGTTCCGGCGCATGCGCGCCGGCGAGTTCCCGGACGGTGCGCGCACCCTGCGCGCCAAGATCGACATGAGCAGCGGCAACATCAACCTGCGCGACCCGGCGCTGTACCGGATCAAGCACGTCGAACACCAGAACACCGGCAACGCCTGGCCGATCTACCCGATGTACGACTTCGCGCATTCGCTGGGCGATGCCGTGGAAGGCATCACCCACTCGCTGTGCACGCTGGAGTTCGAGGACCACCGCCCGCTGTACGACTGGTGCGTGGACAAGGTCGACCTGGCCGGCCACCCGGAACTGCTGCAGCCGCTGCTGGACAAGGGCCTGCCGCGCGAGGCGGCCAAGCCGAGGCAGATCGAGTTCTCGCGGCTCAACATCAACTACACGGTGATGAGCAAGCGCAAGCTGACCCAGCTCGTCGCCGAGGGCCTGGTCGACGGCTGGGACGACCCGCGCATGTACACCCTGCAGGGCCTGCGCCGCCGCGGCTACACGCCGGCCGCGCTGCGCCTGCTGGTCGACCGCGTCGGCATCAGCAAGCAGAACTCGGTGATCGACTTCTCGGTGCTGGAAGGCTGCCTGCGCGAAGACCTGGACGCGCATGCCGCGCGGCGCATGGCGGTGATCGAGCCGCTGAAGCTGGTGCTGAGCAACCTGCCCGAGGGCCACAGCGAAACGCTAACGTTCTCCAACCATCCCAAGGACGAGGGCTTCGGCACGCGCGAAGTGCCGTTCTCGCGCGAGCTGTGGATCGAGCGCGAGGACTTCGCCGAAGTCCCGCCCAAGGGCTGGAAGCGGCTGGTGCCGGGCGGCGAAGTGCGCCTGCGCGGCGCCGGCATCGCCCGCGTCGACGAAGTGATCAAGAACGACGCCGGCGAGATCGTGGAACTGCGCGGCTGGCTCGACCCGGAATCGCGCCCGGGCATGGAAGGCGCCAACCGCAAGGTCAAGGGCACCATCCACTGGGTCAGCGCCGCGCACGCGGTGGAGGCGGAGATCCGCCTGTACGACCGCCTGTTCTCGGTAGAGAAGCCCGACGACGAGTCCGAGGGCAAGACCTACCGCGATTACCTCAATCCCGACTCCAAGCGCAGCGTGCGCGGCTACGTCGAACCCGCCGCCGCCCAGGCCGCGCCGGAGCAGGCATTCCAGTTCGAGCGCACCGGCTATTTCGTCGCCGACCGCTACGACCACCGCGCCGACGCGCCGGTGTTCAACCGCAGCGTGACGCTGCGCGATACCTGGAGCGTTAGCCAGGGCAGCTGACCAAGCGCGTGTGCCATGCCTCCAGCGACGGCAACGTCCTGGAGGAAGGCCGCGCATCGGCCGCGCACCGCGTGCCAGAACATAAGCCGCGTCGTTCGGCGCTATCGCGTCGGGACTGAAGTCCCTCCCACAGGATGGCCGCATGCGCGGCCGCTTCCTGCACGGCCAGCGTTAGCCGTGCCGCTTTTGTCGGTAAGGCGTTGCGGCCGAAGCCACCAAAAGCCGGGATTGGGGATTGGGGATTTTCCCGCGAGTACTAGGTGATTGCGATTGCACTGTGGGAGGGGCTTCAGCCCCGACGGGCTTTACCGGTAGCGTCTATCGGTGCAAGCAACGAATACGCAGAGTCCCGACTTTTTCTGTCAGGAGCGCCACACATGCCGCGCACTCGCGGAAAATCCCCAATCCCCAATCCCCAATCCCCGCCCTTCCCCCGCCACCGCCCGCGCGCTAGCGTAACGGGCATGTCCCCCGCCCCACCCCTGAGCCTGCGCAGCTACGGCCGCGACGGCGCCGCCCATCAGCACGACCACGTGCAGTTGGTGCTGCCGTTGCACGGGTCGATGGAACTGGAGGTGGACGGCCGCGGCGGCTATCTGGACCGTTTCCGCGCCGCGGTGGTCGCACCGCAGACCCGGCATGCGCAGTGCGCGCTGGACGCCAACCGCTTCCTGGTCGTCGATTGCGCCGCCGATGCCTTCGGCGACGCTGCGCTGGAGCGTCTGCGGCGGCAGCCCTTCCTCGACCTGCCCCCGCCCTTGCAGGATCTGCTCGCCGCGCAGGCGCCGCATCCCGACCTCGCCATTGCCCATGCCCAGGCCGGCGCTGCCGTGCTGGCCTGGCTGCAGGCGGACACCGCGCCGCGCGGCTGGCAGCGGCTGCAGGCGCTGTGCCGACGCATCGAGGCCGCGCCCGGCCAGGACTGGCCGGTGCGGCGCATGGCGCAGGTGGCGCACCTGAGTCCGAGTCGCCTGCACGCGCTGTTCCGCGCTGCGTTCGGACGCACGCCGCAGGACTGGGTGGCGGCACGGCGGCTGGACTGGGTGCGCCGGCAACTGGCGCATGGCAACCGGCCGATCGCCGACCTGGCCCAGGACAGCGGCTATGCCGACCAGAGCGCGCTGACCCGCGCGCTCAAGCGCAGCACCGGCCAGACCCCGGCCGCCTACCGCCGCCGTCATCGCCCGGCGCCAGGACAGGAGTCTGGGACAAGCCGGCCGCTGCCGGCGCCGGCATGCTGAGCCGTCACGGCTGACACGGCCGATACGGAACCGAACCGCATGCGCGAACGTCTATGGGCAGGGGTCGGCAGCGGCATGGTCGCGGGTGCGCTGTGGGGCCTGGTGTTCCTGGCGCCGCAACTGCTGAGCGCCTTCTCGCCGCTGCAACTGGCCATCTCGCGCTACCTGGCCTACGGCGCCATCGCCGCCGTGGTGCTGCTGCCGCGCTGGCGCGCCGCCACCGCGCCGCTGGGCGCGGCCGAATGGTGGGCGCTGCTGCGCCTGAGCCTGCTCGGCAACATCGTCTACTACGTGCTGCTGGGCAGCGCGGTGCAGTGGGCCGGCGGCGCCGCCACCGCGCTGATCATCGGCCTGCTGCCGGCGGCGGTCACCGTGATCGGCTCGCGCGCGGCCGGCGCGGTGCGGTTGCGCCGGCTCGCCGCGCCCTGCGCGCTGTGCGTGCTCGGGGTGGCGCTGGTCGCGGTGCAGACCCTGGCCGTGGCGCGGCCGCACATTCCGGCCAGCCTCGGCCTGCGTGCGGCGGGACTGGCCTGCGCGGTCGGCGCGCTGGCGTGCTGGACCGCCTACTCGATCAAGAACGCGCGCTGGCTGCGGCGGCGCCCGGACCTGTCCGGCCGCGACTGGTCGCTGCTGACCGGCGTGGTCACCGGCGCGCTGGCCCTGGCCCTGGCGCTGCCGGCGTTCGCGCTGGCCGGCACGCCGCACGCCGGCCCCGAGTGGATGCGCTTCTGGGGCATGGCGCTGGTGCTGGCGCTGTTCGCTTCGGTGATCGGCAACGCCTGCTGGAACCACGCCAGCCGGCTGCTGCCGCTGACCCTGGTCGGGCAGATGATCGTGTTCGAGACCGTGTTCGCGCTGCTGTACGGCTTTCTGTGGGAGCAGCGCTGGCCGACCGCGCTGGAACTGCTGGCGATCGCCTGCCTGCTCGGCGGCGTGCTGTGGTGCACCCTGGTGCATGCGCGGCCGCAACCCGCCGTGCGCGAAGCCAAGCCCGGTTAAGCGGCGCTGCCTAGACTGGCGCAGGTCCTCTCACGGGAATCGCGCCATGCACACACTCCTGCGCCGTTGCTGCCCCGTCCTCGCGCTGGTCTTCGCACTCGCCGGCTGCAGCAACGCTTCCACCGCACCGTCCCCCGCGACACCGGATTCGGCCGTCACCGCCAGCGCACCGGCGGCGACCGGCAAGTGCGACGCCGTCCCCGACCATGCCTACGACCTGCCGGCCGGGCGCTTCGATGAGGTGTCGCAGCAACTGGCCCACGCCACCGGCTGCATGGTCGTGTACCGCGATCCAGGCCTCGCGTCGTTGCCGGTCAACGCGGTGAGGGGACAGATCAGCATCCGCCAGGCGCTGCACCAGGCGCTGGACGGCACGGCGTTGCGGATCGCGCAGGAGAACGCGGACACGCTGACGGTCGTGCGCCGCTGACCCGGTGGCGGCGCGAGGGGTTGCTACCATGGCCGCACTCCACCGCACGGAAGGTCGCCATGTCCCGCCATTTCGCGTCGTTGCTGTGTTCCCTGTGCCTGCTCGCCGGCATGCTGCTGTCCAGCGCCTGCGCGCGCAGCGAAACCGCCAAGCCGGCGGTGCCGGCGCCTGCGCAAGCGGCATCCGCACCGGGCCTGCCGATCAAGGTCGATACCAGCTGCCGTACCGATGCCGACTGCACCGTCAAGAACGTCGGCAACTGCTGCGGGGCGATGCCGGCCTGCGTCAACCGCGACAGCCCCACCGATCCGCAGGGCGTGATGGCGCAATGCCAGGCCAGCGGGCGCATGAGCGTGTGCGGCTCGCCCGCCATCGCCGGCTGCTCCTGCGTGGCCGGGCAATGCAGCGCGCGCCCCGCGCAAGCCGATACACTGCGCGCCCCCCAGCCTGCCGAACCCGTCCGCTGATGCTCTACGCGCAAGTCCACCTCACCCTGCCCGCCTGGATCCACGAGGCGGTCGATCCGCAGGCCGTCTACGCCAGCGACGCCGACAAGGTCGCGCTGGCGGTGGAACTGTCGCGACTGAACGTGGACGCCGGCAGCGGCGGCCCGTTCGGCGCGGCGGTGTTCGGCCCGGACCACCGCATCATCGCCGTCGGCGTGAACCGCGTCGTGCCGCAGACCACCTCGCTGGCGCATGCCGAGAACATGGCCTACATGCTGGCCCAGCAGCGCCTGCAGACCCCGCGACTGAACGCGGTGCTGTCGCCGGTGACCCTGGCCACCTCCTCGCAGCCGTGCTGCCAGTGCTACGGCGCGACCATCTGGGCCGGCATCGACCGCCTGCTGATCGGTGCCAGCGCCGAGGACGTGATGGCGCTGACCCCGTTCGACGAAGGCCCGCTGCCGGCGGACTGGGTCGGCGAGCTGCAGCGCCGCGGCATCGAGGTGGTGCGCGGCCTGCATCGCGACGCCGCCTGCTCGGTGCTGCGCCGCTATGGCGAACTCGACAGCCCCCGCTACTGACGCCGCCGACGAAGGCTTGCCCATGTCCTCCGAGAACGGCCCGCTGGTCCAGGGCCTGCTGTGCTACTGCCGGCCCGGCTTCGAACCCGAACTGGCGGCCGAGCTCAACGCCCGCGCCGGCGAGGCCGGGCTGGCCGCCTACGCCCGCACCGAGCGCAACAGCGGCTATGCGCTGCTGCTCAGCGACACCGCGGTGCCGGCGCAGGCACTGCCCTGGCGCGGGCTGATCTTCGCCCGGCAGAAGCTGCAGCTGCTGGCCGAACTGCGCGAGTTGCCGGCCAGCGACCGCATCGCGCCGATCCTGCTTGCGCTTGCCGGACAGCCGCGCTTCGGCGACCTGTGGGTCGAACATCCGGACTCGGACGCCGGCAAGCCGCTGTCGGGCCTGGCGCGCAGTTTCGGCAACGCGCTGCGCCCGGCGCTGCGCAAGGCCGGCCTGCTCAGCGACAAGCCGCAGCCGCGGCTGCCGCGCCTGCACGTGTGCTTCGTGACCGGCACCCACGCCCTGCTGGCGGTGGCCGACAGCGAGGACAGCGCGCCGTGGCCGCTGGGCATTCCGCGCCTCAAGCTGCTGCCGGAGGCGCCCTCGCGCTCGGCGTTGAAACTGGAGGAAGCGCTGCTGGCGCTGCTGACCCCGCAAGAGCGCGAGACGCTGCTGCGCCCGGGCATGCGCGCGGCCGACCTCGGCGCCGCCCCCGGCGGCTGGACCTGGGTACTGACCCGCCAGCACCTGCACGTGACCAGCGTGGACAACGGCCCGCTGCGCCAGCACGTGCTCGACAGCGGCCTGGTCGACCACCTGCGCGCCGACGGCTTCCACTGGAAACCGCCGCAGCCGCTGGACTGGATGGTCTGCGACATGGTCGAGCAACCGCGCCGCGTCGCCGAGCGCATGGCCACCTGGTTCCGCGAGGGCTGGTGCCGGCACGCGATCTTCAACCTGAAGCTGCCGATGAAGAAGCGCTGGGACGAGACCCGGCTGTGCCTGGACCTGTTCGCCGAGCGCGCCGAACGCCCGCTGCAGCTGCGCGCCAAGCAGCTCTACCACGACCGCGAAGAGATCACGGTGCTGGCGATCCCAGGCTGAGCGGCCGCATCCATCCGGTTTTCGCAGGAGCGGCTTCAGCCGCGATGGGCATTATCGGGAAAGCCATCGCGGCTGAAGCCGCTCCTACGAAGAGCGCATTGGCTCCGCCCACCGCTACAACACGATCCGCGCCCCGTCCTCCCGCGCCGAGCGCTGGATGGCATCGACGATGCGCATGTCGCGCAGGCCTTCCTCGCCAGGCACCCGCAGCGGCGTGCCCTGCAGGATCGCCAGCGCGTCCTCGTCCATCTGCAGCGCCTGCTGGTGGCGCACCCGCGCGTCGAACAGGCGGCCATCGCTGGCCCGGCCGCGCACGCCGTCGTAGGCCTGGAACGGCGCCAGTTCGTACCAGCCATTCGCGCACTCGGCGCGCAGCAGGTTCATGGTGCGGCCGAAGCTGGCCGCGCAGCTGGCGATCACCTCGTGCGGGAACTCCAGGGTGAAGTGCATGTGCTCGTCGACCTCGTCGAACAGCGCCGGCCGATCGGTGGATCGCCGCGCGCTGACCGCCAGCGGCTCGGCGCCGGTCGTGTAGCGCGCCGCATTGAGCGGATACACGCCCATGTCGTACATCGCCCCGCCGCCGTACTGCGCGCGCAGCCGCCACGGCCGCTGCGCCGGGTCGGTGTCGCCATAGCCGGCATAGCCCGCCTCGGCGCGCACGCTGCGCATCGCCCCGAACGGGCGTTCGCCGGCCAGGGCGATGAGGCGCCGGGTGTTGGGCTCGTGCTGCATGCGGTAGCCGATGCTCAGCCGCACCTTGTTGCGCGCACAGGCCTCGATCATCGCCTGCGCCTGCTCGGCGTGCAGCGCCATCGGTTTCTCGCACCACACGTGCTTGCCGGCGGCCGCGGCGCGGAGGCTCAGCGGCGCATGCAGATGGGTGGGCGTGACCACGTAGACCACGTCGATGTCCGGGTTGTCGGCGATGCGCTCCAGGTCGTCGTAGCTGTAGACGTTGCGATCCGGGATGCGGTAGCGCGCCTGCCACTGCGGGATCTTCTGCGGCGAGCCGGTGACGATGCCGGCCAGGCGACAGTGCCTGGTCAGGGTGAGCCCCGGCGCCAGACGGCTACTGGCGTACTCGCCGAGCCCAACCAGGGCCACGCCCAGCGGCTTGCGACGACGCGCCGGCGTGGCCGCCCATGCGGACGCTCCAAGCATGCCGGCGGCGGTGGCGGAGAGGCCGGCCAACAACAGGCGGCGGCGATTCGGCGAGGACGGCTCCATGCGCAACTCCGACCGGAAAGGTTCCCCACCCTAACCGCTGGCGCGGCATCGGCACTGTGAGCGCTATCGCGCGATGCGTCGGGGCCTCTGGCACACTGCCGCCTCCCCCGCCGTCCGGACACCCGATGCGCTGCCGCCCACTGCTCGCCGCCCTCGCCCTGCTGCTGGCTGCCCCGGCCAGGGCGCAGGAACCCCTGTTCCACGCCCGCGACCTGGTCGGCGATGGCGTATTCACCGACAAGATCGAAGGGCCTGCGACCGGCCCCGATGGTGCGCTGTACGTGGTCAACTTCGCCCACGACGGCAGCATCGGCCGGATCCAGCGCGATGCCGACGGCCACGCGCAGGCCAGCCTGTTCGTGGATCTGCCTGCCGGCAGCATCGGCAACGGCATCCGCTTCGATCGCCGCGGGCGCATGCTGGTGGCCGACTACGGCCAGCACCGCATCCTGCGCATCGCCCTGCGCAGCAAGCGCATCGAGGTCTACGCCACGCTGCCGGGCGCGTTCCAGCCCAACGACATCGCGATGGCGCCCGACGGCACCCTGTACGCCAGCGACCCGGACTGGAAGCACGACGGCGGCCAGCTGTGGCGCATCGACCGCGACCGCAGTGCGCACCTGATCGAGACCGGCATGGGCACCACCAACGGCATCGAGGTCAGCCCCGACGGCAAGCGCCTGTACGTCAACGAGAGCGTGCAGCGGCGGATCTGGGTCTACGACCGTGCGGCCGACGGCGCCGTCTCGAACAAGCGGCTGTTCGCCAGCTTCGCCGACGCCGGCCTGGACGGCATGCGCTGCGACGTCGACGGCAACCTGTACGTGGCCCGCTACGACGCCGGCAAGGTGATCGTGCTGGCGCCCGACGGCACGCTGCTGCACGAGGTCGCGACCAAGGGCCGCAAGCCCACCAACCTGGCCTTCGGCGGCGCCGACGGGCGCGATGTCGATGTGACCCTGCAGGACCGCGGCGCGATCGAGACCTTCCGCAGCGACCGCCCCGGACGCGAGCACGGACGTTGATGGGATGCGTATCGCAGCGGTGTCTCAGCCCGCGCAATGGCCGCCTGGCATCCTGGCTGCACTGACTGGAGGGCCGCGCACATGCAGCCGATCGAACTGAACAACCCGGCCGGCTTCGCCGACGAATTCCTGCGCCTGACCCTGCTGCAGGGCTTCCAGTCGCTGACCAAGCGCGACCTGGAACTGCTGATCTTCGTGTTGCTGGAGCGCGACGGCGCGATCTCGCGCAGCGATTCCAACAACGCGGTGGCGATGCGCCTGCGGGTGACCCCGGCCAAGGTCAAGGGCCTGCGCCGCGACGGCTATGCGCGCTGGCGCGCGCTGGTGCCGGAGGACAACGAGGCGGCGCTGCAGCGCATCGTCGCCACGGTGCTCACCGAGGACAACCTGCGCGCCGGGGCCAAGCACGTCAGCGAGCGCAGCAAGAAGGACGGCTTCCTGGCGATCCGCATCGAACATCCCGACGACCAGCAGCGCTTCGAACAAGCCATTGTCGACGTCGGCGCCATGCCCGTGTACGAGCGCAACCGCGACGTGATGGCGGTGCGCTTCGACACGCTGCTGAAGATCGCCGAGCGCTGGGGCTACCTGCAGCCGGAGCCGGAGAAGGTGACGCAGGAACTGCAGAAGCTGGCGCCCACCGCCGAGGAGGTCGCCGACCTGTTGAAGAAGGACGTGAGCAAGCTACGCTGGGAGGACGTGCGCCGCGCCCTCAACAGCCTCGGCGCCAAGGCCGTCGCCAGCACCGCCGAGGGCGGGCTGAAGGGCCTGTTGAAGCTCGCGTTTCCATTCATCCCCGGCTGAGCCGGGGCCGCCATCCCTCGCCATACCGGAGTTGCGTCTTGTCCATGCCCTGCCGTTCCCTCGTCCTGCTCTGCTGCCTGTGCGCCTGCGCCGCGCCGGCCGCGGCGCAGAATCTCAATAGCACCTCCAGCGCCACCACCGAACCGCTGCGGGATGCGCCGGTCAACGTGCGCGCGCAGCCGCTCAGCAACGGTGTGGTCACCCACCAGGTGCAGTTGCCGGCGACGCCGGGCGAAGCGCAGGTGACCGTGCGCAGCATCCAGCCGGACCGCGTCGCCGGCAGCTACCGCATCGATTTCGAGGCGCTGGACACCGACCACGACGGCTACATCAGCCGCAGCGAAGCGCAGGCCAATCCGTCGCTGGCCGACGAGTTCGACGCGCTGGACACCACCCACAGCGGCCGCCTCAGCCGCGCGCAGTTGGCCGGCTGGCTGTAGACATCCCGCATCACGTCGGGACGCGTTCTGTAGGAGCGGCTTCAGCCGCGACGGGTTTACCGGTAACGCCGCCGTCGCGGCTGAAGCCTCTGCTACAGGCAAGCGGCATCCGGCTTGCGTGTCGCGGAAGCAGATCATGCGAAGTGCGCTGTAGCCACGCCGACGTGCGTCCGGCAGCGCCAGGGGCAGCGCCGGCCGCGCTGGAGCGCACATTGGAAACGCTTGCTAAACAGCGCCGGCGCACACGTGCGAAGGCCCGATTTTTTTAGCGTCGATTAATTCGGCCAGGCCTATGTTCTTGACTCCTTCCCAGCAACAGGAGTCGTGCCATGAACCGCATCGTTCCTCGTCTCGTCCCGTTCGCGTTCGCGCTGCTTGCCGCGCCGGCGCTGGCCATGGCGCAGTCGGCGCCGGACGAAGTGACCCTGCACCAGAACGGCCAGATCATCAATGTCACCTCGGTCGAGCCGAACTCGATCGTCGGCGACTACCACATCGATTTCGCCAAGCTCGACCGCAACCATGACGGCTACATCAGCCGCGCCGAAGCCAAGGCCGACCCGACGCTGTACGCCGAGTTCGATGCCGTCGACGTGCATCACCACGGCCGCCTGAGCAAGGCCGACCTGGAAGGCTGGATGTCGACGTGACGCGATCCACGCGTCGACCGATTCGCGTCCTTTCCACCACACGCGCCGCCTGCGGCTTCCCCGCCGCATGCGGCGCGATTGTTTTCTGAAGCGGCAACACCGCAGACACCCGTCACGCGAGGGCCGGAACGTCAGACGCTCGCTTCAGCGCAGCCGGCGCATCGATCGCCGCACCGCGCGTCATCCAATACGCCCTCCATCTCGCCTCGCCCACCGCGCTGACGAGCGCTACAGCATTCCTTCCTGCAGCGGCGCATCCTGCGTTCCGCCCCAGGGATCGTCCAGCAGATAACGCGCCGCCACCGGCTGCGTCGCCGGCACCAGGGTGAGCCGGTAATACACCTCGTCGTCGCCTTCGCAGACTTCGTAGTAAAGCGCGTAGTCGCCAGGCTGCAGCGCCAGCGTCACATCGAAGGCCTCAGCAGCAGACGCCACCTGCACCCGCGCGTCCGGAACCACCCGGAACGGCACCTGCATGCGCCGCTGCGCACGCGGATCGGGTGCGAACGCCGCGGCCAGCACCAGGTGCACCTGCGCGCCGAACGCGTCCTCGGGCAACGGATCGAACACCACGTAGTCACGATGCAGGATCGCGCCCTGCGCCAGGTTGCGCGGACCCCAGCGGCAGGCGGCCTCGTCGAAGGCACGGGCGCGCAACTGCACCTGGCTGTGGGAAATCAGCAGATCCACGGTCTGCGCCCGGGTCGCGTCTTGCATCGTCGTCCTCCATGGCAGGAACGCGGCCTGCGTGCTGCGCTTCGCTCCCTACCCTCACCCCAACCCCTCTCCCGAAGGGAGACAGGCTCAAGCAAACCAGCCGAAGCTGGCTCTTCCTTCTCCCTCCGGGAGAAGGTGCACCGAAGGGGCGGATGAGGGCACGGGCGCCGCTCGGCGCGCGTGGTCGAATCTGCGGCCGCCGCGTCCGGCCGGAGCGTGCGGTCACACGCCGGAAGCGCGCTTCCAGAACCCGTGCATCAACAACGGCAGCTTGCCGGCCAGGCCCAGCAGCGGGCCGCGCAGCAGGGTGAGGTGCAGCTCGTCGTTGGAGAACAGCCGGTTGATCGCATCGAAGCCGTAGGCGGCCACGGTGTTGTCGCTGCGGCGGCCGCGCGCCCAGCGTGCCAACCGCTGCGGCGCCGCCCAGTCGACTCGCTGCGCCTGCGCCTGCCGCACCAGCGTCGCCAGCGCGGCGACGTCGCGCAGGCCCAGGTTGACGCCCTGCCCGGCCAGCGGATGCACCACGTGCGCGGCGTCGCCCAGCACCAGCAGGCGGCCGCGCTGGTAGGCCTCCACCAGTTGCCGGCGCAGCGGGAACGCCAGCCGCGGCGACAGCGCCCGCACCGCACCCAGCCGCGCGCCGAAGGCCTGGGTCAGTTCGGCGCCGAAGGCCGCATCGTCCAGCGCCAGCACCCGCGCCGCCTCGGCCTCGGGCAAGGTCCACACGATCGAGCTGCGGCCGTCGGCGAACGGCAGGAACGCCAGCGGCCCTCCCGGCAGGAAGCGCTGCCAGGCGGTGTCCTGGTGCGGTTGTTCGGTCTGCACGAAGGCGACCACGCCGCGCTGGCCGTAGTCGTGCGCCGGCGCGTCCAGCCCGGCCAAGGCGCGCAGGGTGGAATCGGCGCCGTCGGCGGCGATCGCCAGGCGCGCGTCCAGGCGGCTGCCGTCGTCCAGGCGCAGGCGCGCACGCTCGGCCGACGGCTCCAGCGCCTCCACCCGCGCCGGGCAATGCACCTGCACGCCGGCCGCCGGCAGCGCCGCCCACAGCTGTTCGACCAGCAGGCTGTGTTCGACGATCCAGCCGAGCTGGTCGCGGCCCAGGGTGTCGGCGTCGAAGGCCAGTTCGCCACCGCCGCCGGCATCCCACACGCGCATGCGCCGGTACGCGCTGGCGCGACTGGCGACGACCTGCGGCCACACGCCCAAGCCCTGCAGCAGCGCCGCGTTGTCCGGGGCGAAGGCGTACACGCGCAGGTCCGGCGTGTCGGCAGACCAGCGCGGCGGTTCGCGGCCCTCGACCAGGGCCACCGCCAGGCCTTCGCCGGCCAGGGCCAGCGCACAGGCCGCGCCGACCACGCCGCCGCCCACCACCACCACATCCAGCACGCCGCGCCGGCTCATGCGCGCGTCTCCCGGCACAGCTGCGGCACATCGCCGCGGAAGCCCATCGCGCCACCGACCAGGAACGACTGCAACGGCGCGGCCTGCGCCGCCGCCAGCAGGCCCAGGCTGCGCAGCGGGCGCAGCAGCGTGGCCGGGTTGGCGGTCAGCCGCGCCAGCCCGCCGGAGAACGCCACCGTGCGTTGGCGATCCTGCTCGCGGCGCTGCGCGTACTGCTGCAGCAGCGCCGGCGCGCCCGGGTCGGTGCCGTCGCGCTCGATCAGTTCGGCCAGGGTCAGCGCATCGCGCAAGCCCAGGTTGAAGCCCTGTGCGCCCAGCGGGTGCAAGGTCTGCGCGGCATTGCCCAGCAGCACCGCGCGCGCGTCGGTCAGCCGCTCGGCCAGCACCTGCACGATCGGGTAGGCACTGCGCTCGCCACTGCCGAGCAGGCGGCCGACGCGCCAGCCCAGCGCGTCCTGCAGCCGCTGCAGCCAGGCGTCCTCGCCCAGCGCCGCCACCGCCTCGGCGTCCTCGGCGGCGACCGCATGGATCGCGCCGTAATGGCGGTCGCCGCGCGGCAACAAGGCAGTCGGACCGTCGTCGCGGAAGCGCTCGTAGGCGGTGCCGTCGGGCTGGCGGCTGCCGCGCACCCGCGCCACGAACAGGGTCTGCTGGAAATCGTGCCGTGTTGCGGCGATGCCCAAGGCCTCGCGCACCGCGCTGGCGCTGCCGTCGGCGCCGACCAGCAGCCGCGTGTGCAGGACCTGCTCGCTGCCGTCGCGCACGATGCGCAGGCGGCGCTCGCCCTCCTCGGTGTCGGCCTCCAGCGCCACGAACTGCGCCGGGCGATAGCGGGTCAGCCGCGTGGTCGCCGCCAGGCTGGCCTCCAGCGCCTCGCCGAAGTCGCGCGCGACCACCACCTGGCCGAAGGCCTCGCGCCCATACTCGGCGGCCTCCAGCCGCACCCGGCCGAAATCGCCGGCGCGGCTGACGTGGATGCGGCGGATCGGGCCGGTCGGCGCGCGCAGCCGCTGCATCACCCCGAGCGCGCTCAGCGCGTTGACCGTGGCGGCGGCGAAACTGAGGTTGCGCTGGTCGAACACCGGCGGCAACGCGCCCGGCGGCGCGGCCTCGACCAGGCCCACGTCCACACCCAGCCGGTCCAGGGCGATGGCCAGGCTGGCGCCGACCAGGCCGCCGCCGACGATCACTACGTCATGTCGTTTGCTCATCCGGCCATGATACGACCGGCACCCGTCTGGCCGGTGAGCGCCACCGCCCAGCTTGCGCACCGTGGCGAGAGCGGCGCACGGCGCTCGCGCGCGCCGCGCTTCCAGTAGAATCCGGGGTCTTACGTGCCCCGGTGCCCGCCGTCATGACGCCTTCCGCCCACCGCCTCCCCGCCCTGCTGCTGTTGACCGCGCTGCTGGCCGCGACCCGCATCAACCACTTCGGGGCGATCCCGGACGCGTCGTGGGCGGTGTTCTTCGTCGGCGGCTTCTACCTGCGCAGCTGGACCCGCTGGGCGTTCCCGCTGCTGATGGCGCTGGCGGTGCTGGTCGACTACCTGGTCATCCGCAGCCAGGGCCTGGATTTCTGGCAGCACTACTGCGTGTCGCCGGCCTACTGGTGCCTGATCCCGGCCTACTTCGTGCTGTGGGCCGGCGGCGCCTGGCTGGCGCAGCGCTACCGCGGCGCCGACTGGCGCGCCCTGGGCCTGGCCGCCGGCAGCCTGCTGGTGGCGGTGGCGTCGTGCCACCTGCTGGCGCAGGGCAGCTTCTACTGGGTCAGCCGCAGCGTGCCGAACCCGACCCTGGCCGGCTGGTGGCAGAACTACAGCGACTGGCTGCTGCCCTACCTGGGCAGCGCCAGCCTGTACGTGGCGCTGGCCGCGGCGGTCCAGGTCGGCGTCGAGCAGCTGGCGCGGCTGGGCCAGCGCGGCCAGCCGGTCGGTCACTGACCGGGATGGGCAACCGCCTCTCCAAGATCTACACCCGCACCGGCGACGACGGCAGCACCGGCCTGGGCGATGGCAACCGGGTCGGCAAGGACTCGGCGCGGGTCGCCGCCTATGGCACCGTGGACGAGGCCAACTCGGCGATCGGCGTGGTCCTGGCCTGCGCGCTGGCCGAGGACGTGCGGCAGTTGCTGACCGCGATCCAGCACCAGTTGTTCGACCTCGGCGGAGAGCTGTGCATCCCCGGCCACGCCGCGATCCATGCCGCCGACATCGACGCGCTGGAACGGCACCTGGACCGCTACAACGACACCCTGCCGCCACTGCAGGACTTCATCCTGCCCGCCGGCGGCGAAGCGGCGGCGCGCTGCCACCTGGCCCGCACCATCGTGCGCCGCGCCGAGCGCGAGACGGTGGCGCTGTCGCGGCAGGACGCGGTGCGCCCGGAAGCGGTGCGCTACCTCAACCGCCTGTCCGACCTGCTGTTCGTGCTGGCGCGGGTGCTGGCGCGGGCCGACGGCCACGGCGAAGTGCTGTGGCGCCACGACCGGCGCCAGGCCTGAGCGACGCCCAGGCCGCGGCCGCGCATGCTGATCTACACCCATCCTGCCTGCCTTGGCCACGCGCCCGGACCGGAACACCCGGAACGTCCGCAGCGCCTGGAGGCGGTGACCACCGCACTGCGCGAGGCCTTTCCTGCGCTGGAATGGCGCGAGGCCCCGCTGGCCAAGCTCGGCGACCTGGCCCGGGTGCATGAGCGCGACCTGATCGACCGCGTCCTGGCCGATCTCGACGGCCCGCAGATGCTCGACGTGGACACGGTACTCTCGCCCGGCTCGCGCGCTGCCGCCCTGCGTGCCGCCGGCGCCGGCGTGGCCGCGGTGGACGCGGTCATGCACGGCGTCAGCGACACCGCCTTCTGCGCGGTGCGCCCGCCCGGCCACCACGCCACCGCCGACACCGCGATGGGCTTCTGCCTGTTCAACAACGTCGCCGTGGCCGCCGCGCACGCCCGCGACGCGCACGGCCTGGAGCGGATCGCCATCGTCGATTTCGACGTGCATCACGGCAACGGCACCCAGGCGATCTTCGAGCGCGAGCCCCGCGTGCAGTACCTCAGCACCCACCAATCCGGGCTGTTCCCGCACACCGGCGGGGTCCACGACCGCGGCGTCGGCAACCTGCACAACGCGCTGCTGCCGCCGGGCAGCGGCGGTTTCCGCTTCCGCAACACCTGGGCCGACCAGATGCTGCCGCTGCTGGACGCGTTCAAGCCACAGTTGCTGCTGATCTCGGCCGGCTTCGACGCGCACATGCGCGATCCGCTGGCCGACCTGATGCTGGACACCGAGGACTTCGCCTGGATCACCGCCGAGCTGCGCGCGGTGGCACAGCGGCACGCGCGCGGCCGGGTGGTGTCCCTGCTGGAGGGCGGCTACGACCTGCAGGCCCTGCGCGAGGGCAGCGTCGCCCACGTCGACGCGCTGCGCTGAGCGTCCCGCAGGCCCGATGAACCCCGTCCCCTGCCCCGGGGACGCCTTCATTGCCCCTATGCACAGGATGGGGCAAGCTAGCGACCGTTTTCGCCCGATACCTGACGCGCGTGCGCCGAACCCTTCGCCTGCTCCCTCTTCCGTTCAGTATCGCCCTGTGCCTGCCGGCAGTGGCGGCTGAAAAGCCGCCGAACTGGGGCCTGTGCCCGACCCCGGACGTGCTGCCCAAGTTCGACGACGCGCAGCAGCCGGATCCCAAGCTCGCGCAGAACCGCGACCAGCAGCCGACCAATATCGAAGGCGACCAGCTGTCGGGCACCACCACCATCCCCAACTACACCGGCAACGTCGCGCTCAAGCGCGGCGACCAGTTCATGGGTACCGACAGCCTGCGGGTGGACACGGAGACCGGCAACTACATCGCCGAGGGCCACGTGCGCTACCAGGATTCGTCGATCCGCATGATCGCCGACCGCGCCGAGGGCAATCAGGACACCGATACCCACAAGATCACCAACATTCGCTACCAACTGCTGGCCCGCCGCGGCAACGGCAAGGCCGACTCGGTCGACCTGCAGGGCGCGCTGGGGCAGATGCACCGCTCCACCTACACCACCTGCGACCCCTCGCAGCGGGTGTGGGAACTGCATGCACCGGAAATCGACGTCGACAACGACGAGGGCTTCGGCACCGCGCGCAACGCGATCCTCAAGGTCTACAACGTCCCGATCCTGTACGCGCCCTGGTTCAAGTTCCCGATCGACGATCGCCGCAGCAGCGGCTTCCTGTTCCCGGCGATCGGCATGTCCAGCCGCAACGGCTTCGACTACACCCAGCCGTACTACCTGAATCTGGCGCCGAACTACGACGCCACCCTGTATCCGCGCTTCATGGCCAGCCGCGGCCTGATGCTGGGCAGCGAGTTCCGCTATCTGTACGACGGCGGCAAGGGCGAACTGGAGGCCGCCTACCTGCCCGACGACAAGCTGCGCGACAAGGATCGCGGCCGCTTCAGTTACCAGGGCTACCACAACATCAATGCGCAGTGGCAGGCGCGCGCCTCGGTGGCATGGGTCAGCGACGAGCGCTACACGGAGGATTTCTCCAACCGCCTGCTCGGCAACGCGGTATCCAACATCCAGAGCACGATCGGCGTCTACGGCACAGGCGAGACCTGGACCGCCGGCCTGATGGCAGACCGCTGGCAGTTGACCGACTACACCCTGACCGAGGATGCGCTGCCGTACAACCGCCAGCCGCGCGCCTTCTTCAACTGGGACCAGTCGTTCGGCAACTATTTCGAAGCCGGCCTGTACAGCGAAGCGGTGCGCTTCGTGCACGATGACATCCATGAGAAAACCACCGACGGCACCTACGAACGCACCGGCGTGGTCACGCCGCGCCCCGGCGGCAGCCGCCTGGACCTCAAGCCCTACATCTCGATGCCGCTGGCCGGCGCCGCCTGGTTCCTCAAGCCCACGCTGGCCTGGCGCTACACCGCCTATCAACTCGACAAGGATCTGGCGGCCACGCTGGGCGGCGACACCACGCCCTCGCGCAGCCTGCCGATCGCCACGGTCGACGCGGGCCTGTACTTCGACCGCGATACCAAATGGGGGAACACCAGCTATCTGCAGACCCTGGAACCGCGGCTGTTCTACCTGTATACCCCGTACCGCGACCAGAACGACCTGCCGATCTTCGATACCCGCGAGTTCACCTTCAGCTGGGGCCAGTTGTTCCGCGATTCGCGCTACACCGGCGCCGACCGCCAGAACGACGCCAACCAGCTGACCATGGCGTTGAGCTCGCGCCTGCTGCGCCAGGACGACGGCAAGGAAAAGCTGTCGGTCAGCCTCGGCCAGATCCTGTATTTCAGCGATTCGCGGGTCAGCCTGCCCAACAGCGACACCACGATCGAGCAGGGCAAGTCGGCCTGGGTGGCCGATGCGAACTACATGATCAACGACCGCTGGAACCTGGGCGCCACCTATCAATGGGACCCCAAGTACCGGCGCAAGGATCTGGCCAGCTTCCGCGCGCGCTATCTGATGCCAGGCGACGGCATCGTCAACATCGCCTACCGCTATCGCCGCGACCTGCTGGAACAGGCCGATGTGTCGTTCCTGTACCCGATCAACCCGACCTGGAGCGTGGTGGGCCGGCATTACTACTCGCTGATGGACAAGAAGCCGCTGGAAAGCATCCTCGGCGTGCAGTGGGACAGCTGCTGCCTGGCGGTGCGCGCCGTGGCGCGGCGCTACGTGCGCAACCGCACCGGCGCGCTGGACACCGCGTTCCAGGTCGAGTTCGTGCTCAAGGGCCTGTCGTCCCTGGGCCAGGACACGGACCGCGTTCTGCGCCGTGCTATTCTCGGCTACAACCGCGACGACCTGTACTTGGTCCCGCCCAGCAACACCACGACCGATCCGGACGCTTACGATCCGAACCAGATTCCATGACCAAGACCCTTTCTGTATTTCTCGCCGCCCTGATGGCGGTCGCCGGCGTGTCCGCTCCGGCCGCCGCGCAACAAACCCAACCGCTGGACCGCATCGCCGCGGTGGTCGACGAGGATGTCGTGCTGCAGAGCGAACTGGATCGTGCCGTGCGCAACGTGAAGGCGCAGTATGCCGGCCGCGAGGCGCAGCTGCCGCCGGATAACGTGCTGCAGCGGCAGGTGCTGGAACGCCTGGTCCTGGTCAAGCTGCAGGTCGCGCGCGCCAACAGCACCGGCATCCGCGTCGGCGACGACGAGCTGAATCGCGCCATCGCCAGCATCGCCCAGCAGAACGGCACCGACGTGGACGGCCTGCGCAAGAAGCTGGCCGCCGACGGCATGTCCTACACCGACTTCCGCAACTCGGTGCGCGACGAAATCACCGTGCAGCGCCTGCGCCAGAGCTTCGCGCAGAGCCGCATCAACGTCAGCGAGGCCGAAGTCGACGCGGCGCTGGCGCAGCAGGCCACCACCGGGGCGCAGTACCACCTGGCGCACATCCTGGTCGGCCTGCCGGAAGGCGCCACCGCCGAGCAGATCAAGACTGCCCAGGGCAAGATCGACGGGGTCAAGAACCTGATCGACAAGGGCGAGATCGACTTCAACGCCGCGGCGGTGCGCTACTCCGACAGCCCCAATGCGCTGGAAGGCGGCGACCTGGGATGGCGCAGCCTGGATGAAATCCCCAACGCGTTCGCGCAGTTGATCCGCGACATGAAGCCCGGCCAGGTGGTCGGCCCGCTGCGCGGCCCCAGCGGCTTCCAGTTGCTGAAGCTGGTCGAGGTGCGCGACGCCTCGGCCAATCCGGAAAAGAAGACCGTCACCGAGTACCACGCCCGCCACATCCTGATCCGGGTCAACGATGCGCAGCCCGATGCGGCGGCCAAGGCCAAGATCGAGACCCTGCGTGCGCGCATCGCCGGTGGCGCCGACTTCCAGGCCGTGGCCAAGGAAGCGTCGGAAGACACCAACAGCCGCAGCCAGGGCGGCGACCTGGGCTGGTTCCCGGCCGACGCGTTCGGCCCGGACTTCGGCCACCAGGTCGCGAGCCTGCAGGATGGCCAGGTGTCGCAGCCGTTCCGCACCGAGGCCGGCTGGCACATCGTGCAGCGCGTCGGCGAGCGCCAGACCGACGTGACCAGCGATACCCAGCGCGCCCAGGTCCGCGAGACCATCGGCCGCCGCAAGCTGGAAGAGGAATACAACCGCTTCCTGCAGGAAATGCGCGGCGAAGCCTATGTCGACCTGCGCGTGGGCAACACCGACGCCGCCACTGCGCCGGCGGCCACGCCCGCGGCGGCGCCCGCCGCCAAGCCCTGACCCATGCGTCCCTCGCTCGCGCTGGTGCCGGGCGAGCCGGGCGGGATCGGTCCGGAGCTGTGCGTGCGACTGGCGCAACAGCCGCGCCACGACTGCCAGCTCCTGGCCTTCGCCGATCCCGACACCTTGCGCGCCGCCGCGGCGGCGCTGTCGCTGCCGCTGCAGCTGCTGCCCGAATCCAGTCCCGCCCTCGCCCCTGGCGACCTGCGCCTGCGCACGGTCGCCAATGCCGTGCCCAGCCGCTTTGGCGCGACCGAACCGGCCAATGCCGCGGCGGTGATCGCCGCGCTGACCCAGGCCGCCGATGCCTGCCTGCGCGGCGAACTGGCCGGCATGGTCACCGGTCCCGTGCACAAGGCTGCGATCAACGCCGGCGGCATCGCCTACACCGGCACCACCGAGTTGCTAGCCCAGCATGCCGGCCGCGAGGTGGTGATGATGCTGGCCAATGCCATCGTGCGCGTGGCCCTGGTCACCACCCACCTGCCGCTGCGCGCGGTCGCCGATGCGCTCACGCCGGCCTTGCTGGAACGTAGCCTGCGCATCACCGAGGCCGCGCTGCGCCATGAGTTCGGCATCGCCGCGCCGACCATCGCCGTGCTGGGGCTGAACCCGCATGCCGGCGAGGACGGCCACCTGGGCCTGGAGGAAATCCAGGTGATGCAGCCGGTGCTGGATGCCTTGCGCGCGGAGGGCATGCGCCTGATCGGCCCGCTGCCGGCCGATACCGCGTTCCTGCCGCAGAAGCTGGCGAGCGTGGACGCGGTGCTGGCGATGTACCACGACCAGGGGCTGCCGGTGCTCAAGTACAGCGGGTTCGAGCAGGCGGTGAACCTGACCCTGGGCCTGCCCTACCCGCGCGTGGCGGTCGACCACGGCACCGCGCTGGAGCTGGCCGGTCGCGGTGTCGCAGACCCGTCCAGTCTGTTCGCCGCCACAGCGCTGTGCGCGCAACTGGCGGCGCGCCGCGCGCAGTCCTAGCTGCCGGGCCGAGCGCGTTCGGCGCTCTGTCGCAACCAGGCTCCCGGTCATGCCGGTCGCGGCTGAAGCCGCTCCTACGTCGCCGCAGGCGCGCGCCACCCCGTGCATGCCGATAAAATGGCCGCCATGACTTCCTCCTCCGGCTTCGGCGCCCCGGCCAAGAAATCCCTCGGCCAGCACTTCCTCAGCGACCGCCACTACATCGACAGCATCGTCCGCGCGGTCGATCCCAAGCCCGGCGATCGCCTGGTGGAGATCGGTCCCGGCCAGGGTGCGATCACCTTCCCGCTGCTGCGCCGGCATGGCCAGCTGACCGTGATCGAATTCGACCGCGACCTGATCGCGCCACTGACCGCGGCGGCGGCCGGTGTCGGCGAACTGACCATCCTCAACCGCGACGTGCTGTCGGTGGATTTCGCCGCCCTGGCCGAGGGCGCACGCATCCGCCTGGTCGGCAACCTGCCCTACAACATTTCCTCGCCGATCCTGTTCCATGCCCTGGACCACGCCACGGCGATCGCCGACATGCATTTCATGCTGCAGAAGGAAGTGGTCGACCGCATGGCCGCCGACCCTGGCAGCAAGGTCTACGGCCGGCTCAGCGTCATGCTGCAGGCGTATTGCGAGGTGACCTCGCTGTTCGTGGTGCCGCCGGGCGCGTTCCGGCCGCCGCCGAAGGTGGATTCGGCGGTGGTGCGGCTGGTGCCGCGGCCGCCGCAGACGGTGGGCATCGCCGATCCCAAGCGCTTCGCCGACGTGGTCCGCGCCGCGTTCGGGCAGCGCCGCAAGACCCTGCGCAACGCCTTGAACGGCGTCTGCGATGCTGCCCAGTTCGAGGCCGCCGGCGTGCGCCCGGACGCGCGCGCCGAGCAGCTCGAGGTCGCCGACTTCGTGCGCCTGGCCAACATCGCGCAAGCCTGAGCGGACGTCCCGCGCGGCGCGCGCATGCATGCGTGGTGCGACCTCTGCGCGCGCGTTGCCCCCTCCTTGCATGCCGGCGCAGGCGTCGCCGACCTGCACCGTAGACATGGTGATGACGGCACCGCCTCGACACCGTAGCGTGGCAAGCCGCACAACACAGACCGCCACCGCGAACGACGGCCCTCCTGCACACTGCCCGCGGCAACAACAGGCCCGCACGTGCGGCTCGCGCAGGCCGCAGCCAGGGCCACTGCCGCGCGTCAGCCGCCTGGCAGTGACAACCGTTGACGCATCTCGCCTCAAACGGCAAAACACGCTCTAAACTGTGGGGATGAACGATGACGCCCCCTATCGGATCGAGGTCGAAGTGTCGCCCCGATTCCTCGACGACCAATCGGCGCCGGAGGACGGACGCTACACGTTCGCCTACACGATCCGCATCCACAACAGCGGCCGCGTCGCCGCGCGGCTGATCGCCCGGCACTGGGAGATCACCGACGGCAACGGCCGCATCGAACGCGTGGACGGCGACGGCGTGGTCGGCGAACAGCCGCGGCTGCGCCCGGGCGAGGATTTCCGTTACACCTCCGGGCTGGTGCTGGAGACCGAACACGGCACGATGCGCGGCCACTACGACATGGAGGCCGACGACGGTACCCACTTCATCGCCGCGATCGCCCCGTTCGTGCTGTCCGTCCCACGGACCCTGCACTGATGGCGGTCTGGGCGATCGGCGACCTGCAGGGTTGCTACGACATCACCCAGCACCTGCTGGAGAAGATCCGCTTCGATCCGGCGGTGGACCGGCTGTGGTTCTGCGGCGACCTGGTCAACCGCGGGGGGCAGTCGCTGGAGACCCTGCGCCTGGTGCACTCGCTGCGCGAACACAGCGTGGTGGTGCTGGGCAACCACGACCTGTCGCTGCTGGCGATCGGCGAGCGCAGCCCGGACGAACAGCGCAAGGTCAACCCGGACCTGCAGCGCATCGTGCTGGCCGAGGACCGCGACGAACTGCTGACCTGGCTGCGCATGCAGAAGCTGCTGCACGCCGACCGCCAACTCGGCTGGATGATGATCCACGCCGGCCTGGCGCCGAAGTGGACCACCGCGCTGGCCGAGAAGCATGCACGCGAGGTCGAGCAGCAACTGCACGGCAACGGCTACCGCAAGCTGTTCCGCAACATGTACGGCGACCGCCCCGCCTGGTCGCCGGGCCTGACCGGCTACGACCGCTCGCGCGCGATCATCAACCTGTTCACCCGCGCCCGCTATTGCACCCCGCGCGGGCGCATCGCGATCGAGGAAAAGGGTACGCCCGGCACCCAGGCACAGGGCCTGTACCCGTGGTTCGAGGTGCCGGGGCGGGTCGAGCGCGACCTGAAGATCGTCTGCGGACATTGGTCGACGCTGGGCCTGACCATCACCCAGGGCGTGCACGCGATCGACACCGGCGCGGTCTGGGGCGGCAAGCTCACCGCGTTGCGCCTGGACAGCGAGGACCTGCAGGTCGTGCAGGTCCCGGGCCGCCCGGTGCAGGGGCCGCCGCCGGCGGCGCGCAGTGGCACGCCGCGGCGGCGCAGCGCGCCGCACCGTGGACAACCGGCGCCGGCTGCATCTGCCACGCCCGAGCAGGAATAGGTCTAACGCGAGACGTTGCGATTTCGTAGGAGCGGCTTCAGCCGCGACAGGCGTTCCCCGGAATGCGCGTCGCGGCTGAAGCCGCTCCTACGACAGCCCGGTGGCCGCTACACCGCGCCAGATCGGCGCCGGTAATCCACAAACGCGAAGGCCAGCGCATGCCGCGCATCGACCGGATGCGCCTGCCGCGCCACCACGTCCCACTGCGCCGGATCGAACGCGGGAAAATGCGCATCGGCACCATCGACCACGGTGTCGACATGGGTCAGGTACAGCGTCTCGGCCAACGGCAGGGCGAGGGCGAAGATGTCGCCGCCGCCGATCACCGCCAACTCCGTCGCGCCGGCTTCGCGCGCCGCGTCGAACGCCGCCTGCAGCGACGCCACCGCCTGCATGTCCGCGAACGGCACCTGCCCGGAACGGGTCATCACCAGGTTCAAGCGCCCGGGCAGCGCGCGCCCGAGCGACTGCGCGGTCTTGCGCCCCATCAGCACCGGCTTGCCCAGGGTCAGCGCCTTGAAGCGCTTGAGATCGTCCGGCAGGCGCCACGGCAAGTCGTTGTCGCGACCGATCGCATTGGCCCGATCCAGCGCCGCGATCAGGCTCAACTGCAGCGAGGGGCGCGTAGACGGCTCCAAATCCGTCCCCGCCGCCACTGCCGCCTTTTCCGATTCCCCATTCTCCATTCCCCACTCCCCGCCACTCACACCGCCACCGGCGCTTTGATCGCCGGATGCGGGTCGTAACCCTCGATGGCGATGTCGTCGTAGGTGAAGGCGAACAGATCGGTCACCGCCGGATTCAGTCGGAGGCGCGGCAACGGCCGCGGCGTGCGCGCCAGTTGCTCGCGCGCCTGTTCGAAATGGTTGGAGTACAGGTGCGCATCGCCCAGCGTGTGCACGAAATCGCCCACGCCCAGGCCGGTGGCCTGCGCCACCATGTGGGTCAGCAGCGCGTAGCTGGCGATGTTGAACGGCACGCCGAGGAAGATATCGCCGCTGCGCTGGTACAGCTGGCAACTGAGCTTGCCGTCGACCACGTAGAACTGGAACAGGCTGTGGCAGGGCATCAGCGCCATCTGCGGCAACTCGGCCACATTCCAGGCGCTGATCACCAGCCGCCGCGAATCCGGATTGCGCTTGATCTCGTCCACCAGCCACTGCATCTGGTCGATCTCGCGGCCGTCGGCGCCGGTCCAGCGCCGCCACTGCTTGCCGTACACCGGGCCAAGTTCGCCCTGCGCATCGGCCCACTCGTCCCAGATGCTGACCTTGTTGTCCTTGAGATAGGCGATGTTGGTCTCGCCCTTCAGGAACCACAGCAACTCGTGCACGATCGAGCGCAGGTGCAGCTTCTTGGTGGTGACCAGCGGGAAGCCGTCGTTGAGATCGAAGCGCATCTGCCAGCCGAACACGCTGCGCGTGCCGGTGCCGGTGCGGTCGGCCTTCTCCGCGCCGTGCTCCAGCACGTGCTGCAGCAGGTCCAGGTATTGCTTCACTTGCTCACCTCCGGCGGCGGCACCGGCTGCAGCACGGGCGCGCTGCGCGAGCGCCACAGCAAGAACACGCCCAACAGGATCAGCGGAATGCTCAGCTGCTGGCCGCGGGTCAGCCAATGGAACGCCAGGTAGCCGAGCTGCGCATCCGGCACCCGCACGAACTCCACGGCGAAGCGGAACACGCCGTACAGCAGCGCGAACAGGCCGGACACCGCATAGCGTGCGCGCGGCTTCATCGAGAACGTCCACAGCACCACGAACATCACCAGGCCCTCCAGCGCCGCTTCGTACAACTGCGAGGGATGGCGGGCATAGCGATCGAGCATGCCGGCGGCGTATTGCTGCTGCAATTGCGCGCTGCTCATCAAGCTCTCCAGCGCTGGCGCGTTGGCCACCCCGTCGGTCGCCGGCGCGTGCGGGAAGATCACGCCCCAGCCGGCGTGGGTCAACTTGCCCCACAACTCGCCGCCGACGAAATTGCCGATGCGACCGAAGCCCAGGCCCAGCGGCGCCAGCGGCGCGATGAAATCGACGGTGTCGAAGAAATGCAGGCGCGCCTTGCGCGTCCACCACAGGCAGGCCGCCAGCACGCCCAGCAGGCCGCCGTGGAAGCTCATGCCGCCGTCCCACACCTTGAAGATCAGCAGCGGGTCGGCGAGGAAATCGGACAGTGCGTAGAACAGCATGTAGCCGATGCGCCCGCCCAGCACCACGCCGAGCATCGCGTAGAACAGCAGGTCGGAGAAGCCGTCCTCGTTCACCCCGGGCAGGCGCCCGGCGCGGATGCGGCGGCGGCCCAGCCACCAGGCCGAGATGAAGCCGGCCAAGTACATCAGCCCGTACCAATGCACCTTCACCGGCCCGAACGAGAAGGCGATGGGGTCGATCTGGTGGAGATAGGTCATGCGCAGGCGTCGGCCGGGGGGCAAAGAGCGCCTATTCTGCCACCGACTCCGCTACTTGCCGCGATTGCGGACGGCGCAGCGGGGCGGCGCTTCATCTGCTGGCAGGCGCACGCGTCTGCCACCGACTCCGCTCCTTGCGATTGCGGACGGCGCAGCGGGGTGGCGCTTCATCTGCCGTCAGGCGCAAGCGTCTGCCACGGACTCCACCGCCGACTCTGCGCATGACCGATGTACGGCCGGACGCGATGCGCATTCCCGTAGGAGCGGCTTCAGCCGCGACGGGGCTTTACCGGGGAACGCCCGTCGCGGCGGAAGCCGCTCCTGCGGGAGGATGCGTCGGTGGCGAACTCGGTGAAAAAATCCCAGCCAGGTAAATGGCTCGGATCGGCAGCAGGTGGGCAGCGCATCCTGAATCCCCCTGCAGCCAAACCCCTGAAATCCACCACATCGGCGCCAAAACGCCGCGTGTCATCTACCGGCAGGACACGCCCGAACTCCAGGCGCGCTCAGTCCAGCACCCGCGGCAGGTTCGGCAATTCGTTCTCGCCCTGCTGACCAGGCTGGGCCGGGAAGTGCGCGGCCAGCAACGCGGACACTGCGCCGACGCCGGCGATCACCGCCTGCTCGGGCTGGCCGGCGCGCATGTCGCGCTCGATCAGCGCGCAGACCTGGCGCCACTGCGCCGCGTCCACCCGTCCGCGCAGGCCGCGGTCGGCGACGATCTCGATGTGGTGGTCGGCCAGCAGCAGATAGATCAGCACGCCGTTGTTGGCCTCGGTATCCCAGGTGCGCAACTGCGCGAACGCATGCTCGGCGCGCAGCCGCGGGGCCATGCCGCGCAGCACCTGCGCCGGCGCCAGCCCCGATTCCACCGCGAACATCACCTGCCCGCTGTGCAGGCGCTCGCCCTCGGCGATCGCCGCGCCGATGCGTTCCAGACTGGCCGCGGGAAACAGGCGCTGCGCGGACGGCGCGAACAGGTGCCGAAGCAGACGCATCACCAGCTCCCCGAGGCGCCACCGCCTCCGGAACTGCCGCCCCCACCGCCCCAGCCGCCTCCGCCGAAGCCGCCTCCGCCGCCGCCCCAACCACCGCCACCGCCGCCCCAGCCACCGCCGAAGCCGCCGCCACCCCAGCCGCCCCAACCGCCACCGCCAGCCGAGCGGCCAGGCGCGATGCCGACGAACAGGCCCAGCAGCAGGCCGATCGCGCCGGTCAGCGCACCGACGAACAGCGACAGGCTCAGCAGCAGGCCGACGCCGCCGCCGACCACGCCGCTCAGCACACCGCGCACAGGGCGCGACAGCCGCGCGAACAGCACCTGCGCGACCAGCGCCGCGAACAGGCCGGCAAAGAATCCGAATCCCAGGCCGCCGCCGCGCGAGGTGGAAGCGTGCGCACTCACCGGCGCCGGCAACGCCTCGCCGTCGATCAGCTTGACCAGCATCGCGGTCGCTTCGGCAATCCCGCCGCTGTAGTCGCCGGCACGGAAACGCGGCACCAGGTATTCCTGGATGATGCGGTTGGCGGTGGCGTCGGGAATCGCACCCTCCAGGCCGTAGCCGGGCTGGATGCGCACGCGCCGGTCGTCCTTGGCCACCACCAGCAGCACGCCGTCGTCCACGCCCTTGCGGCCAAGCTTCCACTGGTCGAACACGCGCTGGGTGTATTGCTCGATGCTCTCCGGGGCGGTGCTGGACACCACCAATACCTGCAGCTGGCTGCCCTTGCGTTGCTGCAACTGCACCGCCTGCCGATCCAGTTCCAGGCGCTGGTTCGGCGTCAGCGTGCCGGTGGTGTCGACCACCGGCGCATCCAGCGGCGGGATCGGCGCCTCGGGCTGCGCCCAGGCCAGCCAGGGCAGCAACGCCAGCAGCAGCACCAGCCAGACGCAGACGTGCCGACGGCCAGCCGCAGGGCGCGCGCCGCCGCACGACGCCGTCGCTGCGGCGGCGCGCTCAGCCGCGGAGGTGGAACGCACGGTCGGGCCGGCCTGCCGCGACGCTTACTGCGCCGGTGCCGGCTGCTGCGGCTGCTGCGGCGCGGACGCCGGCTGGCCGCCGAAGTTCACCGCCGGCGCCTCGGAGATCTGCGCCTCGTTCTCCACCGAGAAGTTGGGCTTCTCCTTGTAGCCGAACATCTTGGCGGTGAGCACCTGCGGGAAGGACAGGATGTAGGTGTTGTAGTCCTGCACCGCCTGGATGTAGCGGCCGCGTGCCACGGTGATGCGGTTTTCGGTGCCTTCCAGCTGCGCCTGCAGGTCGCGGAAGGCCTGGTCGGATTTCAGGTTGGGATAGTTCTCGCTGACCACCAGCAACCGCGACAGCGCGCTGGACAGCTGGCCCTGCGCCTGCTGGAACTGCTGCAGCGAGGCGGCGTCGTCGGCGTTGACCTGCACCTGGCCGACGCGGGCGCGGGCGTTGGTCACGTCGGTCAGCACCTGCCGCTCCTGGTCGGCATAGCCCTTGACCGTGTTGACCAGGTTCGGCACCAGGTCGGCGCGGCGCTTGTACTGGTTCAGCACTTCCGACCAGCCGGCCTTGACCGCCTGGTCCTTCTGCTGGATCGCGTTGTAGCCGCAGCCGGACAGCAACACCGCCAGCGCGGCCAGGAACAGGGAGCGGGACAACAGGCGCATGCGAGGACTCCGGCGAATGACTGCGCGCAGCTTGCCACGCTGCCGGTGAAAACGCAGCCGTCCTCAGCGGTGGCTCACCACTTCCCCGCGCCGGGCACCTGGTGCGCGGCGGCGCGCCGGCGCATCAGCAGGTTCAGCCACTCCACCAGCACCGAGAAGCCCATCGCCGCGTAGATGTAGGGCTTGGGCACGTGCACGTCCAGGCCGTCCAGGATCAGCACCACGCCGATCATCAGGATGAAGGCCAGCGCCAGCATCTTCACCGTCGGGTTGGCGTCGATGAAACGGCCCAGCGGGTTGGCCGCCAGCAGCATCACCGCCACCGCCAGCAGCACCGCGGCGATCATCACCGGGATGTGCTGGGCCATGCCCACCGCGGTGATCACCGAGTCCAGCGAGAACACGATGTCGATCACCGCGATCTGCGCGATCACCATCCAGAACACGCCCGAGGCCTTGCTGGTGGTGGGGTCTTCGTCCTCGCCGCCGGTGATCAGCTCGCGGATCTCCATCGTGCCCTTCACCAGCAGGAACAGGCCGCCGACGATCAGCACCAGGTCGCGGATCGAGATGCCCATGCCGGCGACGCTGAACAACTCGCCCTGCATCCGCGCCAGGAACGCCAGCGACACCAGCAGCGCGATGCGGGTCAGGCACGCCACCGCGATGCCGAACCTGCGCGCGGCCGGGCGTTGCGCTTCCGGCAGCTTGCCCACGGCGATGGAGATGAACACCAGGTTGTCGATGCCCAGCACGATCTCCAACGCACTCAGCGTCAACAGCGTCAGCCAGGTGTTGGGGTCGGCGAGAAATTCGAGGGCCATGGTGTCGGGTCCTTTAACGGAAGAAGAAACGGGCGGCGATCACAGCAGGCGCGGCAGCAGGATCAGGCCCCAGCACAGCACCACGTTGGCCAGCATCACGAACACCGCGGCCGAGCCCATGTCCTTGGCGCGGCCGGCCAGCTCGTGATGCTCGGGACCATAGCGCTCGATCACCGCTTCGATCGCCGAATTGAGCAGCTCCACCGCCAGCACCAGCAGCAGCGAGCCGATCATCAGCACCTGCTGCACCGGCCCCTGCCCCAGCCACAGCGCCAACGGCGCCAGGATCAGGAACAGGCACACCTCCAGGCGGAACGAGGATTCGTGCAGCCAGGCCGCGCGCAATCCCTGCCAGGACCAACGCGCCGCCATCAGCATGCGGCGCGGCCCGCGCGGCAGATGCCCGAACTGGTCGGCCATGGCTCAGTCCCGCCCCGGGCGACGGGGACGCGACGACGACGGCCGGAAGGAATCGGTCATGGGCAAGGGCGCAGCGGGATAGGCCGCAATTTTGCCACAAGCCCCGCGGCGGCGCCGGCATCGCCGCGGATTTGCCTGCATGTCGCGCCTGCGGCACCATCGCCGATCCCCTTGCTTCGAGGAGGCGTCATGCCCCGTTCGCCGCTGCGCGCACCGCTGCTCGCCCTGAGTCTGTTCAGTCTGTCCCTGCTGGGCCTGTCGCCGGCACGGGCGCTCACCCCACCTCCGCCGCCCAGCGTGCCCGACCAGGTCTCCAATGCCGCCTGGGAAGAGGACATGGCGCGCTTCGCCAAGGACGATGCCGCACATCCGGTCAAACCCGGCGGCGTGCTGTTCATCGGCAGTTCCTCGATCCGCTTCTGGACCTCGCTGGCCACCGATTTCCCAGGCGTGCAGACGCTCAACCGCGGCTTCGGCGGCTCGGAGGTCCGCGACAGCACCTGGTACGCCGACCGCATCGTGGTGCCGTACAAGCCGCGCCTGATCGTGTTCTACGCCGGCGACAACGACCTCAACAGCGGCCGCAGCCCGCAGCAGGTGCGCGACGACTTCGTGGCCTTCGTGACCCGCGTGCGCCGCGACCTGCCCAAGACCCGCATCGTCTATCTGTCGATCAAGCCCAGCCCCTCGCGTGCGGCGCTGATGCCGAAGATGGCCGAGGCCAACGCGCTGATCCGCAAGGCCGCTGCCGGCCTGAAGCAGGTCCAGTTCGTCGACGTGTACACGCCGATGCTGGGCGCCGACGGGCAGCCGCGCGCCGAGCTGTTCGGTCCGGACAAGCTGCACATGAACGCGGCCGGCTACGCGCTGTGGCGCGACACCGTGCGTCCGTACCTGACGCACTGACCGCGGCGCGCGGCCAACGCCCGCGCTGCACGCGGTCCGGCCGCTCGCTCGGCCGGCCCGACACTGACGGCGATGCCGCGCGTTTCCGAACGCGCGCCATGCAAGCGCGGCGCGCACGGTGCTGCGAAAGGCGCACGCCGGCTTGTTGCAGGTGGACGAGCGAACGCCCGCGAGGTCGGTGCGGCACACCGGGCTTGGCCCACCGCATCGCGCGTGCCGGCCGCAGCACGCCGCGCGCACGGTCTCACATCTTCTGCAACAGCGCCTGACCGCGACTGGCGCCGCTGACCTTGCCGGAGATGGTGCCGGTATCGCCCATACCAGTCACATTGATGATCAGTTCGTCCGCATGCTGGGGCACATGCTTGAGCATCTTGGGCTGCGGCGCGCCGCCGAGGACGAGCGTCACGTCGGTGATGGCGACGATGGCGCCATCGGCCGCGACCAGCCGCAGTTTGTACTGCGCCGCTTCCGTCACCACGCCACGCAGATCGAACGAGAACGTCCCGTCCTTCCAGTCGCCGATCAGGTGCTTGGACCACAACCCGGAAGGCGCATTCCAGTCGGCCGGCGGCGCCACGCCCGTGTCGTACACCGCCAGCGTACGCAGCATCGGCGCGGCCGCGGCCCGGGTGGTGCGCACGCGCACCGCGTCGACCTCGATCGGGACCACCGGCTGGATGCGCTTGTAGCCGACCGCCGACCCCTGGCCCAACGTCGTCCATGCGCCTGCCACGCGGCCTTCGAGTACGTATGCGCGCACGCGCTCGCCGTGCTCGATCTGTTCCTGCAGCACCACCGTGTCGATCCGGCGCGGCTGCGGCAGCGTCAGGATCACGTCCGCACCGGCGCCCGACGTCGTTGCCAGCGCCTTGCCGAAGCGGCGCCGGATCTCCGCACCGAAGGCTGCGACCGCGTCCTGGTCGGCCTTGTCGACCAAGCCGCGCGGATTGGGACAGACGTTCAGCAGCAGCTGCGCGCCACGCCCCACGGAGCGGTAGTAGATCGAGAGCAACTGATCCAGGTGCAGCACCTTGTCGCCATTGGTCGGGGTCCAGAACCACTCCGGCCTGCGGATGGAGACATCGACCTCGTTGGGCAGCCAGCGGTCGCCGTCCGGATCGCTGTCCAGCGCCGTCGCCGTGCCCAGCGCGGCGACGGCGCGATCCACGCCGTTCCAGCATGGATAAGGCGCGAAACCGTCCTCGTTGCCCACCCAGCGGATCGTCGCAGCGGCGCCCTGGAACACCGCCGCATGCGGCTGGTGCTGCTGGAGGATGTCGGCGACCGGGGTCGCCGTGGCGCCGTCGAACCACACCTCGACCAGCGCGCCGTAGCGCGTGGTCAACTCGGTCAGTTGCTGGCGGTAGACGGCGTCGTAGCGCGCCTGCTCCGCCGGGGTCTTGCAGATGCCCCCGGTCGCCGCGCCGAAGTGATCGTCGCGCGGCGAAAGATAGACGCCGAGTCCAAGGCCGTATCTGTCGCAGGATGCGCGCAGCATCGCCATGATGTCGCCCTTGCCGTGCTTCCATGGCGAGCGCTTCAGGCTGAAATCGGTGGTGTCGGTCTGCCAGCAGCAGAACCCGTATTGGTGCTTGGCGACGAAGACGATGTAGGTCGCGCCGGCGGCCACCGCCGTCTTGGCCCACTGATCGGTGTCCAGATCGACCGGGTTCACTTCCTGCGCCGGCACCGAAAAGTCGTGCGGGCGGCCGTTGCTGTAGGTCTCGTTGCCGAAATGCACGAACATGCCCATCTCGCGCCGCTGCCAGCGCACCTGGTCGGCCGTGGGCAACGCGGCCACGCGGCCCTGCTGGACGAAGCCGAGGGACGCCGGACGTGGCAGAGACCTGGCCAAGGCCAGCGAGGGCAAGGCGCTCAGCACGCCGAGGCGGGCGGACAGCGCGAGCAGGGTGCGACGTTTCATCGGGACATGGCGAGGGGCAGGACCGGCGCACCATAGCACTCTCGTCCATCGGACTCGCCGCCTCCAGGAAAAGCCCCTGCGCGGCCTCTTGCCGATGGACCGGACGCCCCCGCCGCGAGCGCCCTGTGCCAGCGCCTACGCTGCCGGGCCGAACCGCACCGTCGCGAGAATGCCGCCCCCGCCGGCGCTTTCCAGGGAAACCTGCCAGCCGAAGCGGTCGCACAGCCGGCGCACGATCGACAGGCCCAGCCCGGTGCCCTGCGGACGTTCCGACTCGGCGCGGAAGAACGGCTCGAAGGCGTGCCGCAGCGCCTCCTCGGACATGCCGATGCCGGTATCGCGGATACGGATGCGGTCGGCCTCGACCTCGACTTCGACGCGTCCTGCATCGGTATAGCTGCAGGCGTTGCGCAGCAGGTTGCTGACCACCACGTGCAGCACCCGTGGCGGCGCGTGCAGCGTGGCCGGGGCCAGCACGCGCACGCTCAGGGTCACCGGCTTGTCCGCCAGCAGCTCACGGGCGTTTTCGGCCTCGTATTCCACCAGCTCGGCGACGTCGATGGTCTCGCTCTGCGGCACCACGTCCGCTTCCCGCGCCAGGATCAGGAACGCGTCGATCACCGCTTCCATGTCGCGGCCGGCACGCTGGATCCGCTGCAGGCTGCGGTTCAGGCGCGGCGGCAGTTCCTGCTCGGTCATCGCGATGTCGGTGGCGACGCGGATCACCGTCAGCGGGGTGCGCAGTTCGTGGCTGGCATCGCGGGTGAAGTTGCGTTCGCGGGCGACGTGGTCGGTGACGCGCTGGGCCAGCGCATGCAGCGCGGCGGCCAACTGCCGCGCTTCGCCCTGCACGTCGGCCGGCAGGTTTTCCGGGGCCAGATCGGCGGCGGCCGGGTGCCGCGGATCCCAGCGCGAGACCCGCCGCGCCAGCCAGTTCATCGGCGACAGCAAGCGTCGCGACACCCGCCACGTCAACCAGGCCACCACGATCACCGCGATCAGGGTCAGCAGGGTCGGCACCACGCCGAACCAGAACGCCAGCCGCTGCGCCGGCGCGCGCAGGAACACCAGGTACAGGCGGCCGGACGGGTTCTGGTCGACCAGCACGATCTCGCCGCCGGGGCGGTCCTCGTGCAGGCCGGGCGCCAGCCCCCGCAGGTCGACGGGCACCGCGGCATCGGATTGGCCGGGCGCCACCAGGTAGCCGCGCAGGCTGTGGGTGTTGGGCGGAAGCTGCTGCGGCTGCTGCGCATGCACGCGCCAGTAATAGCGCGCTTCCTGCTGCAGGATCGAGCCGACCAGCGAGTGCTGCACGATCGCCACCACCAGATAACTGGCAAGCGTGACGACGCAGCCCGCAAACACGATGCGGGCGATCAGGGCGAGGCGAAGTTTGCGCGGCAACCCGTGCGGCATACGGCATCCGTGATCGTTGCCGCGATTATAGGAAGGCCGATCGTGAGCCTTTCGTGCAAGCGGCCCCGTTCAGCGGGGCCGCATTGCATCCACGATCGGGCGCCGCCTCAGCTCATCGGCTGGGCGATGTCGGCGATGCGGTAACCGGCGCTCTGCACGGTGTGCAGCAGCGGGCGGTCGAACGGCTTGTCGATGATCTTGCGCAGGTTGTACAGATGGCTGCGCAGGGTGTCCGAGTCCGGCAGGCCGTTGCCCCAGATCTCGCGCTCGATTTCCTGGCGGGTGACCACGCGCGGCGATTCGCGCATCAGGATGGTCAGCAGGCGCAGGCCGATCGGCGAGAGCTGCAGCTCGGTGCCGGCGCGGGTGGCGCGCATGCTCACCGGATCCAGCACCAGGTCGGCCACCTTCAGCACTTCCGAGCCGACCTGGCGGCGCTCGCGGCGGATCAACGCACGCAGGCGCGCCTCCAGTTCCTGGATCGCGAACGGCTTGGTCAGGTAGTCATCGGCACCGAAACCCAGGCCGGTGAGCTTGTCGTCGAGCGTGTCGCGCGCGGTCAGCATCAGCACCGGGGTGGACTTGCGCGCGTCGTTGCGCAGGCGGCGGCACACTTCGATGCCGTCCAGACGCGGCAGCATCAGGTCCAGCACCACCACGTCGTAACTGTTTTCCGCCGCCAGGCGGTAGCCGTCCAGGCCATCGCAGGCGTAATCCACTTCGAATCCGCGGCCCTCCAGATACTCGCCGATCATCTCGGAAATATTGCGGTTGTCTTCCACGACCAGCACGAGCCCGGATGTTTCCTTGGTCTGACGCATAACGCTTCCTCAGTCTTCAGCTTTGTGAAACATGCCGGATGTGCGGTGGTGGCGGCGTGAAGGTCGCTTCATCTGCCTGAGTCGCAAAAAAACTATTGCGCAATCAATGGCTTGAGCTGCGGCCACACGTTGTCCAGCACCTTCGGCTGGGCCGCGGCGGTGGGGTGCAGACCGTCGCCCTGCATCAGCGCCGGGTTCAGCGCCACGCCTTCCAGCAGGAATGGCAGCAGGCCGGTCTGGTACTGCTTCGCCAGGTCCGCGTAGACCGCGCGCAGGCGCTGGCGGTAGCCCGGGCCGTAGTTCGGCGGCACGTCGATGCCCAGCAACAACACCTTCGCGCCCGCGTCACGGCTGAGCACGATCATCTTCTCCAGGTTGCCGCGCAGTTCGGCCGGGCTCAGCCCGCGCAACGCGTCGTTGCCGCCCAGTTCGATCACCACCACCGACGGCCGGTGCTTCTGCAGCAGCGCCGGCAGGCGGGTCAGTGCGCCGGAGGAGGTCTCGCCGCTGATGCTGGCATTGACCACGGCCGGCGGCGTCCGCATCTGTTGCTGCAGGCGCTTGTCCAGCAAGGCCACCCAGCCGGACTGCACCGGGATGTTGTGCGCCGCGCTGAGGCTGTCGCCGAGCACCAGCACCGGACCCGTCGCACCTTTGGCACAGGCGATGACGGGCAGAAGCACCCACCATGCCAGCAGCAGCCAGGCGCGGCGCGTCCAGGCCGGCTTGCTTCTCGTCTCATCACCACGCATCGGAGATTCCCTCATCGACAGTCAGGCCCCCACGCTTCGCGCCGGCATCGCCATCGACGTGCGCGATGTCGGCAAATCCGTCAGCGGACCGGAGGGTACGGTCCACATTCTCGACAAGGTCGGATTGACCATCGGTGAAGGCGACAGCGTCGCCATCGTCGGTGCCTCCGGCTCCGGCAAGACCACCCTGCTCGGTTTGCTGGCCGGCCTCGACCTGCCCACGCGCGGCGAGATCGTGCTGGCCGGGCAATCGCTCAATGCGCTGGACGAGGAAGCGCGCGCTGCGCTGCGCGCGCGCGAGGTCGGCTTCGTGTTCCAGAGTTTCCACCTGCTGCCGTCGCTGACCGCGGCCGAGAACATCGCCCTGCCGCTGGAACTGGCCGGACGCGAGGATCCGGCGCGGGTGCGCGAGGTGCTGGAGGCCGTGGGGCTGAGCGCACGGGCGCGGCACTACCCGCGGCAACTGTCCGGCGGCGAGCAGCAGCGCGTGGCCTTGGCGCGCGCGTTCGTGGCGCGGCCGCGCATCCTGTTCGCCGACGAGCCCACCGGCAGCCTCGACCAGGCCACCGGGCAGCAGATCAGCGACCTGCTGTTCGCGCTCAACGCCGGCAGCGACACCACCCTGGTGCTGGTCACGCACGACATGCGCCTGGCGCAGCGCTGCGAGCACCGCTACCGCCTCGATGGCGGCCGCCTGCGCGCCGCCGACGCGGCGGATGCCGCATGAACGTGCTGCGCCATGCCGCGCGCGCACTGCGCCGCGAACTGTTCGCCGGCGATCTGCTGACCGTGTTCGCCGCGCTGGTGCTGGGCGTGGCGGTGATGACCGCGGTCGGCACCCTGGTCGACCGGGTGACCCTGGCGCTGACCGGCAGCGCCGCCGAGGTGATCGGCGGCGACCTCGGCGTCAGCGGGCGCCAGGACATCCCCGCCGCCTTCGCCGAGGAAGCGCAGCGGCGCGGGCTGCGCAGCACGCGCATGGTCAGTTTCCCGAGCGTGCTGTTCCATGGCGACGCCAGCCAGATGGCCAACATCAAGGCGGTGGGCACGGGTTATCCGCTGCGCGGCGAGTTGCTGGTGGCGCGCGACACCGTCGGTGCCGGCAGCGAACGGGCCGGGCCGCCGCCACGCGGCGAGGCCTACGCCGATCCGCGTCTGCTCGAAGCGCTGGGGCTGAAGCTCGGCGATGCGCTGGAGTTCGGCGCCGGCACGCTGCGCGTGACCCGGGTGCTGCGCGCCGAGCCGGATGCCTCCGGCGAACTGATGCAATTGTCGCCGCCGCTGCTGGTCAACCGCGCCGACGTCGATGCCGCCGGCCTGCTCGGCCCTGGCAGCCGCGCGTCCTACCGGTTGATGTTCGCCGGCGCGCCGGGCGAGATCGCCGCCCTGCGCGCATGGCTGGCGCCGCGCGCCAGGGCGTTCCGCCTGGTCGGCATCGAGGACACCCAGCGCGGCGTGCGCGGCGCGTTCGACCGCGCCGGGCGCTTCCTGGCGCTGGCCGCGTTGCTGGCGGTGCTGCTGGCCGGCGTCGCCACCGCGCTGGCCGCCAATCGCTTCGCGTTGCGCCGCATCGACAACGTGGCCGTGCTGCGCTGCCTGGGCGCGCGCCAGCGCGACATCCTCGGCGCGCTGGCCCTGCAGTTGCTGCTGCTGGCGATCCCCGCCTGCGCGCTCGGCGTGGGCCTGGGCATGCTGGCCCAGGTCGGCCTGGTCGAAGCGCTGGGCAGCCTGATTCCCAACCGCCTGCCGTTGCCGCAGGCGACGCCGGCGCTGGCCGGCGCCGGCATCGGCCTGTTGCTGCTGCTCGGCTTCGGCCTGCCGCCGCTGCTGCGCCTGCGCGACGTGCCGCCGATGCGCGTGCTCAACCGCAGCTTCGCCGCGCTGCCGCCGACCTCGCTGCTGGTCTACGCCGCCGCCCTGGTCGCCACCGTGGTGCTGGCGGTCTACGCCACCGGCGACGGCGTGCTGGCGGCCTGGGTGCTGGGCGGCCTGACTCTGCTGGCGGCGCTGGCCGCGGCGGTCGGCGGCGTGCTGCTGGCGGTGCTGCGGCGGCTGCAGGGACGGCTGCGTGGTCCATGGAAGCTGGGCCTGGCGGCGCTGACCCGGCGCCGCGCGCTGAGCGTGGTGCAACTGGTGGGATTGTCGCTGTCGCTGTGCGCGCTGCTGTTGCTGGCGGTGATCGGGCCCGGCCTGCTCGGACAATGGCGCGACCGATTGCCCGCGGACACGCCCAACTATTTCCTGATGAACATCCAGCCCGACCAGGCCGAGCAGGTGTTGGGCACCTTGCGCACGCTCGGTGTGGCCGATGCGGCGGTGGAACCGTTCAGCACCGGCAAGCTGGTGGCGATCAACGGCAGGCCGCCGCAGCGCCGCGAGCAGGGTCCGGAGGACGATGGCGACGGCAGCGACCGACCGATCAACTTCTCCTGGCGGCACGAATTCCCCGCCGCCAACCGGTTGCTGTCCGGCCGCTTCTGGGCTGCCGACAGCACCGCCGCCGAAGCCTCGGTGGAGGAAGGCTGGGCGCAGCGCTACGGGCTCAAGCTCGGCGACCGCATCACCCTGCTGCTCGGCGACCAGCAGCGCAGCTTCACCGTCACCAGCCTGCGCAAGGCCGACTGGGATTCGTTCCGGGTCAACTTCTTCCTGCTGCTCAACGCCGGCGCGGTGCAGGATGCGCCGTACAACCTGATCTCCGCCTTCCACCTGCCGCACGCCTCGGCGGCGCAGCTGAGCGGGCTCAGCCGCACCTATCCGAACGTGTCGCTGCTGGACATCGACGCGATCCTGCAGCGCGTGCGCGAGGTCATCGACCGCGTCGCCCAGGCGGTGCAACTGGTGATGGGCTTCAGCCTGCTGGCCGGTGCGCTGGTGTTGCTGGCCGCCCTGCAGGCCACCGCCGGCGAGCGCCGCTACGACAGCGCGGTGCTGCGCACGCTGGGCGCGCGGCGCGGGCAGTTGCGCGGCGCGGTGCTGGTGGAGTTCGGCGCACTCGGCCTGCTCGCGGCGATCCTTGCGGTCGGCGCGGCCGCGATCATCGGCGTGGTGGTGGCCAGGCAGGCCTTCGACCTCGCGCTGTCGCCGCCGTGGCCGGCGCTGCTGCTCGGCGGCCTCGGCGGCGTGGCGCTGAGCCTGCTCGCCGGCTGGTCCGGCACCCGCCGCATCCTGCGCACACCGCCGGCGCTGGCCTTGCGCGAGAACTGAGAGGAGCCGGGAGTGGGGAATCAGGATTGGGGATTTGGAAAAGCGCGCCGGTGGCAAGCTCGCCACCGAAGCGCGGCGGCGGTCTGTCGCGACCACCCGCGCGATGCGTGCCGCGTCATGGGTAAGATCGCGGTGCATCGAAAGGAGTACCGCATGAAGTGGATTGTCGCCTGTTGTCTGTTGGCCCTCTCCACCGCGGCTGGCGCCGTGGTGGTCAGGGCGGATGTGGAAGAAACGCGCTACCGGATTCCGGCAACGGCATTCCCGGCGCTGGTCGACCTGCCCGGCGAAGGCCACGGCGTGCTGATCGCGCCCGAGTGGGTGGTCACTGCCGCGCATGCGGCACCGATGCAGATGCCGGGCATGGACCAGGACGTATCCATCGGCGGCGTGGCGTACAGGATCAGGCGGGTGGTCGTCCATCCCGGCTACCGCAAGCTGCCCGACGCGCTGGTGAAGGAGGCACTGACGACGCACGACTTCTCCAAACTCTATGCGGCGCTCGGCGCGTCCGACGATATCGCGCTGATCGAGTTGGCTGCACCGGTGCCAGGGGTGGCACCGGTCGCGCTGTACCGCGGCGACGAGGAGGTGGGCATGACCGCCGAGCTGATCGGCAAGGGCGCCACCGGCGACGGCAGCAAGGGCCAGGACCCACACGGCGCGCACCGCGGCGTGCTGCGCCATGCCTTCAACACGATCGTCGGCGCCGACCCTCGCTACGTTTGGTATCGCTTCGATCCGCCGGCGTCTGCCCTGCCGCTGGAAGGCATCACCGGCAGCGGCGACAGTGGCGGCCCCTTGCTGATTGGGGAGGGCGACGCGCGGCAACTGATCGGACTGGCATCGTGGGGCAACTATCCGCCGGACCATCCGTTCTGGAAGACCTGGACCGCGAATGGTTCGTTCGTGCAGGGCCTTTACGGCCAGATCGTGCACGCCGTGCGCGTGTCCCGCTATCTGCCATGGATCCAACAGGTGATATCCGCTGCCACGGACGACGCGTCGCCGATCGCGACGCCACAAGCGCTGGCGGCGTCCGGGCAAATGCAGGTTACGGCTCCCTGATCTTCGGGAGGCCGACTGGGATCTTCACCGAGTCCGTACCCGCCGCATCCTGCGCACGCCGCCGGCGCTGGCCTTGCGCGAGAACTGAGCGCACGGCGGCCCGGCACACCGCACCGCTGCAAGACGTGGGCGTCGCCCACGCATGCTTGCAACGATCGGCGGCGCGCACCGCCGCCGGGGATCGACAGACCACTACGAATCCCGAATCCCGGCACCAAGCATATGCCGGTTGCGTATAAGCACCATCCGAATCGTTGCTTCGGCGCGCGCCGGACGCGGCCTACAGTGGGAATGGACGCCGCATGCCGGAGCCGCGGCGTCGCATCCTTCGCAGACGAGGCCGCCGCATGGCACGCGCATCCATCGCAACACGGCCGGCCGCCGCCGCGCCGACGGTCCGCATCGAACCGTTCGCCGCGCCGCTGGGCGCGCAGGTGCTGGGACTGGACCTGACCCAGCCGCTGGACGCCAGCACGTTCGCGCTGCTGCATCGCGCACACCTGCACTACCACGTGCTCGTGTTCCGCGACCAGCGCATCACCCCGGCGCAGCAGGTCGCCTTCAGCCGCCGCTTCGGCCCGCTGCAGATCCATGTGTTGCGCCAGTTCCAGCTGCGCGATCACCCGGAAGTGCTGGTGGTGTCCAACATCAAGGAGCATGGCCAGCCGATCGGGCTGGGCGATGCCGGCCACTACTGGCATTCGGACCTGTCGTACAAGCCGACCCCGAGCCTGGGCTCGATGCTGCTGGCGCAGGAGTTGCCGGTCGAGGGCGGCGATACCTTGTTCGCCAACCAGCACCTGGCCTGGGACACGCTGCCGCTTGAGCTGCAACGCGCGGTCGACGGGCGCCTGGCCGAGCACAGCTACCTGGCCAAGTACGAGGACCTGCGCAAGCGCAATCCGTGGCGGCCGCCGCTGACCCAGGCGCAGATCGACGAGGTGCCGCCGGTGCGCCATCCGATCGTGCGCACCCATCCGGAGACCGGGCGCCGCGCGCTGTTCGTCAGCGAACACTTCACCACCCGCATCGTCGGCCTGCCGCAGGACGAAAGCGATGCGCTGCTGCAGGCGCTGTTCGCGCACAGCAGCGCCGATGCGCTGGTCTACCGGCACCGCTGGCAGCCGCACGACATGGTGTTCTGGGACAACCGCTCGGTCACCCACCTGGCCGGCGGCACTCCGGATCACCTGCGCCGACGCCTGCACCGCACCACCATCGAGGGCGACGTGCCGTTCTGAGCCACGCCCCTGCACGCGGCGCATCCGCCGCTATCCGACCGCGCAGTCCCCTCCCCCACTGGAACGACGCATGACCGCTTCCGATTCGCTCGCTCTCCTGCCCACCGCGCCGCCCGCCGCCGCGCCGCGGCGACTGCGCTGGTTCGCCACCGCACTGCTCGCCGTCGCGCTGTTGCACACCCAGCCTGCGCAGGCCGAAGGCCGGCTGCGCATCGCCAAGCAGTACGGCATCGTCTACCTGCTGCTCGATGTGGCGCAGGAGCAGAAGCTGATCGAGAAGCACGGCAAGGCCGCCGGCATCGACATCGCGGTGGAGACCGTGCAGTTGTCCGGCGGTGCGGCCGCCAACGATGCGCTGCTGTCCGGGTCGATCGACGTGGCCGGTGCCGGCGTCGGCCCGCTGTTCACCCTGTGGGACCGCACGCGCGGCCGCCAGAACGTGCGCGGCGTGGCCTCGCTGGGCAATTTCCCGTACTACCTGATCAGCAACGATCCGCGGATCAAGACCCTGGACGATTTCGGCCCGCGCGACCGCATCGCGGTGCCGGCGGTCGGCGTGTCGGTGCAGTCGCGCCTGCTGCAGCATGCCTCGGCGCAGCGCTGGGGCGAGCGCGCCTACAACCGGCTGGACGCGCAGCAGGTGGCCTTGCCGCATCCCGACGCTGCCGCGGCGATCATCCGCGGCGGCACCGAGATCACCGCGCACTTCGCCAGCCCGCCGTTCCAGGAGCAGGAACTGGCGCGCAACCCGAAGGCGCACATCGTGCTCGATTCGTACGCGATCGAAGGCGGCCCGACCTCGGCCACGGTGCTGTACGCCACCGAGAAGTTCCGCCGCGACAATCCCAAGACCTACCAGGCCTTCGTCGCCGCGCTGGCCGAGGCGGCGGTCTTCGTGCAGCACCAGCCGGAACAGGCGGCGGACCTGTTCGTGCGCCGCAATGGCGGCAAGATCGACCGCGCGCTGGTGCTGCGCATCCTCAAGGACCCGAAGGTGCAGTTCAAGACCGCGCCGCAGAACACGCTCAAGCTCGGCCAGTTCCTGTCCCGGATCGGCGCGATCAGGCAGGCGCCGGCCTCGGTCAAGGAGTATTTCTTCGACAGCGCGCAAGTCGCCGGAGGCAGTTGAGATGAACCCCTTCGCCTTGACGCCGGCGCCGTTGCTGCAGCTCGAGCGGGTCAGCCTGGACTACGCCAGCGGGCCGCGCGTGGTCCGCGCCACCCACCAGGTCAGCTTCGACGTGTACGCCGCCGACCGGCTGGTGCTGCTCGGCCCGTCGGGTTGCGGCAAGTCGACCCTGCTCAAGGCCATCGCCGGTTTCGTCGCGCCCAGCGAAGGACAGATCCGCCTGGATGGGCAGGTGCTGCGCGCGCCGGGACCGGACCGGGTGGTGGTGTTCCAGGAATTCGACCAGTTGGCGCCGTGGAAGACGGTCCGCCAGAACGTGGCCTTCGGCCTGCGTGCGGCGCGCAAACTGGGGCGGCGCGAAGCGGCCGAGCGCGCCGATCATTTCCTGCACAAGGTCGGGCTGTCGGCGTTCGCCGACGCCTATCCGCACACCTTGTCCGGCGGCATGAAGCAGCGCGTGGCGATCGCGCGGGCGCTGGCCATGCAACCGCGCGTGCTGCTGATGGACGAGCCGTTCGCCGCGCTCGACGCGCTGACCCGCCAGCGCATGCAGGCGGAGGTACTGGAGTTGTGGGACGAGGCCCGCTTCACCCTGGTGTTCGTGACCCACTCGATCGAGGAGGCCTTGCTGGTCGGCAGCCGCATCGTGCTGCTGTCGGCGCATCCGGGCCAGGTGCGCGCCGAACTCAACAGCCATGGCTTCGGCCCCGCCAGCGTCGGCAGCCCGGCGTTCCAGCACGCCGCGCAGCGCATCCATCGGCTGCTGTTCGATGCGCCGGGCGCCGCTGGCGTCGGCGACGACACCGAGGGGACGGCGACGGCCGCCAGCAACGTGGCGCCATTGCGTCGGCGCGTCGGCGTGCGCGAGGCCGCGCCGTGAGCGCCGCCGCACCGCTGCGGCCGCCGATCCGCGCCGAATACGAAAACCCGGTCGTGCCCTACACCGCGACCGTACCGGCGGCCGTGGCGCGGCGGCGGCAGGTCCCGGACTGGCTGCGCCAGGCGCTGGTGCTGGTCGCGCTGGCGGCACTGTGGGAAGCGGTGGCGCGCTGGCTCGGCGACGACCTGTTGCTGCCGAGCTTCCTGCAGACCGCGCATGCCTTCGCCGACGGGATATGGACGGGCGAATTGCTGGGCCGGGTCGGCGCCTCGCTGCGCATGCTCGCGCAAGGCTATGCGCTCGGTGTGGCACTGGCCTTCGGCCTGACCGCGCTGGCGGTCTCGACCCGGATCGGCCGCGACCTGCTGGGCACGCTGACGGCGATGTTCAATCCGTTGCCGGCGATCGCCCTGCTGCCGCTGGCCCTGCTGTGGTTCGGGCTTGGCAATGGCAGCCTGGTGTTCGTGCTGGTGCACGCGGTGCTGTGGCCGCTGGCGCTGAACACCTACGCCGGTTTCCAGGGCGTGCCGGAGACGCTGCGCATGGCCGCGCGCAACTATGGGCTGCACGGCCTGCGCTACGTGGTCGCGATCCTGGTGCCGGCGGCGCTGCCGGCGATCCTGTCCGGCCTGAAGATCGCCTGGGCGTTCGCCTGGCGCACACTGATCGCCGCCGAACTGGTGTTCGGTGCCACCTCCGGCCAGGGCGGCCTGGGCTGGTACATCTTCCAGAATCGCAACGAGCTCTACACCGACCGCGTCTTCGCCGGCCTGGCGATGGTGATCCTGCTCGGCCTGGTGGTGGAAGGCGCCGGGTTCCGTGTGCTGGAACGGCTTACCGTGCGCCGCTGGGGCATGCAGCGCTGAACGGCGCGGGCGTCGTCGCCAGCACGGGTTCGCGCCGGTCACGAGCGCACGCCCACAGGTAAAACGCAAAAGGGGAAGGCGCCATCCCGGCCGCCTTCCCCACCCTGGCTGTGTCGCCGGCGCTGGCCTCAGCGCGCGGCCGGTGCCGGCTCCGCCCATTGCGCGAACACCGCATCGAGCTGCGCATCGCTGACCGGCTTGCCCTGTTGCACCGCCTCGGCCTGGCCGAACAGCGGCACGATGATCGCCATGCCATCGACCTTGGTCTTCAGGTGCACGCCCGGCGGCTTGCCGAGCAGGCCGTCCCAGCGCGCACGCACCCTGGCCCAGTAGCCCTGGGTGGCCTTCCAGTAGGCGTAGGCCGGAGCGAAATCGACGGTCGTGGTCCTGACGTAGTCATTGAAGCCGAACTCGCGCGCGATGGCCTGCTGGCTGCCGTCGGGCTTGCGCAGCACCTTGGTGTTGAACTGCTCGTGGGTCCAGCCGGCCGGGGTCAGCGTGTGCCGGTTGATCACCGCCAGCGCGTTGTAGTCGCTGCGCTTGGTGTACTCACGGCGCGGCAACGGGCGCCAGCTCAGGTCGCTGGTCCAGGTCGGATGGCCATCGGCGTAGTCCCAGCGCCCGGTGCCGCAGTAGCGCGGCGCGTCGCTGACCTCGTACACGCACTGGGTCCAGGCGCCGCGGGTGGCCGCGGCGTCGAGCGGGCGCACCTGCCAGGTCTGGTCGGCACTGAACGCGAAACGCTGCGGCGCCTCGTAGATCCAGTCCTGGCGCCAGTGCTTGGTCACGTGGCCGCTCTTGGGTTCCACCAGCAGATGCTGCAGCACCACCTTGCGCGGGCTGTCCTCGACCACGATCACCACTTCGTCGCCGCCGCTGCGCATTGGCGCGGCGCGCGTGTAGCCGGGTTGCAGCAGCACGGTCTCGTCGAAGGCGAACGCCACCGTGTACTCGCCCTGCATCGCCAGGATGCTGGCGCGGTCACGGGCCGGATCGGCGTCCGCGGCGTGGACGGGAAGACTGCCGGCAAGCAGCAGGGCGCAGAACAGGGGCGGGGCTTTCATCATCGAGAGGTGTGGTCGTTGTTGATGGGAAACGGGGAAGCGCGATCGGCCGCTCACAACCGCAGCAGCGGCCATGGCCGCTCGGGATCGGGATGCGGCGCAGTGCGACCGGCGCGAGCGCAACAGCAATCGTCGACCAGCACGTCGCCCTCGGCCGCCTCCAGGCGCGCGATGCGCCGGGCGATGCTGGCGCCGAGCGGCGACACGCCGGCCACGCTGGCCGCCAGCACGCCATCGGCCGCGTGCAGGCGCAGCGCCCTTGCGTGCCAGCCGTCGCCGCGCAGGCGACCGGCCACGCGCCGCCACAGTCGTTCGGCGACACCGCCGTCGGCGGCGTCCTGTGCCGCGGGCAACGCCGACAACAGCGTGTCCCAGGCGACGAAATCGCTGTCGGGCAGCAGGTACAGGCGCCAGCAGCATTGCTGCTGCCGGTCGTAGAAGCGCAGGCTCTCCAGCACGCCGTCGCTGTCCACGTCCAGGTGCGCGGCCACGCTGCAGGCGTGGCGCCAGCCGATCAGTTCGGCGCCGGTGTGCGCGCGGTACAGACACAACACAGTGCCCAGCGCGGCCAGTTGCGCCGGGCGCGGCAGCGGCGCGGCGATCCGCTCCGGGCCGGTACGCGCTGGCGCGGCCATGCGCATGTGCGGCTACCAATCCAGCGCCAGGCTGACCGAGACGTTGCGCCCGGCACCGGTATAGCGGTCGAGCACGGCGCTGCTGGCCAGGGTCGCGCCAGGCAGCATGTTCCAGTCGATATAGCGACGGTCGGCCAGGTTGAACACGCCGACGTCGAGCCGTGCGCCTTCGGTGAAGTGCCAGTGCGCGAGCAGATCCAGCGTCGCGTAGCCGGCCGGCGTGTAGTAGGTCGGCAGTTCCGGCCGGCGCTTCTTCGCCACCGCGGTGGCGACCAGTTGCGTGCCCCAGGTGCTGCGGTCGTAGCCCAGGCCGAGCACGCCACGCAGCGGATCCACCGAATTGAGCGGGGTGCCGTCGGTGCGGTTGTCGCCGCGCGCATAGGCCGCGCTGGCCTGCAGCGACCAGCCGGCCCAGCGCGCATCGAGTGCGCCGAAGTCGATGCCGGCCTTGGCTTCCACGCCGCGGATGGTGACCCTGTCCACGTTGCGCGACTGATACAGCATCAGGCCGTCGGCGTTGAAGCCGACGAAGCGGTAGGACTCGATGAAGTCGCGATAGGCGTTGCGGTACGCGCTCAGGCCGGCGTAGACGGCCGGACCGGCGTAGCGCACGCCCAACTCCGCGCCACGGCTGGTCTCCGGTTTCAGGTCGGGATTGGCGATCGCGGTGTAACCGATGAGCAGGTTGGTGAAGCCGATATTGACGTCGTTGTAGGGCGGCGCGCGGAAGCCGTGCGCATAGTTGGCGTACAGCGACCAGGCATCGTCCAGGCGCCAGATCGCGCCGAGCTTGGGCGAGACGTTGCGGTCGCTGATCTTCTTCGCCGCCACGCCGGGATTGTCGGTGGCGAAGATCGCATCGACCTGCGGCGACAGCCGGTAGTAGTCGGCACGCAGCGCCGGGATCAAACTGAAGCGTCCGCCAGCCAGCGCGATCTCGTCCTGCAGGTAGGCGCCGGCCTTGAGCGTCTCGGTGATCGGGAAATCACGGACCGGGAAGGTCTCCATGCCCACGGTCTTGCTGATCGCCCCGGTGCGCAGATTCAGCGTGTGGCCGTCGCGCTTCTCGTGGGTGTCGGTGTGCGACAGGTCGATGCCGTAGCTGAAGTCGTGCACGACGCTGCCTTGCTCCACCCGCTTGTGCAGGTTGGCCTGCAGCCCGTACAGGCGCTGGTCGAAGTCGTGCTCCATGTGCCGCAGGGTGCCGTTGCTGCGGCGTTCGTCGGTGCGTTGCAGGCTCTGGCTGTCCTGGCGGTACAGTTGCCACCGCAGGTCGTCGGCGAGCAGCGTATCGAGCTGGTCCACCTCGTGTGCCAGCGACACGCGGGCGCGGGTCTGATGGTCGCGGCCGCGCTGCGACAGGATGCTGGCGGTGACGTTGCTCAGCGCATCGATGCGCGAATAGTCCTCGTTGCCCTCGACGGTCAGCTTGAAGCGCTGGTTGGCGCTGGGCGCGTAGACCAGCTTGCTGAGCAGGCTGCGGCCGTCGCTGCTGAGCGGATTGGGCGCGGTGCGGGCGGCGCCGACGCTGCGGTTGTCGCCCTGGGTCTCGCTTTCCTGGCCCTGGCGATGGCTGACCGCGGCCATGCCGCTCCAGCGGTCGCCGCCGAAGGCGACCAGCGCGCCGGCGAACAGGCCCTTCCATTCGCTCTCGTAGCCGAACTTCAGGCCGACGTAGCTGTCCTTGCCCGGCGCCAGGTAGTCGGCCGGGTCCTTGGTGACATAGGCGACCACGCCGCCCAACGCATCGGAGCCGTACAGCGCGCTGGCCGGGCCGCGCACGATCTCCACGCGCTTGAGCGTGTCCATGTCGACGAAATTGCGGTTGGCGTTGAGGTAGCTGCCGAAGCTGAAGCTGTCCGAGACCGGGATGCCGTCGGTCTGGATCAGCACGCGGTTGCCGTCCAGGCCACGGATGCGGATGCCGGAGATGCCGCTGAAGCGGCCGCTGTTGCCGGTGGCGGACACGCCGGGCGTGTAGCGCAGCAGGTCCTTCAGGTCGTGGACCAATGCGCGATCCATCTGTTCGCGGTCGATCACATCGACGCTGCCAGGCACGTCGACGATGGCGCGCTGGGTACGGGTAGCGGTGACCTGCAGGCGATCGAAGTCGCGGACGGCGGACGCCCCACTGGCGTCGGCGTCAGCGTTGGAGGAAGAGGGTGCGGATGCGGGAGCGGCATGTGCGCCGGCGGCCAGGGCCAGCCACAGCGCGCCGGTCAACGGAGCGGTACGGAACATGGGGAGCATCGGTGGTCGCGTAAGACCCTCGACCGGCACGGCGCGGGGTCCGCGCCTGGCCGAGGGGGAGAGAAGGATCGCGACTGCGAGGCGGCCGCGGCCGACGCGCAGGGGCGGCGGCCAGGTGGCAGCAGGTCGAGCGGGGAGCCGGCCGCGCGCGGCGGCCGGACGGCGTTACTTGGTCAGGATCAGCTTGTCGTTGCTGGTGTGGCGCAGGCGATAGACGCGGTCGCCGTGCTGGATCAGCACTTCGCGGCGGCCCTTGAGCAGCGCCTGGCTGCTGATGGTTTCTTCTGCCGGCACGGCGCGCGGCACGGTGCGCTCGCGCAGGCTCAGGGTCTCGGGGTGACGCAACAGCACGGGTTGAGCGGTCATGGTCGAACTCCATCCACGGGGTGCATCGAGATGATAATGATTCTCAATACTTAATCAAGACCCATTCTCGCCCGATTCGATTCGCAGTCCTGATCGAAATTGCGCCCACGAAAGATTCCGAAGATCGCAATGCCTTCACCGCTCGCTGGCGCGCCGCCGCTGCATCGCGGCGGCGCGCGCACACATCGTCAGCGCACGGCGGCTTCGACCCGCTCCCACCATGCCGCGTCGTCGCGCGCGGCCAATTCCAGCGCGGCCAGGTTCTCCAGCAACTGCGCGACCCGGCTGGCGCCGAGGATCACCGTGGAGACGTGCGGATTGCGCAGGCACCAGGCGATCGCCAGCGGCGCCGGCGCCACGCCCTCGGCCGCGGCCAGCGCGGTGAAGGCACGCGCGCGCTCGATGCGGCGCTGCGCCGGCGGCCCGATCACCTCCTGCTGCAGCCAGGCATTGCGCTCCTGGCCCAGCCGCGAGGCCGGATCGATGCCGTCGTTGTACTTGCCGGTGAGCAGGCCCGAGGCCAGCGGCGACCAGATGGTCGTGCCCAGGCCCAGTTCGGCGTACAGCGGCGCGTACTCCTGCTCCACGCGCTCGCGATGCAGCAGGTTGTACTGCGGCTGCTCCATCGATGGCCCATGCAGGCCCAGCGCACGCGCCACCTGCGCCGCCTCGCGGATGCGCTCGGCCGGCCACTCGGAGGTGCCCCAGTACAGCACCTTGCCCTGGCGGATCAGCGCGTCCATCGCGCGCACGGTTTCCTCCACCGGCGTGTCCGGATCGGGGCGATGGCAGTAGTACAGATCCAGATAGTCCACCCGCAAGCGCTTGAGCGCGGCATGGCAGGCGTCGGTGACGTGCTTGCGCGAGAGCCCGCGCTGGGTCGGGCGCGGCGACTCGACGGCGCCGAAGTAGACCTTGCTGGACACGCAGAACCCGTCGCGCGGCAGCCGCAGGTCGGCGATCACGTCGCCCATCACCTGCTCGGCGCGGCCGTGCGCATAGACCTCGGCGTTATCGAAGAAGTTGATGCCGTGGTCCCAGGCGGCGGCGATCAGGTTGCGCGCTTCGTCGCGGCCGGTCTGCCCGCCGAAGTTGATCCAGGCGCCGAACGACAGCGCCGACAGTTGCAGCCCGGTGGCACCGAGGCGACGGTAATGCATGGCAACTCCTCCTGCTGAACAAACCCGCGGCACGGCCGGGGCGGCCGCACAGTGTAGCGGCGGCGCCCGACATCGCCCTGCCAACAGCAGGGCGCCCCGCTCTTGCGGATCCCCAATCCCAAATCCCCAATCCCCCGACTGAACACCGCTCGCCTTGCCGGCCGTCACCCCCTGCACTAGGCTTCCCGTCTTTGGTCGGGGACCGGGGACGCAGATGGTCGAGGGATTGGGAAGGATCGGCTTCGGCCTGTTCGGGTTGGCGGTGTTGATCGGGATCACCTGGCTGTTCTCCAACAACCGCCGCGCGGTGGACTGGAAGCTGGTCGCGACCGGCCTGGTCCTGCAGATCGGCTTCGCCTCGCTGGTGCTGCTGGTTCCCGGCGGCCGCGAAGTGTTCGACTGGCTCGGCCAGGTGTTCGTGAAGGTGCTGAGCTTCGTCAACGAAGGCTCCAGCTTCATCTTCGGCAGCCTGCTCGACACCAAGACCTACGGCTTCATCTTCGCCTTCCAGGTGCTGCCGACCATCATCTTCTTCTCCGCGCTGATGGGCGTGCTGTACCACCTGGGGGTGATGCAGGCGGTGGTGCGGGTGATGGCCTGGGCGATCACCAAGGTGATGCGCGTGTCCGGCGCCGAGACCACCAGCGTCTGCGCCAGCGTATTCATCGGCCAGACCGAGGCGCCGCTGACGGTGCGCCCGTACATCCCGCGCATGACCGAATCCGAACTGCTGACGATGATGATCGGCGGCATGGCGCACATCGCCGGCGGCGTGCTGGCGGCCTACGTGGGCATGCTCGGCGGCGGCGACCCGGCGCAGCAGGCGTTCTACGCCAAGCATCTGCTGGCGGCCAGCATCATGGCCGCGCCGGCGACGCTGGTGGTGGCCAAGCTGCTGATCCCGGAAACCGGCACGCCGCTGACCCGCGGCACGGTCAAGATGGAAGTGGAGAAGACCACCAGCAACGTGATCGACGCCGCTGCCGCCGGCGCCGGCGACGGCCTGCGCCTGGCGCTGAACATCGGCGCGATGCTGCTGGCGTTCATCGCGCTGATCGCGCTGGTCAATGCGCCGCTGACCTGGATCGGCGATGTCACCGGCCTGGCCGGCGTCATCGGCCGCCCGACCAACCTGTCCACCATCTTCGGCTACGTGCTGGCGCCGGTGGCCTGGGTGATCGGCACGCCGTGGCCGGATGCGACCACCGTCGGTTCGCTGATCGGCCAGAAGGTGGTCATCAACGAGTTCGTCGCGTATACCGAGCTGTCGCGTATCGTCCAGGGTCAGGTGCCGGGCGTGAGCCTGAGCGCGGAGGGCCGGCTGGTCGCCACCTATGCGCTGTGCGGCTTCGCCAACTTCAGCTCGATCGCGATCCAGATCGGCGGCATCGGCGGCCTGGCCCCGGAGCGCCGCCACGACCTGGCCCGCTTCGGCCTGCGTGCGGTGCTGGGCGGTTCGATCGCCACCTTCATGACCGCGACCATCGCCGGGGTGCTGTCGCACTTCGCCTGATCCGGCCGCAGCACCCGCTCCACCGTTTTTCCTTTTTCAGTTCCAGTCGAGAAGCAGTACATGCCTATGAGTTCGGTCATCGTCGTCGGTTCGTTCAATGTCGACCATGTGTGGCGGTGCGAGAATCTGCCCGCACCGGGGGCGACCATCGCCGGCCGCTACAGCACCGGCCCAGGCGGCAAGGGCTTCAACCAGGCGGTGGCGGCGGCGCGTGCCGGCGCGCGCACCAGCTTCGTCTGCGCGCTCGGCGACGATGCCGGCGGCGCGATGGCGCGCGGCCTGGCCGCGCAGGACGGCATCACCCTGGTGGCCGAGGCCAGCAGCGAGCCGACCGGCACCGGCGGCATCTATGTCGACGGCCATGGCCGCAACACCATCGTCATCGGCGCCGGCGCCAACGCGGCGCTGAGCCTGGACTTCGTGCAGGCGCAGCGCCCGCTGCTGGGCTCGGCGCGGGTGCTGCTGGCGCAGCTGGAATCGCCGATCGAGACCATCGAGGGCACCCTCGCCCTCGCCCGCGAGGCCGGCCTGACCACCGTGCTCAACGCCGCACCGGCCAATGCGCAGACCAGCATCGGCCTGCTCAAGCTGGCCGACGTGCTGACCCCCAACGAAACCGAGTTCGCCGCGCTGCTGGCGCGCCATGTCGGCGTGCGCGTGGACGCCGACGACGTCGCCGCCACCGATGGCGGCAGCCTGCACGCGCTGTGCCGCAAGCTGCTGCCGGGCGGCACCGTGGTGGTGACGCTGGGCGCGGTCGGCGCGTTCATCTCGCACCCCGAGGAACGCCTGCTCGGCGACACCCAGCCCTATTACCGGATCGGCGCCGAAACCGCGCACACGGTGGACACCACCGGCGCCGGCGATGCCTTCAACGGCGCCCTGGTGGCGTCGCTGGCGCAATCGCCGAACGCCGCGTTCGCCACCCATGTGCGCTTCGCCAATCACTATGCGGCGCGCTCCACCGAGGCCGAAGGCGCGGCGGCATCGATGCCGCGGCTGACTCCCGAGGCCGGCTGAGCGATCGGCGCGACGGCCCCGGCCGTCGCCGTTGCCTGCCATCACCCCACCAACGCCGGCGCTGCGCCGGCCACGCATCCGACAAGGAGTTGCCGATGCCCCGCCGTTCCGTCATCCCGTTCGCCGCGCTATGCGCGTTGCTGCTCCCGCTGTCCGCTACCGCGGCATCGCGCTGCGACTGGAACAGCCTGGCCGCCGACGCCGATCGCGCCGCGGTGACCGTCTCTGCCGACCGCCTGCAGCAGGTGATCGCGGCGCATTACGACGATGCCGAGCAGGAAAAGGGCGCGGCGCTGGCGCGGACCCTGCTGCAGCGCGCACAGACGCCGCAGGCGCCCGGCACGCTGGAAGGCCGCTGGAAGGTGCGCTCGATCCAGGTCGACCCGCACTTCGCCTACGCCTATCCCTACTTCAAGGCCGAGGTCCGCCGCGATCCCTGCGGCTACCACCTGAGCAAGACCAGCGGCTCGCAGCGGCGCAGCGGCACGCTGTATCCGCTGTCCGCCGGCAGCCGCGAACTGGCCTTCCTCGGTGCCAGCACGGTCAACGACGAGCCGGAAGCGGCGTACGCGCCCGGCCATGTCTCCGACGGCACGCATGGCAACAGCGTCGGCCGCCTGGTCGCGCTGGGCCCGAACGAACTGCTGCTGATCCTGGACGGCAAGGACAACGGCTTCGAGCTGTACCAACTGATGCGCTGACGGCCGTGCGGGACCGCCCGGCCCGCCAGCGCATGCGCCCCGCTACACTACGCGCATGCGCATCGGCCCCTACACGATCGAACCGAAGGTGATCCTGGCACCGATGGCCGGGGTCACCGACAAGCCGTTCCGGCTGCTGTGCAAGCGCCTGGGCGCCGGCCTGGCGGTGTCGGAGATGACCATTTCCGATCCGCGCTTCTGGCAGACCCGCAAGTCGCTGCAGCGCATGGATCATGCTGGCGAGCCGGACCCGGTCAGCGTGCAGATCGCCGGCACCGAACCGCAGCAACTGGCCGAGGCCGCGCGCTACAACGCCGACCATGGCGCGCAACTGATCGACATCAACATGGGCTGCCCGGCGAAGAAGGTGTGCAACGCCTGGGCAGGTTCGGCGCTGATGCGCGACGAGGCGCTGGTGGCGCGCATCCTCACGGCGGTGGTGAAGGCCTCACCGGTGCCGGTGACGCTGAAGATCCGCACCGGCTGGGACTGCGACCACCGCAACGGCCCGGTCATCGCGCGCATCGCCGAAGACTGCGGCATCGCCGCGCTGGCGGTGCACGGGCGCACCCGCGACCAGCACTACAGCGGCCAGGCCGAATACGCCACCATCGCCCAGATCAAGGCGATGCTGCACATCCCGGTGATCGCCAACGGCGACATCGACTCCCCGCAGAAAGCGGCGCAGGTGCTGGCCGCGACCGGCGCCGATGCGGTGATGGTCGGGCGCGCGGCGCAAGGCCGGCCATGGATCTTCGGCGAGATCGCGCACTACCTGGCCACTGGCGAACTCCTGCCCGCGCCGTCGCTGGCGTTCGTGCGCGACACCCTGCTCGGCCACCTGCAGGCCCTGCACGATTTCTACGGCGAGGCGCAGGGCGTGCGTATCGCCCGCAAGCACCTGGGCTGGTACGCCAAGGATCGGCCCGAGAACGCCGCGTTCCGCGCCGTGGTCAACCGCGCCGAGAGCGCGCAGGCGCAACTGGCGCTGACCGCCGACTACTTCGACGCGCTGATCGCCGGCGTGCCACCGGCCTTGTCCGCCGCCGCCTGACGTCTTCTCCCTGGAGCACCGCCATGCGCTCGTCTCCCGACACCCCGACCTACCTGCACGGCTATTCCGACACCGAGCAGGCGCGCCTGCTGAAACAGGCGCGCCTGCTCGAAGCCACCCTGTTCAACCAGATCGACTACACCGGCGCGCGGCGCCTGCTCGAAGTGGGCAGCGGCGTCGGTGCGCAGACCGAAGTGCTGCTGCGGCGTTTCCCGGAGCTGCACGTCACCGGCATCGACCTGAGCGAGGCGCAACTGCAGGCCGCGCGCGAGAACCTGCAGCGCATGCCCTGGTGCCAGGACCGCTACATGCTGCAGCAGGCCGATGCCGGCGACCTGCCGTTCCAGCCGCGCAGCTTCGATGCGGCGTTCCTGTGCTGGGTGCTGGAGCACGTACCGTCGCCGTCGCGGGTACTCAGCGAAGTGCGGCGCGTGCTGGCGCCGGGATCGCCGGTGTACGTGACCGAGGTGATGAACGCCTCGTTCCTGCTGCATCCGTACTCGCCGAACGTGTGGCGCTACTGGATGGCGTTCAACGACTTCCAGTACGACCATGGCGGCGACCCGTTCGTCGGCGCCAAGCTCGGCAACCTGCTGCTGGCTGGCGGCTATCGCGACGTCAGCACGCAGATCAAGACCCTGCACCTGGACAACCGCGAACCGGCGCGGCGCAAGACCATGATCGGGTTCTGGGAAGAACTGCTGCTGTCGGCGGCCGAACGGCTGCTGCAGGCCGGCGCGGTGGATGCGGAGACCGTGGCCGGCATGCGCCGGGAAATGGCGCAGGTGCAGAGCGACCCGGACGCGGTGTTCTTCTATTCGTTCGTGCAGGCGCACGCGACGGTGTATTGAGCGGCGTTGACGGCGGTGCTGGTGAAGCCTGCGTATCGAGCGGCGATCGCGACGTTGCCGGGCGAAGCCACGTTTGCTGGCGATGCGGGACGGCTTGGCTCAGTCTCCCCCAGAAGCCCGGATCAACGCGACGCCTGCACACCCGACTAGTGGCAACATGGCCCGCATTCTCTTTTTGATGAAAAGGCGTCCCCATTGGGAACGCCTTTCCTTATCTGCACTACCTGAAGCAGCTTAGGGGAGGCACTATTGGTAGGCGTAGAGCGGGAAATATCCCTGTGAAGCAAGTACATGAAACGCTGCGCGCGAGGTGGCAGCACTCAACTCGCCGTCATGAAACACAAAGTAGCCGACTGCATCGCACGCTGAGACCAACAACCAGCCCTGGTTCGGGTCCGGAGACGCAGCGTATTTCGCCGTGGTGCCGGCCGCGAATTTGGACCAGTAGCGCGCGGAGTGTCTGAGCACGCTCAGCCCGCCCAGCACCAGCGCGCCGTTCTTCGACTTGGGATCGAGCCGTGCGATGCCTTCCCGTTCCAATTCCTCGAATTGCAACGCCGCCGCGTCCAGGCTCCCGGCGTTCTGCACGATCTGGTCCATGCGCACGATGAACGAGAACTCGTAGGCACTGAGCGCCTGGCGTAGCCCGGCCAGGCTCTCGGTCATCGGCCGGGTCGGATCGATCGCATCGATCATGGGCTTGCGCGTGGCGATGAAGCGCTCCAGCGGCATGCCGGGATCGTAGCCGCACTTCTCGACCAGGACAGCGAGGTCCTCGTCGGGCGAGGCCTTGGTATCCATCAGGCAGCCGAGGTACATGTTGTGCTTGATGCCAGCCTGGTCCATCGGGTTCTCGGCCGCTAGCGCGGGGGCGGCGCCAAAAGTACTGCCGATCAGGAGCGCGGCAGCCGCGCCAAAAAAGCGTTTTGTTCATGAACATTCTCATGCAATAGATGGGAAGAGGATGGCCTAGGTCTCCAGACGTTCTTGAGCGGGGACACCTGCGAGGCGACCACCGCCGCATCGGCACACGGCGCGATGCGACGGTTTCAGGCTAGGCGGGTCTGCGGCGACGCACGAGGGCAAAATCGGGTCGCGGCGGGAACGAACCGGGTCGAATTGGCGAACTGGGCATCACCGCTGCAGTGCGGAGACGCGGCCCTGGCCTGCAGCAGGCGCTCCATGATCGAAGAATTAATGCTTGCGCCGATTCGTTCCCCAATGAGGGCGCGCCATGCCTCGGTCGATTGTGTGCCGCGCTCAACGCGCCGCTGTCGGCACCTGCGCACCGACCGGCACGGGCGACGCCGGTTCGACCCAGATCCGTTGCCACATCCGCACCAGCGCTGCGCGAATCTGCCCACGTGCCACCGGCGCCCGGTACGCCGCCTGCAGCTGCCGCGGCGGAATCGCCTCCCAGCCATTGCCCTGCTGGCGCGCCACAGCGAAATTGAAGTTGTAGTCCGGCTCCAGGCCCATGCGCAGATCGCTGAGCACCAGTTCGCCGTCCTTGACCTGCGCGCGCATGAAGCCGCGGTTGAACCAGCTCAATCGCTGCACCGCCGGCAGCTCGCGCACCTGCGCCAGCGCCTGGGTGTTGGAGGGATAGCCCTGGAAGCGCATCGGCCCGCGATCGGCGACCAGCGAACGCTCGCCGATCACGTAGCCGCTCGGGGTCATCGCCACCACCCGCCACAGCAGCGTGTTGAACGGCATCGGCACCGAGAAGCGCGGCGCCTGCGCCAGGCCCATCGCCGCCAGCGCACGGTCGGCCTCGCGGTCGACCAGATGCTTCGACAGCAGCGACCAGCCCAGGTAGGCGCTGCTCAGCAGCAACCCGGCCAGCAAGGCCTGCTGCGCCACGCGGCGCGCGCGGGCGAACCAGGCAATGACGCAGGCCAGCAGCAGCCACAGCGTGTAGGCGGGATCGATGATGAACACGCTCGACCAGATCGTCGGCGATGGCGGCAGCGGCCACCACAGCTGGGTGCCATAGACGGTGAACGCATCCAGCAGCGGATGGGTGATCAGCGCCAGTTGGATCGCCCAGAACCAGCGGCGTGGCGCCTCGGCGACCCGCCCATGGCCGAAGCGGCGGAACAGCCACCAGATCAGCCAGCCGAGCGGCGGCAGCACGAACAGCGAATGGCTGACGCTGCGATGCACCGTCATCAACGTGACGGGATCGCGGGTCAGCGGCAGAAGGATCAGCGAATCGAGGTCGGGCAAGGTGCCAAGCGCGGCACCCGCAAGCAGAGCCGCGCGCCGATGCGCAGCCGGCGCGATGACGGCGGCAATGGCACCGCCGAGGACGATCTGAGTAAGGGAATCCATCGGCCGATGCTAGCAGCGATGCGGCGCGAGGCGCGCCGCCGCGGTAGCGTTCGTCGTGACAGTCCGCTGGCTTCCCTAGAGATCGTTGGCACGCCAATTCGCGGAAGCATCGACCGTGGCACGCTGTCGCGTGGCGTGCGTCAGCAGCCAGTGCCGCGGCTGAAACCACTCCTGCAAAGCTCGCACACCGTGTCGGGCCGGATGGTTGCCGGGTAAGGCAGGCACCATCCACATACGCCCGACAACGCCGCACAGGCAAGGCGCCCCTTCCGGGACGCCTTGCCATTTTCCTGTACGCCGCTGGGATCAACCGCTCACTTGAACCAGCCGTGGACGACGTTGGAGACGGTCGCCGCCGTGCCGATATTGTGCGAGGCGAGATAGCCGACCACGTCCGAACCGATGGTGGCCAGCCATTTCCAGAACCCCTTCTTCGCGGTGGCGCCAGCCGGGGACTCCCCCTGCTCTGCCGCATACTTGGACCAATACTGAGTGGAGTGCCTGGCCACGCTCAGTCCACCCAGGATCAGCGCACCATTCTGCGATTTCGGATCGAGCCGCGCGATGGCCTCCCGCTCCAGTTCCTCGAACTGCACCGCCGCCGCGTCCAGGTCCTCGGCGTTCTGCACGATCTGGTCCATCCGCTCGATGAACGAGTATTCGTAGGCACTGAGCTGCTGGCGCAGCCCGGCCAGGTTCTCGGTCATCGGCCGGGTCGGGTCGACCGCGTCGACGATGGGCTGCTGCGTGGCGACGAAGCGTTCCAGCGGCACGCCGGGGGCGTAGCCGCACTTCTTGACCAGCAGGGTCAGCGCGTCTTCGGCCGTGGCATTCAGGTCCATCAGGCAGCCCAGGTACATGTTGTGCTGGATGCCGGCCTGGTCGACCGGATTTTCGGCCGCCAGCGCAGGGGCGCCGACGACACTGCCCGCCAGCAGGGCGGTTGCGACAAGGAACTTCTTCTTCATGAGCGTTCTCTCGCTATATGGAAGTGACTGGAGATGGCTGGGGTGCGTGGATCGCCCCCGGGGGATGGCCACCGCCGCATCGGCAGACGCTGCGATCCGGCGATTCCAGGCTAGGCAGCGCGTCGGCGCGGCACTAGGGCGAAGCCGGGCTGCCCATGGAATGAACCGGGTCGGATTGGCGAAGCTCGGATGCGAGCACCACCTGCCGTGGATGCGCGATTCCGCGTCGCGGCGCGATGCCGCCATCGAAGAATCAATGCGTTAGCCTGATTTATTCCCGGTCTATACCCGCGGATGCGCTGGTATCGGCCGCAGCGACGCTCGTAGGCTGCGGGCTCTCCTTCTGCGCGTTGCGAGGTTCCCATGCCCACCCACCGTTCCCTCTTCCATGCCGTCCTCGTCGCGGTGCTGCTTGTCCTGCCCCTGGCCGCCCACGGCCACGACACCCTGCCGCCGGACTGGTGCCTGGAGCAGGACCAGGAACCGGAGGTGGTGGTGAAGTTCGATTTCGACGGCGCGCAGTTGCGGCAGACCATGGACAAGTGCGGCGTGGTCGACAGCCACGAGCCGTACACGAATACGCTGAACACCATCGCCGCCTACTGCGAGGTGGTAGCACCGTCGCGATCGGCCAAGCCCATCGTGCTCGGCCCGACGACCTTCCTGGCCCGCGACCACCACAGCAGCTACCGCATGGAACACGGCTTGAAGGGCGCCTGCGTGGTCTGCCCGGCCAAGCGCGGGCGCTGACGTGCCATGCAGGCGCGCGCGCCGCTCAGCGCGGCCGACAATCGCCAGCAGGGATGCCAGGCGCGCTCAGCCGAGCGCGTCCCGGCGGGTATAGGCCAGCACGGTGTCGATCCTGTACTGCAGCGCGGCGCGCGCTTCTGCCGAGATTCCTTCACAGTGCGCGAGCACGAAGTAGGCCGAGCGCAGCACGTCCCGCCAGCGCGGGTTGCTGGGCAATTTGGAGACCGCCAGGTAGCGCTCCATCGCCCGCGCACGCAGGCGGCCGTCGTCGATGTTCACGCGCCAGATCCGGCTGCGCTCGGCCAACTCCAGCCGTCCGGTCGCCGTGGCGCGCTCCCAAGTGTCGATGACCGCCAGCATCAAGTCGACCAGCGCGCGTCGGAAGGCATCGCGCAACGCAGGTGCGGCGGCCGCCTCTTGCGTATGCTCGGCCTGCGCGGTGTCCGAGGCCGCGCCACTGTCGCGCTCCTGCAGGGCGAGCACGACCAGGCCGTCGCCGCCCTGCCAGGGCGCGAGGGTGGCGGCGAGCGGCGTACCGTGTCGCGCCACGACCTCAAGGCGCTGCGCGGCGCTGTCCTCCATCCGCTCCAGCGCCGCCTGCAAGGCCGGGCGGTCGCCCTCGGCAACGCAGGCGAACACCGCCTGTCCCACCGGTTCGGCATCGTCCGCGCCGCCCAGCAGCAGGCGGCCGGCACGATTGGTGGCCAGCACCTGGCCTTCGGCATTGAGCAGGCACAACGCATCCTCGCGGCTGTCGAGCAGGGTCTGCAGCAGGCTGCGATCCTCGGCCAGCGCATCGGCCTCGCGCCGATAGCGCGCGAGCTGCTCCTCGTGGCGGACCTGCTGCGCGGCCTGCAACACGCGCTCGCGCTGCCGGCGACGCTGCAACCACAGCCACACGCCGAGCACGGCGGCGACGCCGGACACCAGCGCCAGCCAAAGCAACAGCGTGCGCTGGCGCAGCTGGACCTGGCGCAGGCGGTTTTCGCTCTGCAGGGCGTCGATGGTGCGTTGCTTTTCGACGGTGTCGAAGCGGACCCGCAGCCAGTCCAGTTGGCGATCGTGCTGCGCGCGTACCAGTGCGGCGGCTTCCGTGTTGGCACGCCGCAGCGTGGCGATGGCCGCGCCCGTGTCGCCACTGCCTTCCTGCAGCCGTGCCAGTTCTTCCAGCAACGGTACCCGCACCGGATCGCCACCGGCGGCCGCCGCCAGCGCCACGCGCAAGCGTGCCGCGGCGGCGGCGGCATTGCCTTCGAGCCGGGCCGTCCGCGCCAGTTGCAGTTGCAACGCCGACGGCAGCGGCAGCGCCCACGCTTCGGCCAGGGCCAGCGCGCTGGAACTCCAGCGCTGTGCCTGCGCCACGTCGCCGAGCGCCAGCGCTGCGCGGATCAGGCCGTCATGCACCCGCAGTTCGTACACCCGGCGGCCCTGCGCGCGATACACGGCCAGGGCCTCCTGCAACCAGGCCAGCGCCTGCGCCGTGTCGCCGCTGTCGAGCGCGAGCTCGGCCATGGTTTCCTGCACGTGCGCGGCCTCGATGGCATCGCCCTGCGCACGGTTGGCGGCCAGCGCATCGCGGTAGTAGCGCATCGCGGTGTCGGATTCGCGCAGTTCGCGATACACGTCGGCGATATTGGTGAGCACGGACGCCGCTGCCGCACCGTGCGCGCGCTGCAGATCCAGGCTCAGCGTCAGGTTGCGCAAGGCGCCGCGGAAATCGCCGAGCCGGCGCAGCGCCGCACCGACATTGTTCAGATCGCGCGCCTCGCCCGCGCGGTCGTGCAGCGAGCGGGACAGCATGACCGCGCACTCGAAGCGCGCCAGCGCCTGCGGCAGGCGTTCGCGGCGGAAATCGAGGATGCCGCGGCGGCGGGTGAGCTCGTAGCGCAAGCGGGTAGCGTCGGCATCGCCGATGTTGGCCGCGGCGCAGTCCAGCGTCTGTTCGGCAGCGTCGAGGCGACCGCCGTCGAGCTGCTCCTTGGCACGCGCGAACAATGCTTCGACCCGCGCATCGCCCGCCGTATGCGGCGTCGACACGCCCGCCTGCTGCACGCACAGCAGCGGATCGGGAAGCGGACGCGGCGCCGCCGGCTCCGCGCAGCCATAGACCGTGTTCTGCGCCATCGAGGCCGCACTCGCCGCGAGCAGGACGCCCAGGCACGCCAAGCGCAGGCATGTCCGCGGTCGCGCGCCAGGCGCCGTGACATGCGCCTGCACGCGATCGCCGGAAACGGCGGGCCAGGCCAAGTCGCGCCACATCCCCATGGATCTGCGCGACCGGCCGCACGACGCCTTCCCTGGTTTCACGATCTCCACAACTCCAGAACTGATCGGGATGCGACGCACGCGCGCCGCCGCATCATGGATCAGCGCAAGGCCTGGGCGCGAACGTGGATTGCTGCCCGGGCATGCCGCGCCGACGCATCGCAGTAGACCCGATGCCACGGCGGTGATGCACACCACACACGGCCATCGTGGAATGACGGTCACACCGGGTTCTACGCATCCGTCCAGTGCAGGGGCGTGGGCGCCACGACCGGGGCGATCGCGACAGGGACCACGGCACGGCGCGCAGGCGCGGCAGCAGTCGAACGCACCAATCTCCCAGTCAGGTGCCAGGCGGTGCAGCGCCGCCTGGCGCGATCGTCCGGCTCAGGCCGCACGCGGCCAGGCGTTCTCCTGCACCAGCCGCAGGCGCGGCGGCAGTTCGCGCAGCACCTCGCCGCGGTGCGAGAGCAGGCGCAGCGTGCCGTCGGCCTCCTCGGCGAGCGCGGTGAGGTTTTCCACCCAGTCGCCGTCGTTGGCGTAGACCAGGCCGTCGCGTTCGAACAGCCCGGCGCGGTGCACGTGGCCGCAGATCACCCCATCCAGGCCGCGACGGCGCGCGTCGTCCAGGCCGGCGGCGACGAAGCGCTCGATGTAGCGCTCGGCCGCGCTGCTCTGCCGCTTCAGGTAGTCGGCCAGCGACCAGTAGCGCATGCCCAGGCGGCGGCGCACGCGGTTGGTCAGTTGGTTGCCGGTGAGGATGCGGTAGTACAGCCAGTCGCCGAACTTCTCCTGCAGGCCGCCGAACTGGGTCACGCTGTCGTAGTCGTCGCCGTGCACCACCAGCAGGCGGCGTCCGTCGGCGGTGGCGTGCACCGCGCGCCGGCGCACCTGCATGGCCGGCAGTGCGAGTCCGCAGAAGCGGCGGATCGGCCGGTCGTGGTTGCCCGGCACGTAGATCAGTTCGGTGCCGCCGCGGGCCAGCGCGTGCAGCGCATCGACCACGCGCTGGTGCGCGGCGCCCCACACCGCGCGGCGCTGGGCCATCCACCAGAAGTCGACGATGTCGCCGACCAGGTACAACTGGTCGCAGTGCAGGCCGCCGAGGAAGTCGGCCAGTTCGCGCGCATGGCAATGCGGCGCGCCCAGGTGCACATCGGAGACGAACACCGCGCGGCGCGGCGCCAGGCTGTTGAGCGGACTCATGCCACCACCTCTGCTTCGTTGCGGGGACGTTCGAGGTAGCGCGCGCGCTTCTTGCTGCGGATGCGCTGCAGATCCAGCTCGATCAGTCCGTCGACGGCGTCGTTGAACGCGGGGTCCACGCCGAAGGCGAGGAAGCGCGCACCGCCGGGCTCGCACAGATAGGTGTACTGCTTGTAGAGCATCGGTACCGCCGCGCCCAGCGCGTCGAGGTTGCCCTTGAGCACCTTGAAGGCGGTGTCGGCGTCGAGTTCGTCGAACGCCGGCGGCGCTTCCGGATACGGGAACGGTCGCGCCGAGGCGGCTTCGCCGCTGGCATCGCCGTAGTAGCGCGCGTAGTAGGCCACGATCTGCTCGCGCGCTTCGTACGGCAGCGCGGCGCTGATCGACACCGCGCCGAACAGATAGCGCACCTGCGGATGGTCCTGCAGATAGGCGCCGATGCCCTGCCACAGGTAATCGATGCTGCGGCTGCCCCAGTAGTCGGGCACCACGAAGCTGCGGCCCAGCTCCATGCCCGCGGCGATGCGCGGCAACATGGCCTCGCCGTAGCGGAACAGCTCGGCGGTGTAGAAACCGGCCAGGCCGCGTTCGGCCAGCACCGGTGCGCCGCGGGCGACGCGGTAGGCGCCGACCACGCGGGTGGCGGCGCCGTCCCACAGCACGATGTGTTCGTACCAGGTGTCGTAGTCGTCCAGGTCCAGGCGCCGCCCGGTGCCCTCGCCCACCGCGCGGAAAGTGAGCTCGCGCAGGCGGCCGATCTCGCGCAGCAGCGCCGAACCGGCACGCAGCCGGCCGACGCGGATCTGCTTGCCGTCAAGCGTGTGGCCGAGGCTGCGCAGGCCGGCCACTTCGGTGGCCAGTTGCGCCGGGTCCTCGGCGGCGACCAGCGCTTCCTCGCTCGGCGCGGCCTGCCCACCGCTGCGGCCGAGCGCATACAGCTCGCTGCGCAGTCGCCGCATCAGTTCGGCTTCGGGCAGGTCCTGTGGCAGCGCGCGGGCGCGGCCCAGGCTCAGCGCGATGCGGCGCTCGCGGCGGGCGAACATCTCCCGCGCCAGCAGCGCGGTGCCGGCCGGCTTGAACAGCGCCGAGGCGCCATAGAACAGTGCCGAGTTGCGCGCATGGATGCGCACCGGCAACACCGGCGCGGCGGTGCGCAGGGCGAAGCGCAGGAAGCCGCGGCGCCAGCGCCCGTCGGCCACACCGCCCCAGCCCAGCCGCGAGACCTCGCCGGCCGGGAACACGATCACACATTGCTCCTGGGCCAGCGCCTGCTCGATCGCCCGCACGCTGGCCGGCGACGGCGCGCCGCCGAGGATGCGCACCGGCAGCAGCAGGTCGCGCAGGCCTTCCAGCGCCCACAGGAAATCGTTGGCGACGATCTTCACGTCGCGCCGAACCTGGCCCACGCAGTCCAGCAGGGCCAGCGCATCCAGCGCGCCGGAGGGATGGTTGGCGACGATCAGCAGGCGCCCGCGCGCCGGAATGCGTTCGGCCGCGGTCGGTGCGACCACGTAGCGGGCCTGCAGGAAATCCAGTCCGGCCTGGACCAGGGCGAACCCGCGCAGGTCGCGGTTGGCCTCCAGGAACGCGTCCAGCGCGTCCAGTCCCGACCATTTCTGCAGACCGCGCAGCAATGGCCGGACCAGCCGCGAGCGGCGTCCGGCAAACCAGTGTGGGTAGCGGTCCTGAAGACGGCGTTCGAGTGCGAGCACGGCAAGCCCCCTTGCTGACTGCGCACAGCTTCGGCCGCGGCGGCGACACCGATCTTGCAATCTGGCTACGGCAAGGTGACGGACGCACCGTGGCGCGCCAACCGGTTAACCTTGGGCAACGTCCGCCCCGGGCATCATGCACGCCGCCCGGCGCCCGTGTATCATTCGCCTCCATCTTTTCATCCGAATACAAGGATATAGCCGCGATGTCCAGCTATCTCTTCACCTCCGAGTCGGTCTCCGAAGGCCACCCGGACAAGATCGCCGATCAGATCTCCGATGCGGTGCTCGACGCGATCCTGACCCAGGACAAGCGCGCGCGCGTGGCCTGCGAAACGCTGGTCAAGACCGGCGTGGCGATCGTCGCCGGCGAAATCACCACCAGCGCCTGGATCGACCTGGAAGCGCTGACCCGCAAGGTGATCCTGGACATCGGCTACAACAGCTCCGACGTCGGCTTCGACGGCGAGACCTGCGGCGTGCTCAACCTGATCGGCAAGCAGTCGCCGGACATCAACCAGGGTGTGGACCGCAAGAAGCCGGAAGAACAGGGCGCTGGCGACCAGGGCCTGATGTTCGGCTACGCCACCCGCGAGACCGACAGCTTCATGCCGGCCGCCATCCACCTGTCGCACCGCCTGGTCGAACAGCAGGCCAAGGTGCGCAAGAAGAAGAACTCGCCGCTGGCGTGGCTGCGCCCGGACGCCAAGAGCCAGGTCACCCTGCGCTACGAAGACGGCGTGGCGACCGCGATCGACGCGGTGGTGCTGTCCACCCAGCACGATCCGGACATCAAGCAGAAGCACCTGGTCGAAGCCGTGCGCGAGGAAATCCTCAAGCCGGTGCTGCCGGCCAAGTGGCTGCACAAGGGCACCAAGTTCCACATCAACCCGACCGGCAAGTTCGTGATCGGCGGGCCGGTGGGCGACTGCGGCCTGACCGGGCGCAAGATCATCGTCGACACCTACGGCGGCTGGGCGCGCCACGGCGGCGGCGCGTTCTCCGGCAAGGATCCGTCCAAGGTCGACCGCTCGGCCGCTTACGCCGCGCGCTACGTCGCAAAGAACGTCGTCGCCGCCGGCCTGGCCGACCGCTGCGAAGTGCAGGTGTCCTACGCCATCGGCGTGGCCGAGCCGACCTCGATCTCGGTCACCACCTTCGGCACCGGCAAGATCGCCGACGACAAGATCGAGAAGCTGATCCGCAAGCATTTCGACCTGCGTCCGTTCGGCATCATCCAGATGCTCGACCTGATCCACCCGATGTACCAGCAGACCGCCTCGTACGGCCATTTCGGCCGCACCCCGAAGGCCTTCACCTACACCGACGGCACCGGCGCCCAGCACCAGGCCACCGCGTTCTCGTGGGAGAAGACCGACCGCGCCGAGGCGCTGCGCGCGGATGCCAAGCTGAAGTAAGCCGGCCTGCCGCGCTTGCAAGAAAGAACGGGCCGCATTGCGGCCCGTTCTGCGTTTGGGGGATGGGTGGTGCTGAACCGTCGACACAGACGCTGTCGCGGGATGCGCCGTCGTGGCTGGGCGTTACGACGAAGGCCCGTCGCGGCTGAAGCCGCTCCTACAGGATCAGCGGCGCATCGCTGTCGCCGCGAGCAAAGGACACGGCGTCGCACTGCCGGCAATGCGTCATCCATCCACGCGTCGGCACGCCGTCCGTCGTAGGAGCGG
>NZ_JAGHWV010000012.1:127036-206077 GCF_017746095.1 Xanthomonas sp. D-109
GAGCGGACGAGCAGACGCGCGAAGAACCGCCTCAGCCGCGCCGCTGCAACGCCGCCTGCAGCAGCGACTCGAACTTCGGCAGCGGGCACAGCCCGGTCGCGGCCTCGCTGCAACCCGGAATCTGCAAAGTCTGCAGCAGCGGCGGGTGGCGCAGGCTCAATGGGGTCAGTGCGCGCAGTTGATCCAGCGACTGCGCCTGGTAGCGCACGCGCACGTAGCGCTGACCGTTGCGTGCATCGCGCACCTGCTCCACCACCAGCGCGCCGCCCGGGGGCGCGTCGTCGCGGCCGAAGCCGGGCAGATGGAAGTGCAGGTCGAGCAGGCCGCTGAGCGCGGCGATGTGGGTGTCGCTGGCGACCAGCACGCTCAGCCGCGGCGCGTCGGCCGCGCCCAGCGTGTCCAGCAGGCGGTGCGCCAGCGGCGCGCCCGCGCGCGCGGCCATGTACTGCGGCCGTGCGTAGATCTCGAACAGCAAGGCATGCAGCCGTGATACCGCGGCGATGCGCGCCGGCGTCGCGCGGCCCCAGCCGACCTGGTCCAGCGGCATGCCTTCGGCGTACTGCAGGATGAACACCTCGGCCGTGCCCGAGGTCAGATCCAGCGGCCCGTGCAGGGCCAGGCTGCGCCCGTTCTCGCCCGCGGTCAGCGACGAGGGCATGTGCACGAAGTCGCAGCGCTCGGTGCAGCCGAGAATCTCCTGCATGGCGCGCAGTTCGCGCGCATACGGCGCCAGCACCGCGCCAGGGCCGCCGGTCTGGCGCTGGATCGATGCCACCGCGGCGGCGGCATCGAACTCCACCGCGCCGGCTTCCACCGGGCGGAACAGCGGGTCGTCGCTGCCTTCGGCCTGGTGGCCGGCCTGCAGATGGCAGCCGGGCGCCAGCGTGTCGGCGAGCAACTGCGCACTGACGATGGTGCGCTGGTCGGTGTTGGCGTAGATGCTGACCGTGCCGTCCGCAGGGCAGCCCTGCGCCGGCAGCACGCCATCGCGCAGCAGCCATTGCCGGGTGTAGTCGCCGCTGCGCTCCACCGCCGTGCGGCCATGCGCGGTGAGCAGGCTCGGCGGCGTGTCCCACACCGGCCAGGGCTGCGGCGCCAGCGCGGCGGCCGCGGCCTCGCCCGGCAGCGGCGCGCGCACGCCGTGGCGGAACAGCATCCACACCTTTTCCACCTGCAGCGCGGGCGCGGCCTTGGGCGCCGGCCGCGCCTGCGCGCTCAATGCCGCCACCAGCAGCACGACCCACAGCATCCAACGCGCACCTGTTTTCATCATCGTCCCCAACATGGAAAGTCTCACGGTGAGCGCGTGCCGCACGCGGCCGTGACCCGGTCGCAGTGCAGGCCCGTGGCGATGCCGAGCCAGTAGCCCAGCCGCTGCGGATCCGGCGCGCCGGCGTAGTAGTCGGTGCTGATCCATTGCGCGCCGGCATCCACTGCCGCCTGCGCGCGGCGGCGGTCGTGCGTGCGCGCCTCGCGGCCGTCGGCATCGGCGCGGGTGCGCACCACGAACCCCTGCGCGACCAGCGCGCGGATCCGTGGCGCTTCGGACAGCGGATCCTCGATCGACAGCACCGCGGCTTCTGGCTGGTCCGGCGCATACCAGCCGAACATCATGCGTCCGCGCAGCGATGGATGCGCCTGGCGATACAGCGCCTCGTGCCGCGGATTGCCGTCGAGCACGAACAGCAAGTGGCCGCGCGCCTGCGCCACCCGCGGCCAGGCATGCGCCAGCACCGCCTCGCGCAGGCTCGGCGCAGCGCCGCGCACGTCGTCGGGCACGATCAACCGCGCACGCCCCACAACCTCGGCGATGTCGCGGTCCAGCGCGTCCAGGTCGCTGGCGTCGAAGGCAGAACGGTGCGGCCACAGGCCCGGCACCGGATCAAAATCCACCGCATTGACCAGCACCACCAGCGGCGTGTGCCGTGGGTGCGCGCGCGACCAGGCGGCGAGGATCGCCAGGCAGTCGCGGAAGCGCAGGCAATGGCTGGCGTAGTCCAGGCCCGGCTGGTGCAGGACCTTGGCGCCGGGCGCGTGCATGCGGGCCCGGGTCGCCGCATCCGCCCGTGCATACGGCGCGGCGTACAGGCCGCCATGCGGATCGGCGGCCACATCGAGTTCGAGTTGCCGCAGCCCCAGCGCGAGCTGGGCCTGCAGCGAAGGATGGCCATAGGCCAGTGCCGGCCATTCGGCGGCGTCGTGCGCCTGCAGGCGCCGCCGCACCTGCGCGGTTGGCACCGGCCGATAGCTGTTGTGCGAGCCGAGCAGTTGCACCTGGTCCAGACGCAGGCCGTCGATCGGCGCCGTCGCCGGCGCCTCTGCCGCCATGGCCGTTCCCGGCAGGACCGTCAGCGCCAGCCAGACGCGCAGCGCGGCGATGCCGACAACGCGCCACCCGCCGCGCGGCACAGGGCCGTGCGACGGATGGCGACGTCCAGCGTGCGCAAGCGCCCGCTTCAGAACGTGTACTTCACGTTCAGCAGCGCGGTGCGGCCGGCATCGACGATGTCGGAGATCGCGGTGCTGTTGTGGCCCACGTGCGCCCAGTAGCTCAGGCGGTTGGTGAGGTTGGCCACCGACAGGTCGGCGCGCAGGTGCTCGTTGAAGGTGTAGCCCACGTGCAGGTCCACGCGCGTGATCGGCTTGACCCACAGGTCGTCCCAGGTCGCGCCGCGGTTGTAGTAGTCGTACACCGAGACGTATTCGCCGGAGTAGTGGTAGGCCAGGTTCACTGACAGCGGGCCCTTCTCGTAGAACAGCTCGGCGTTTGCCATCAGGTCCGGCGCGTTCTGGATGCGCTCGTCGTGGAAGCCGTCCATGCCCAGGTCGACGCGGGTGGTCTGGCGGGTGACGTTGGCACCGATGCCGAAGCCGTCCAGCGGCGCCGGCATGCCCTGCAGGGTCTGCCGGACCGCGGCCTCGACGCCGAGCACCTTGCCGTCGCCGCCGTTCTGCGGACGCACGTAGCGCACGTTGCCGGCGCCGGCGCTGGTGCCGGCGTTGGCCGGATCCGAGCCGCTCTCGTAGATGTAGTCGGTCAGGCGCTTGTAGTAGCCGGCCAGCATCGCGTGGCCGCCGTGGCCGTTGTCCCACTCGCCGGACAGGTCGACGTTGAGCGACTTGATCGGCTTCAGGTCCGGATTGCCCTCGGTGATGACCGTGGTGCCGTCGCTGGAGACGTCGTAGTTGGCGCCGCCGCCGAGCTGCACCAGCGCCGGCCGGGTGTAGCTGGTCCACACCGAGGCGCGGTACACCGCACTGCCGTCGCCCGGGCGGTAGTTCAGGAACACGCTCGGCAGCGGCACGTCGTAGCTGGTGTGGTTGCTGCTGAAGAAACCGGGCAGTTCGTTGCCCTTGGCGTCTTCGGGCATGGTCCAGAAGGTGTTGCGGATGCTGGTGTGCTCGAAGCGCACGCCCGGGATCACCTCCAGGTCGCCGCTGCGGAAGGTGGCCATCGCATAGGCCGAGGTCACCGCCTCGTCGCCACGCATGGTCGCGCAGTTCTGGTTGTTGATCGCCAGGCTGCCGCAGGTGTCGAAGCTGGCCGCGGTCAGGTGCTGGGCGATCATCGCCTTCAGCCCGCTGTTGCTGAGCTTGACCGTCGGCCACGCATACTTGCCCGGATACACCGAGTCGTACTGGCCGACCACCAGGCCGGTGTCGCGCAGCAGGGTGCCGTCGGTGAACTTGCTGTTGGTCCAGTCGCGCGAGGTGAAGTCGCGCGAGCTGTCGACGTACTTCACGCCGAACTGGATGTTGCTCAGCGCGCCCTGGTCGAAGTCGTAGCGCACGTCGAACTTGGCACCGCCCTTGGTCTGGCCGCTGTAGGACTTGGTCAACTGGCCGTAGCGGCGCGCATACAGGCTGCCGATGTCGCTGGCCTGGGCCTGCAGCGCCGGGGTCAGCAGCGGCTTGGGGAAGCCTTCGCCGTCGTAGCCGGAGAAGGTGCTGGCGCCGCCGTACGGGAACTGGGTGGAGGCGTACTGGTCCACGCGCGCGGAAATCTCCACGTGGTCCGGGCGATCGTTGTCGCCGTAGCTGTAGAACAGGTTCGGCGACAGCGTCCAGTTGCCCAGTTGCTTGTCGGCGCCGAACTGGAAGGTGGCCAGGTCCGCCACTTCCGGATTGGTCTCGTACCAGTAGCGCACCGCCACCCGGTTGATCTGCGGCTGGTACACGCCGGTGGTGCCGATCTGCGCGAGGCTGACGTTGGCCGGCACCAGCTGGGTGTAGCCGGTGTTCTGCTCGGTCTTGGCGTAGGCATAGGTGGCGCGCGCGTACAGCTGCAGGCTCGGGTCGACGTGCCAGTCGAAGGACACGTTGCCGCCGTAGCGAGTGGTGTCGCCGGCGGAATAGCCGATGTTGGCGCCGGTGGCCATCAGCAGGTCCTGCGGATCGTAGCCGGGCGCCGGCTGGCCGCTGGCGTCGGTACGAGAGAAGTAGTGCTTGTTCCAGTCGCCACGCGAGGCAGCGGCGTTGGCCACTTCGCTGTTCACGTAGTGGCGCTCGTCGTAGTACGCGCTGGTGTAGATGCCGAACTGGTTGTCGGCGCCGAACTTGGCGTGGAATTCGCCGGCCGCGCCCTTGCCCAGGCCGTTGTCGCCGTAGTCGCGCGCACGGCTTTCCATGCGCCCGCTGGCGGTGACGCTGCCGCCCATCGCTTCGCTGTAGTCGAAGCCGCTCGGGGTGCGGTAGTCGATGGTGCCGCCGATCGCGTCGCCGTCCATCGCTGCGGTGGAGGTCTTGTTCAACACGATGGTCTGCAGGCCCGAGGGCGGCAGCAGGCTCAGCTGCACGCTGCGGCTGTAGGGCAGGCCCTGGGCGACGTTGACGCCGTTGATCAGGTTGACGTTGTACTCGGCGTTGAGGCCGCGCACCGAGGCGAACATGCCCTCGCCGCGCGCGGCGCCGTCGACGCCGCCGAAGTACGACTGCCCGGTGTTGACCACGTTGACGCCCGGCAGCAGGCCCAGCGCCTCGGCGATGTTGTGCACGGCGGTGTACTTCAAATCCTCGGCCGACAGCACGTTGGCGGTGTTGGTCGCGGCCATCTGCATGTCCGCGGCGTTGTAGCGGGTGACGGCGACGGTGATCTTGTCCAGGGTCTTGGCGCTGGCGTCGGACGCGGCGGTCTGCGTCTCCTGCGCATCCTGCGCCTGGGCCAAGGCCATCGGCGCGACACCGAGCAACGCTGCGGCGATCGCCAGTGACAGGCGTTTTTGAAGATGGATCGAGTGCGACATGAAGAATCCGAACGTAGGCGCGGCCAACGGAACGCGCCGCAGGCCGGGCATGGAGGGGAGAGAGGCCGTGATCGTGTTCACGGCGGCGCGCATTGTTCGGGTTGGCGGCTGCAATTTCGTGACAACGATGTCATCCGAAACCATCGGCGGGCGATTCGACACGTTTTCTGCGCAATTCGGCACAACCGCAGCGGTGCGTCCACGCTGCGATGCGGATGGAACTGACAACAAGGCGACCGGTTAGGCGCTTCCCCCCGATGCGCCGCGAAGCGATCGTCGGCGATGCATCGCGCCTGTCGGGGAGTGCGCGGCAATGCGATGCCCTCGGCGCGCTCGACGACGGCGCGTGCAACCGCCCGTCGCGGGCATCGTCACCGCGCCGCGGTGGCGTCGCCCTGCAATTGCGCGTGCAGGATGCGGCGGATCTCCAGGATCGCCTGCGGCGTCTCCTGCACGCTGTGGCCCGAGGTGATCACCAGTTCGGACACTGCCCCCGGCAGATGTGCGCTGCGGTACGGCACCAGCCCATCGTCGGACTCGGCCAGCGGCAACGCCGGATCGCGGCGGGCGATGATGGTGTGGTAGCGCACCGCCGGCGCGATCGGCAGATCCGCCGCCGCGCGCACGAACGGATCGGTGTCGCGCAGGTTGTCGATGCTGTTGGGCACGCGCACCGGCGCGCCATCGGGGCCGTCGATCCCCTGCAGCAAGGTGTTCAGGCGATCAAGCAGCGTCACCGGCAGGCGTACCAGGCGCCCGGCCAGGCGCCCGAGCCGTCCTTCGGCGAAGGTGGTGCCGCGTTGCGGCGCGGCGATGAAGATGGCGCGGTCCACCTCCGGCAACGGCGCGAAGCGCAGCAGCGGCTGCAACTGCGCCAGCGCCTGCGGGTCCAGCGGGCGCCGGCCGGCACGCGCGCCGATCAGGTCGTTCCACAGCGTGTCGCCGGAATCGCTGACCAGCAGGCGCCCGATCACCCCGCCCATGCTGTGGCCGATCAGGACCATGTGCTGCGACGCCGGCGCCTGCCCAGGCGGATCGAAATGGCGCAGGGTCTGCTGCAGCAGCGTGGCGATCTGCGCGCGGTTCCAGGCGATCGGCATGTTGGTCGGGTAGTAGACCTGCCAGATCTGGTAGTGGCGGCGCAGTTGCTCGTCGCCCATCAGTTCGTTGGCGACGTTGACCCATGCCTCCGGACTGCTGGCCAGGCCGTGCAGCATCAGGATGATGCGTCGGTCCGGATCGTACGGCTGCATCAGGTACAGATGCGGCTGGTCGATGCCATCCCCGCGCCCGAGCATCGAGCGCAGCGACTGCCGCGCGAAGCCGGCGCGAGCCAGCCACAGGCCGTAGGCGGCGGTGAAGTTGGCCGCCAGCGGCAGGCGCTGGCCGTGCACCTCGACCTCGCCGTCGCGGTACGGATCGTAGGGCGCGACCACCACGCTGCGGGTGTCGAGTACCTGCGCCAGGCTGTCGCCGTCGAAGCGCAGCAGCACCGTGGTCGGCGCATACGGCATTTCGCTGAACGCCGGCGCGTGCGGGTCCGGCGCGGCCTTGGCGGCCACCGCCGCGGTCGGGTCGCCGACCTTGGCCGGCGCGATCTCCGCGACCAGTTCGGCGCCGAAGCCGTCGCGCCGGTAGGTGCTGCGCAGGCCATCGAAGCGCAGCGTCGACGCCGGCAGCATCGCGTCCGGCCGCGCCACCCCGCCGGGCAGGCGGAAGCTGCCCATGTCCGCGCGCACCTGCCAGCCGGCCGTGCGCAGCGCGTCGTCGTCGTGCAACTCACCGCTGGCGCTGCCGGCGCGCCAGCGCAGGAACAGTTCGCCGACCACCTGCTGCACGGCGTAGTTGTAGTAGTCGCGCACCTGGGTCTGCCGATCCTCGAAGGCGCGCGCGCTGGCCGGGCGTGGGGTGTAGAACAGGTAGGCGTAGGCGTAGCGCGCGGCCTCCAGCCACGCCTGCAGCGTCGCATCGTCCAGCGCCCTCGCCTGCCGCGGCGTGCGCGCATTGGCCGCATGCACCCACAGCTCCGACAGGGTCGCCAACCGCCGCTCCTGATCCAGCCCCTGCAATGCGCGCAGCTGCGTGGCGCAGGCCGGAACGTCCGCCTCGCAGGTCTTGGGATCGAGCGCGAGGACGCGCAGCGTCTCCAGGCTGGCATCGCTGAGCCTGCCCGTGCTGAGCACGTCGCCGCGCTGGGTGGCGATGTAGTCGGCGGCGCTGCGCGACTGCACGCTGACCATCGCGCAGCCGCTGCCGAGCAGCGACGCGGCAGCCAGCAGCGCGGCGCCCGTGCACCGCGCAAGACGTGCGCGCAGGGTCATGGCGTGGCCGCGGGGTCGTCGCCGGGAATGCCGGCGCGGATGCGCGTGGAGAAATCGGCGCCGGCGCCTGCCGCGCGCGCGCGTTCGCCGATGCGGCCGCGCGCGCGCAGCGTGGCCAGGCTGTAGCCGGGCACGAAGCCGTGCTGTGCGTAGACGTAGGACGGCAGGTAGCCGGACAGCAGCAGGCGGATGTCGAGCGGCAGTGCGGGATCGAGCTTGCGCGCCAGCTCGAACACGATGGTGGTGCAGTTGCTGGTGGCTGTGTTGTAGAACCGCGGCGTGCGCTGCAGTTGCTGCGCCTGCGCCACGTAGCCCAGGAACAGCTGGCGCAGTTGTGCGCGCGAGAGGTTGAGCCGGTACAGGTACACGTCCTCGCCGCGCACGTTGCTGCGCACCGCCAGGATGTCGCGCTCGTCGGCGGCCACCATCACCTGCTCGAAATTGCGGAAGAACCCGGCCAGCGCCGAGAACGCCTCGTCGCGCTCCTTGCGGATCTCCAGCGAGAACACCACGCGGCGGCCGTCGTCGAAACCGAACGAGACCAGCGTGTGGGCGATCGCCGGCCCCATCCAGTACGACAGCGCCAGATCCGCCGAGGCCAGCCGCTCCAGGTCGTAGCGGCGCGTCTCCCAGTGCGGGGTGTAGTCGTGGTCGCTGCGCCAGGCGAAGTTGCGCACGTTGTGCAGGGTCACCACCTGCCCATCCACCTGCGGCTCCAGCAACTGCGCGACATCGTCGGCCCAGTCGCGGTTCTGCTGCGGCTGCAGCGCCGACCAGCCCACCGCCATGCCCGCGCAGCCGACCGCGAACAGCAGCGGCAGCACGCGGTACTCGCGCGGATGGCGCAGGCCCCACAGCGCCGCGCCGCCCAGCGCGGCCCACAGCAGCGCCGAGCCGTAGCGCACCACCGCGCCGGTGTGCGGCAGATAGGCCAGGAACAGCGCGCCCCACAGGCTGGCGGCCAGCACCGCCAGCATCGCCACCGCGCGCGCCAGCCGCCTCGGCCAGGCGCGTCGGCGTGCGGCGCTGTCGGCGCTCACAAGTCCGCCGCCGCCGCGGGCGTGGCCAGGGCGTGGCACAGCAGCCGGCAACCGCGTTGCGCCAGCGCCTTGCGTTCGCTCTCGTCGCTGCCGCGCTGGCAGGCGCCGAGCATGTCCATCGCCAGGGCCAGGTCGTCCTCGCCCAGGTCCGCACGGCACAGGCCGGCGGCGATCGCACGCTGCAGGAACGGCAACAGGATCGCCATCGCCCGCGTATGCGCCGCGTCCATCATCGGATGCTCGCGCGGCATCGACCGCCAATAGTCGGCCAGCGGCGCCGACATCGCGATGTGTTCGGCGACGTCGTACATCAGCAGGAACAGCCCGTCCGGCCGCGTGCCGATCTCGCGCGCGCAGCCCTCTAGGCCGTCCAGGCCACGTTCCAGCAGCGCCGCCATCAGCTCGGTGCGGTCGGCGAAATGACGGTACAGGGTGGCGCGGCCGAGGCCGGCGCGCTCCACCACCAGTTCCAGCGGCGCCAGCACGCCGTGCATGCAGAACACCTCGTCGGCGGCGTCCAGCAACAGGCGGCGGCGGTGGGCGGTATCGGCTCGCATCTCCATGCGCGGCATTATCGGACAATTTTGTCCGCCCGCAAGCGCGTCGCGACGGGCGGCCGCCGGCAGCGGCCGGCGGCGCCTTGTGGCACCAGCCTCAACCGGTGTTCTGCACGCCCTGGGCGACGCCGTTGACGCAGGCCACCAGCGCCCGCAGCAGGTCCTCGTCCTCGCCGTCGGTGGCGCGCCAGCGCTGCAGCAGGTCCACCTGCAGCACGCTGATCGGGTCGATGTAGGGATTGCGCAGGCGGATCGACAACGCCAGGCGCGGGTCGTGCTGCAGCAGCGAGGCCTGCCCGGTCAGCGCCTTCACCCAGCCCTTGGTCAGCGCCAGTTCGTCGCGGATGCGCGGGAAGAAGCGCTCGTGCAGCGGCCCGGACAGGCGCGAGAACATCTCGGCGATGTTGAGGTCGCCCTTGGACAGGACCATGGCGATGTCGTCGAGGAAGGTGCGGAAGAACGGCCAGTCCGCGGCCATCGCGCGCAGCGCGTCCTCGTGGCCGGCATCCACCGCCGCCTGCAGGCCGCTGCCCACGCCGTACCAGCCCGGGATCACCGCGCGCGCCTGGCTCCAGGCGAACACCCAGGGAATCGCGCGCAGGTTGGACAGCGCCGCATCCTGGCCGAGCCGGCGCGACGGCCGCGAGCCCAGGGTCATGCGCTCGATCACGTCGATCGGCGTGGCCAGGCGGAAATAGCGCATGAACTCGGCATCGCCGACGAAGCCGCGGTACGCCTGGCTGCTGTGCTCGGCGACCAGGTCCATCACTGGCCGCCAGCCGTCTTCGCGCGCGTCGGCCGCGCGCGGGCGCAGGCTCGACAGCAGCACAGCGCCGGTCATCTGCTCCAGCGAGCGCAGCGCCAGCGCGCGGATGCCGTACTTGCGGTGGATCACCTCGCCCTGCTCGGTCACGCGCAGGCGCCCGTCGACGCTGCCGCGCGGCGCCGCCTCCAGCGCGCGCGTGGTCTTGCCGCCGCCGCGCACGATCGAGCCGCCGCGGCCGTGGAAGAAGGTCAGGCGGATGCCGAGCTCGGCCGCCGCCTCCAGCAGTTCCACCTGCGCGCGCTGCAGACCCCAGCGCGAGGCGGCGATGCCGCCGTCCTTGCCGCTGTCCGAATAGCCGAGCATCACCATCTGCACGTCGGCGCGCGCGGCCAGGTGGCGGCGGTAGACCGGGTCGGCCAGCAGGTCGCGCAGGGTCGCGGTGCCGCCGCGCAGGTCGTCCACGGTCTCGAACAGCGGCACGATGTCCAGCGGCACCGCGCCGTCGGCATCGACCAGGCCGCCGCGGCGCGCCAGCGCCAGCACGGTCAGCACGTCGGCGCGGTCGTGCGCCATCGAGATGATGTAGCTGCCCAGCGCGTCGGCGCCGTGCCGCGCGCGCGCATCGGCGAGCGCGGCGAACACCGCGTCCAGCCGCGCGTTGCCGTCGTCGTCGGCCGTCGGCAGGGTCTGCTCGCCGCTGGCGTAGGGACCGAGCAGGCCTGCGCGCTCCTCCACGGCCCGCGTGTCCCAGTCCTGCGTGTCCAGCGCGGCGGCGACCGCGCGCGCATGCACGCTGGACTCCTGGCGCACGTCCAGCCGCGCCAGGTGGAACCCGAAGCTGCGCACCCGCCACAGCAGGCGCCGCACCGCGAACCAGCCGGCGTGCAGGCCCTTGTTGGCCTGCAGGCTGTCCAGGATCAGTTGCAGGTCGCTTTCCAGTTCGGTCGGCGCGACATAGGCACCCGGCGCATCGTCCAGAGTCGCCTGCAGGCGCGCGCGCATCAGGTCGTTGAGCAGGCGGTAGGGCATGTCGCCATGGCGCGGCCGCGAACGCGCCGCGGCCTCCGGCAACAGTTGCCGGTAACGCGCCAGTTGCTCCAGCAGCGGCGCGCTCACCGCGACCAGGGTGGTCGACTGGCTGAGCAGGCTGGCCAGCTGCCACAGCTCCTTCAGATAGCGCTCCAGCACCGCACGCCGCTGCGCGTCGAGGGTGGCGGTGATGGTGGCGGCATCGACGTTGGGGTTGCCGTCCATGTCGCCGCCGACCCAGGTGCCGAAGCGCAGCAGCCGCGGCAGGGGCAGCGCCTGCCCGTAGGTCTGCTCGATGGCGTGCTCCAGGGTCTCGTACATCACCGGGATCACCCGGTACAGCACCTGGGTCAGGTAGAAGCCGACATGCTCGCGCTCGTCCTCCACGGTGGGGCGTACCGGCGAGGAATCGGCGGTCTGCCACGAGGCGGTCAGCGCCATGCGGAAGCGCGCCGCGTCGGTGGCGCGCTCGCCCGGTGTCCGCAGGCCGTCGAGGTTGTCGACCAGGCTGGCCACCATCAACTGTTCCTTCTCCAGCAGCGCGCGCCGCACCGCCTCGGTCGGGTGTGCGGTGAACACCGGCTCGACGTCGATGCGCGGCAGCCAGTCGCGCAGTTCCTCGATACCGACGCCCTGCGCCTTGAGCCGGCGCAAGGCGTCGAGCAGGCCGTCCGGCTGCGGCGTGTCGGCGCTGCTGCGCTGGTAGTCGCGGCGGCGGCGGATGCGGTGCACGCGCTCGGCGATGTTGACCACCTGGAAATAGGTGCTGAAGGCGCGCACCAGCGCTTCGGCATCGCGCGGCGCGCGGCCGGCGAGTTGCTCGCTCAGCGAGGACAGCGGCGCGGCGCGCTCGCGGCGCGCGATCGCGGTGGTGCGGATGCGTTCGATCTCGTCGAGGAACTGCGCCGAGACCTGTTCGGCGAGCAGGTCGCCCACCAGGGCGCCGAGCCGGCGCACGTCGTCGCGCAAGGGAAGGTCGGGCGTGGCGAAGGCGATGCTGCTGCGGGACTCGTTCATCGGGAAACGCATGGCTCGGCAGTGGGGGCGCCGCAAGCCTAACCGAAAAGGGATCGCGCTCCCGTCGGCTGCGCGACGGTTTCAAAGCGAACCATTTGCGCGGCACAGCAGTGCCCTGCGCCACGGCGGCACGCACGTGCGGCCGTGGCGCAGGCGCGGCTCAGCGCGGCGTAGCGCCTGCCTCAGCCGGCGCGGACGTCGGCGTCGGCGCCGGCCCCAGATAGGTGCGCAGCCAGCGCTCGCTCTCGGCCAGCATCTGCAGCACCGATTCGCGCGCGCGATAGGCATGCGCCTCGTTGGGCAGCATCACCAGCCGCGCGGTGCCGCCGTTGCCCTTGATCGCCGCGTACATGCGCTCGCTCTGGATCGGGAAGGTGCCGGAGTTGTTGTCCTCGGCGCCGTGGATCAGCAGCAGCGGATCCTTGATCCGGTCGGCGTAGTTGAACGGCGACATCGCCTGGTAGACCGGCTGCGCCTGCCAGTAGGTGCGCTCCTCGGACTGGAAGCCGAATGGGGTCAGCGAGCGGTTGTAGGCGCCGCTGCGGGCGATGCCGGCCTTGAACAGGCGGGTGTGCGCGAGCAGGTTGGCGGTCATGAAGGCGCCATACGAATGCCCGCCGATGGCGATGCGATCGCGATCGGCGACGCCGCGCCGCACCACCTCGTCCACCGCCGCCTGCGCATCGGCGACCAGTTGCTCGACGTAGGTGTCGTTGGGTTCGCGCGCGCCCTCGCCGACGATCGGCATCGACGGGTCGTTGAGCACCGCATAGCCCAGCGCCAGGAACGCCTGCGGCCCCCAGTAGCCGATCGCGTTGAAGCGGTACGGCGAGTCGGTGACCTGGCTGGCGGCGTCGGCGGATTTGAACTCGCCCGGGTAGGCCCACATCAGCATCGGCAACGGGCCGTCGCGTTTGGCGTCGTAGCCTGGCGGCAGCAGCAGGGTCGCGGTCAGTTCCACGCCGTCCTTGCGCCGGTAGCGGATCTGCTCCTTGTGCACGTCGCGCAACTGCGGCGTGGGATGCGGGAAGCGGGTCAGCGCCACCGGCTCCGCGTCCGCACGGTCGAGCCGATAGAAGTTGCGCGGCTCCTGCGGCGTCTCGCGGGTGATCAGCAGGCGCTGGCCGCTGTCGTCGAGCAAGGCCTGCGGTACCGCGTAGTACGGCGCCTGCGACTGGAACAGGCGGGTGCTGTGCCGCGTGTCCAGATCGTAGCGATCCAGGAACGGCCGGTCGCCCTGCGGCGAGGCGCCTTCGCCGCGCAGGAACAGGCTGTGACCGTCGGCGGCGATCAACAGGCGCGGGTTGCCAGCGGCATCGCGCTCCGTCACCGGCGTGCCCGGATCGGCGTAGCGGTCCTCCTGCGAACGCTGCACCAGCAGTTGCGGCGCCTGCGCGGGGTTGTCCGGTGCCACGCGCCATTGCCTGGTCTGCCGCGTCTTCCACCAGAACTCGTCGATCAGGGCCAGGTCGCCGCGGCCCCAGAAAATACCGGCGAAACGCGACTGCAGGCGCGCCAGCGTCGCCGGCGGCGCGGTGAACGGCGCCGCCTGCATCCGCACCGCGTCGCGCACCGCCGCCTCGCGCGCCGGATCGCCACCGTCCTGGGCCTCGGCCCAGACCAGGGTGGCCGGGGCGTCGCTGCGCCAATCGATGTCGCGCACACCGGTGCGCACCGCATCGTTGCCGGTCGGCAGGCCTTCCACCAGCGGCAGCTGCGCCACCGTGTGCACCGGCTTGCCGGCGCGGTCCAGCACCTCGATGGTGCGCGGGAAGCCGCTGGCCGGCACCAGGTAGGAGAACGGCCGCTGCAGGCGCTGCGCCAGCAGATAGCGGCCGTCCGGCGACGGCGCCAGCGACAGGTACAGGTCGGGAGACGCGATGCGCTGCATCCGCCCGTCGACGTCGACCAGCGCCGGCTGCGCGCGCAACTGGTAGTCGAACTGGCGCGCGTCGGCCTCGTTCTTCAGCAGGTCCTGGTAGGTGCGCAAGGCGGTGGCGCCGCCGCCGGCGGTCTGCTGCACCGCCGGCCCGGTCGGCACCGCATCGGTGGGAGGCGCGGCGCCCTGCTCCTGCGGCTGCAGCAACATCAGCAACTGGCGACTGTCGGGCATCCACGCATAGCCGTCGCCGGACACGGTGTTGAGCCGCTCGGCGACCCGCCGCGCCCGCAGCGTGGCGATGTCCACCACCCACAGTTCGTTGGCGCCGCTGCGCGCATCGACCCGGTTGAAGGCCAGATGCCGCTGGTCCGGCGCCCAGGCCATGCCGGCGATCGACAGCGGCGACGGCAGGCCCTCGATGCGCAGTTCGCTGCCGTCGGCGATGCGCAGCAGCCATAGTCTGTCGCCGAAGGCGAAGCGGCTCTGCGAGCGGGTGCGCGGATGGATGCGCAGCCCGGCCAGCTTGAGTTCCGGCTGCGCGACCTGGGCGATGCCGGGCAACGCGGGCAACTGCAGCATCGCCGCCAGATCGCGCCGCGGGCTCAGCGACAGTTGCGGCGGCCGCGGCGCATCGACGATGGCCTGCAGCGGCGCCGACGGCAACTGGTAGCCGCTGTCGGCGGCATCGGCGGGCGCGGCGGCCGCCGCAGATGCCGGGGCGGCGTTCGCCGCGGCGCTGCCGGCCGCCGCCAGGGCCGCGCACAGCAGGCCGCAGACCGGGCCGGGCACGCGGCGGCGCCCGCGCTCTGTGATCTGGTTCATCTCTCCCCTCTCCTTCGCATCGATCGATGCCGACGACGGTAGCAGGGCGGGCGCCGCCCGCCCCCTGTCGATGGTTGGGCGCAGGCGTGTGTTCAAGCGCCGCACGTGGCAGCCGCTATAATCGGTTACCCCTTGCGCCGAGGGGCGCTGCGACCGGATCGAGACCGGAGTCACCGTCTCCAGACCCGGCCAGGCTCGGCGCGAGGCTTGAGCGACAACGGCGCCCGGACTTCGCGAGTTTCTCGCCATTGACCGGAGCTTTATCGATGAACGCTGCACTCAAGAGCTTTTCCACCGAAGGCGACTACAAGGTCGCCGACATCAGCCTGGCCGACTGGGGCCGCAAGGAACTGGACATCGCCGAGCACGAGATGCCGGGCCTGATGTCGATCCGCCGCCAGTACGCCGCCGCCAAGCCGCTGTCCGGCGTGCGCGTCACCGGCTCGCTGCACATGACCATCCAGACCGCGGTGCTGATCGAGACCCTGAAGGACATCGGCGCCGACGTGCGCTGGGCCTCGTGCAACATCTTCTCCACCCAGGATCACGCCGCCGCGGCGATCGCCGCCACCGGCACCCCGGTGTTCGCCTGGAAGGGCGAGACCCTGGAGGAATACTGGGACTGCACCCTCGACGCGCTGACCTTCACCCTGCCCGACGGCACCCAGACCGGCCCGGAGCTGGTGGTGGACGACGGCGGCGACGTGACCCTGCTGATCCACAAGGGCTACGAGCTGGAGAACGGCTCCAAGTGGGTGGACGAGCCGGCGTCCTCGCACGAGGAGCAGGTGATCAAGAACCTGCTCAAGCGCGTGGCGGTGGAGCGCCCGGGCTACTGGACCCGCGTGGTCAAGGACTGGAAGGGCGTCTCCGAAGAGACCACCACCGGCGTGCACCGCCTGTACCAGTTGGCCGAAGCCGGCACCCTGCTGATCCCGGCGATCAACGTCAACGACTCGGTGACCAAGAGCAAGTTCGACAACCTCTACGGCTGCCGCGAGTCGCTGGCCGACGGCCTCAAGCGCGCGATGGACGTGATGCTGGCCGGCAAGGTCGCGGTGGTGTGCGGCTACGGCGACGTCGGCAAGGGCTCGGCGCACAGCCTGCGCGCCTACGGCGCCCGCGTCATCGTCACCGAGATCGACCCGATCTGCGCGCTGCAGGCGGCGATGGAAGGCTTCGAGGTCAACACCGTCGAGGACACCCTTGGCCAAGCCGACATCTACGTCACCACCACCGGCAACAAGGACATCATCCGCATCGAGCACCTGACGCAGATGAAGGACCAGGCCATCGTCTGCAACATCGGCCACTTCGACAACGAGATCCAGGTCGAGGCGCTGTACAAGCTGCCGGGCGTGCAGAAGATCAACATCAAGCCGCAGGTGGACAAGTTCGTGCTGCCCAACGGCAATGCGATCTTCCTGCTGGCCGAAGGCCGCCTGGTCAACCTGGGCTGCGCCACCGGCCACCCCAGCTTCGTGATGTCCAACAGCTTCGCCAACCAGACCCTGGCGCAGATCGACCTGTGGCAGAACAAGGACAGCTACGAGAAGCAGGTGTACCGCCTGCCGAAGAAGCTGGACGAGGAAGTGGCGCGCCTGCACCTGGAGAAGATCGGCGTGAAGCTGACCAAGCTGACCGACGCGCAGGCCGCCTACCTCGGCGTGCCGGTCGACGGCCCGTTCAAGCCGGAGCACTACCGCTACTGAGCCATCGGCAGGATATCGCCAGGCAGACAGGAACGGGCGCCGCGAGGCGCCCGTTTTTTGTGCGATCGGCGCTGCGAGCGTCTGGAGACAGGGGGCTGGAAATTCGTACGGAGTGAAAGCCGCAGACATCGTCACCTTGCGCAGTCCCTGCTGCAAGCGGCCTTTTCCGGCCAGTCGGCCGACGCGCCTGTCCAGCCAGGCCACCTGTACCACACCTGTGCTACATTGATTCCACACCAATCGCCTGGAGCTCCCCCATGAGCACCACCACCATCCGCCTGCCGGATGCGCTCAAGGCCCGCGTCGCCAAGGCCGCGGAAGCGGCCGGCACCACGTCGCACAACTTCATCCTGGAAGCCATTGCCGAGAAGGCCGAGTTGGCCGAGCGGCGCGTCGACTTCCATGCACAAGCCGATCAGCGCTGGGCCGAGTTCCTAGAAACGGGTGAGACCATTCCCTGGGACGAAGCGCGTACCTATTTCAAGACTCTGGCCGCAGGAAAGCCCGCAAAGCGGCCGGTGGCGCGCAAGCTGGAAGACTGATGACGCGAGTCCGCATCGCTCCCGGCGTGATCGAGGATCTGGAGCGGATCGCCGCGTATTTGCGCGACCACGAGAGCGAGCACGCCGAGGCGAGGACCGAGGAGATCGTCAGCGCGTTCGACGTGCTGGCAGGCAATCCCTTGATCGGCAGGCCAGTCCATGGAGACAACCGCGAACTGGTGATGGGCCGCGGTTCGCATGGGTACCTGGCGTTGTATCGCTATGTGGATGTGACCGATACGGTGATCGTGATGGCCATCCGCGCACAGCGGGAGGCGGGCTATGCGCGCGGCGGATGAAACCGAGTCGACCTCCGCACCACCGCATCGACGAACACCGGCAGAAGCATCGTGGATCGCCTTCAGCCCACTGCGAACTGATTCATCCTAACCGCGCCCTCGACAGCGACCAACGCAACGTCTCGCTGTCGGCGGATTAGGTGCCGAGTGGCCGCAGTCGCAAAATTGTGACGATCGAAGTCAAGCACGCGGGCTTGGCCATTTCCGCTGGCGTCGACCAAAACAAGCACATGGCACGAATCTTTTCAGGCCATGCACGCACTGGCCGGCACGTACACCGAAATCTGGATGCGGCTGCGCGCGTGGTACGGCGTGCGTGCCCAGTCGCTCCAGCGCACTTCCAGGCGCAGGCCGGCGATCTGCGCCATCAGGTCCAGTTCCGATGGCCACACGTAGCGGCGGTGCTCGCTGAAGATGCGCGTGCCGGATTCGCCCAGCACCACCACGCGTTGGTCGATGCGCTGCTGCAGCGGATCCGGCTGCGAGCACACCAGCATCACTGCCGCGCCATCGCCGTCGGTGTCCGGCACGTCCAGCACCTGGCTGACCTTGCCACCGCTTTCGAACACCTCTGCGCCCGGCACCGCACTCTGGATCAGCAAGTGCCCGTCGGGCGCCAGGCAGCGCGCCGCATTGACCACGCACCGCAGCTGCTCGGCCTGCGTCAGCAGATAGCCGAACGCACCCACCGCATAGATCAGGCCGAACGGCCCGGACACCGGCATGTCGGCGAAATCGGCGCAGACCAACTGCAGGCGGTCGCTGCCGGGTTTGGCACGCAAGACCTCGAGCATCGCCGGGGAATTGTCGATACCGGTGACCGGCACATCGCGGTGCGCGAGCGGCAAGCCGATGCGGCCGGTTCCGATGCCCAGTTCCAGCGCCGCGCGGCCCGTGGCCAGTTCAGCCAGCACGTCGACGCACTGCTGCGTAGCGGCGGCAGGCCAGCGATCGTAGACGCGATCATAGATGGCGGCCAGGCGATCGTACTCGTGGGTCACGGGCATCCGCAGCCACTCGTTGCCGAAGTGGCGCGACGATAGCACGCAGCGATCGCGACGCAATGGCGCACGCACGGCGGCGACGCCGGCGGCAAACGCGGCGACGCGATCCGATCGCTTGCGACGCAAGGTGCTCGACGAAAGATGACAAAGATGTTGCAGTTGGCGGCGCTTCAGTCTTTTGCTTGCGTCGCCGTAGTCGAGCGAGGAAGCTTTCTGCGCGCCTGCCGCAGGCGACAGGCGCGACGATCGCAACAGAGTCCCCCGTTCAATCAGGAGTATCGCCATGAAGCGCCTTTTTGATTCGCTGTCGCGTTGGGTACAGAGCCTCGGTGGCAACAGGCTCGGCTACATCTACACCTACTGATCTTCCCGCCACCGTTGCGTGGCATTCGCGTGTGAGAGGGGGCGATCCGTCCCCTCTCTCTCTTCGGCACTCGGCGCATTGCACGGCCACGCATGCGTTCGCCATCGGTCCAATGTCGCCTTCCGCATCGCGGTGCACCGTGCTGCCATGCTTCTTCGTGCAGGTGAGTGCGTGACACAGACGCAACAATGTCCACCCGGTCCGCATGGGCATTGGGCGTTCGGCAACCGGCAGGCCTTCGCGCACGATCCCCTCGACTTCCTTCAACGCTGCGCACGCGAACATGGCGACGTGGTGCGAATCGCCGAGCGCACCTACCTGCTGGCGTCGCCGGCAGCCATCGCGACCGTGCTGGGCGACGACGGCAGCCTCTACGCCAAATCCGATCCGGACCCGCGCGCGCGGCGTGCTGCGTTCCCGGCCTCGGTGATGAACAGCGAGGGCGAGGCCTGGCGACACAAGCGCCAGGCATTGCAGCCCGCATTCCGCGCCGGACTGGTCCGCGACTACGCCGGACAGGCACTCGCCGCCACGCAGGCGCTGCTGCAATCGGGCGACGACAACGCGCATGCGCAGGACCTGCGCCTGAGGATGACAGTGCTCTGTGCGGAGCTGGGCGCCGGCTTCCTGCTCGGCGATGCGGCGCACGCGCCCGCGCTGCTGGGGATGCTGCCGATGGTCGATGCGATCCTGCAGCAGACGCGTACGCCGTCCGCGACGCCGGCCTGGTGGCCGAGCGCCGGCAAGCGCCGTCTACGTGCCGCACGTAGCGCACTGGACAGCGCACTGACGCAGATCCTGGCATCGCCACGTCCACCAGGCGCGAACGCCTCGGTGCTGGACCTGCTGCGGCGCGACGATCCACAGGGCCAGGGCGACTGGTGCCGCGATGAGACGGCGGCGATGCTGATGTCGGCGCTGGAGCCGATGGCGGCTGGCCTGACCTGGACGTTGCTGCTGCTGGCGCAGCATCCGTCGATCGCGCAAGCGGTGACGGAGGAAGCCGACGCGTTGCCCGACATCGGCAACGCATCCGCCACGGCAGGCGACGACACTCTTGTCGAACACCTGCCACTGACCCGCGCCTGTGTGAAGGAAGCCATGCGCCTGTATCCGCCGGCCTGGATGACAGCGCGCATCGCGCAACGCGACACCGCGCTGGAGGGATTCGCGGTGCCGCGCGGCACGCAGGTGATCGTCAGCCAGTGGGTGGTGCAGCGCGATCCACGCCATTTCGTCGCGCCGGAGCGCTTCCTGCCGACGCGCTGGCTGGATGTCGCGCACACGCCAGCGCGCTACACCTACTTTCCGTTCGGCGGCGGCCCGCGCAGCTGCATCGGCACCCAACTCGCGCTGGTGCAGATGACCATGGTCGTGGCCGGCCTGCTGCGCGAGCGCACGCTGCACCTGGCGGCAGATGCGCAGCCGCGGCCGTTCCCGGCGCTGGTACTGCGCCCACTCGACGTCCGCATCGCGCTGCGGCCACGCACCGCCACCCCTGGCCGTCGGTCGCATGACACGACGCCGCCCCACCCTCCTGCCCCGGACGCCCCGCATGGCTGACCTCGCCGCCTTCGCCAAGACTCGGGAATATCCCAACCGCTTCTTCGATTCGGCTGCCTGGAACGCGTTTTCCTTCCGCGACGGCGACATCGTCATCGCCAGCTACGCCAAGGCCGGCACCACCTGGCTGCAGCAGATCGTGGCGCAACTGCTGTTCGAGGGTGCGGCCGACGTTGACGTGTCGGCGATCTCGCCGTGGCTGGACGGCGTGTACCCGGACCGCGCCAGCAAGCTTGCGCTGCTGCAGGCGCAGAGCCACCGGCGTTTCATCAAGACCCATCTGCCGGCCGATGCGCTGGTGATCAGCGACCGCGCCAAGTATCTGTACATCGGCCGCGATGGCCGCGACATCGCGCTGAGCCTGTACGACCACCAGTGTGCGGTCAGCCAGGATGCGCAGGCGCGGCTGGATGCCGGCGCGGCCGAACCGGGCAAGCTGCGCGTGGTGCCGCCGCCGAGCCTGCCAGTGGACGCCTACGTGGCGCACTGGCTGTCCCACGACGGCGCACCGTTCTGGCCGTTCTGGGAGGGCGTGCGCAGTTGGTGGCAGCAGCGCGCGCAGCCGAACGTGCTGCTGGTGCACTACGCCGATCTGCTGGTGGATCTGCCTGCGCAGGTGCGGCGCATCGCCGCATTTCTCGAGATCCCGGTACGCGACGCCACCTGGGACACGATCCTGGCGCACTGCCAGTTCGACTACATGCGCCAGCACGCCGCGCGCTACGTGCCGCAGGGCGCCGGGCTGTGGCGCGAAGGCGGCAAGGCTTTCTTCAACCAGGGGCGCAGTGGCCGCTGGCGCACGCTGTTGCCGGCGAGCGTTGCCGCGGACTATGACGCGCGCGCGCAGGCCGAGCTGGGCGGCGCGGCCGCGCAGTGGCTGGCCCACGGTACAAGGCAGACGCCATGAGCCTGCGCATCATCGGCGCCGGCCTCGGCCGCACCGGCACCCTGTCGCTGAAGCTGGCGCTGGAGCATCTGGGCCTGGGCCGTTGCTACCACGCCATGGAACTGGCCGCGAACCTGCGCCAGGCCTTGCCGCTGTGGGATACGGCGCTCGACGGACAGGCGGACTGGGACACGCTGTTCGCCGGCTATACCGCCACCGTCGATTATCCAGGCTGCTGCTTCTGGCGCGAACTGGTCGCACGCTATCCGCAGGCCAAGGTGATCCTGACCGTGCGCGATGCCGATGCCTGGTTCGATTCTGTAAACAACACCATCTTCGCCAGCGACGGCCGCGTGCCGGCGCTGTTCGGCCCCGACGGCCAGCGCCTGAGCCAGTTCCTGCGCCGCGAGTTCGCCACGCGCATCGACGATCGCGGCTTCATGACCGACTATTTCCAGCGCTGGAACCAGGCGGTCATCGCCGGCGTGCCGGCGCACCGCCTGCTGGTGCTCGACACCGACGCGCAGACGGGCTGGGAACCGCTGTGCGCCTTCCTGGGCGTGACGGTGCCCACGCAGCCGTATCCCCGCGTGCATGCGCGCAGCGGCGGCACGCCAGCGCGTCCGCTGCCCAGCGACCCGGCACAACGCGAACAGCGCTTGCGCGACTACCTGGACCGGCTCGCCGTGGAGGCGTTCGCGCCGCCCGCCGACGGCTGAGCGCGCGTCCGGCTACAGCGAAAAACTGCGCTTGATGGTGAACGACCAGGCGCCATCGATCGGATTGGAGACATGCACCCGGCCCTCGCCGTCCGCCACGCCGGTGGTATAGCGACGATAGACGCCGGCGCTGTTCCAGGCCCGTGCGTAGCCCAGGGCGAATTCGGTGCCGCGCCAGGTGCGGCTCACACCGAGACGCGCATCGGTCCAGCCGTAGTCGGCGAAGTTGCGCACGTGCTGGTGGCCCGCGTGCACGCTGGCCTGCCAGTCCGATGCCAGCGGCAGCGTGGCGTCCACTGCCAGATAGCCGGAGCCGCGCGAGTGCCGGCCCTGGCCGACACCCAGCGCGGCGCTGTTGTAGCCGAAGTAGTCGCGCGTCCAGGTGCTGGCGTAGGACAGTTCCAACGTGCGCCAATGCCCGGCGACGATGGCCTCACCGTAGTCGTAGCGCGTGCCGCTGGCGCTCATGCGTGCGCCGGGATAGGCATAGTGGTAGACGCCGGCACGCCAGCCCCAGTCGCCGCGGCTGGCCGCGTAGCCGGCGTACACGTCCCACTCCACGTGCCCGCCTTCGATGAAGTACGGGCTCACCCCGGACGCCCAGGTGCCGGCATACCAGCCGCTGTCCGCGGCCACGTCCAGCCCGCCCTGCGGCACCGGCCGGCCCCAGCTCTGCTCGAATCCGCGCGAGACGTAGTTCGAGGTCGCGGCCAGGTTGGCGCTGGCGGTGCCGGCCCAGGTCGGTGCGGCGACGCCCAGCGCCAGCAGCAGCACCATCGTGCGCACGGCCCTCACGAGACCCGCTCCAGCCGCGTGCGGACCGGTGCGGCCAGGCGGCTCGATGCAGGCGCGGCGAGCTTGAACAGGGCCACCGCGCGCTGCAGTTCCCCGGCCTGATCCTCCATCGCCCGCGCCGCCGCGGTGGCTTCCTCGACCAGCGCGGCGTTCTGCTGGGTCACCTCGTCCATCTGCACGATGGTCTTGCCCACCTGTTCGATGCCGGCGCTCTGTTCCTGCGAGGCGGCGGCGATCTCGCTCATGATGTCGGTGACCTGGCGCACGCTGGCCACCACCTCGCGCATGGTGTCGCCGGCGCCGTTGACCAGCGCGGTGCCATCATCGATCTTGCCGACCGAGGCGTCGATCAGGCCCTTGATCTCGTGTGCCGCGGTCGCCGAGCGCTGTGCCAGCGCGCGCACTTCGCTCGCCACCACCGCGAAACCGCGGCCCTGCTCGCCGGCACGCGCCGCCTCCACCGCGGCATTGAGCGCCAGGATGTTGGTCTGAAAGGCGATGCCGTCGATGACGCCGATGATCTCGGCCATCTTCTTCGACGCTTCGGCGATGCCGGTCATGGTCTCCACAACCTGCTCGACCACCGCACCGCCGCGCGAGGCCACGCCGGCCGTGTCCTGCGCCAGGCGATTGGCCTGGTGCGCATGCGCGGCGTTCTGCTTCACCGTGGAGGTCAGCTCCTCCATCGACGCGGCGGTCTCTTCCAGGTTGGCCGCCTGCTGCTCGGTACGCCGCGACAGGTCGTCGTTGCCGGCAGCGATCTCGCTGGCGGCGGTGTTGATCGCGGTGGTGGCGTGCTGGATGCGGCCGACGATGCCGGTCAACTGCTCCACGGTGGCATTGGCGTCGTCGCGCATCTGCGCGAACACGCCATGGAATTCGCCGTGCATGCGCGCAGTGAGGTCGCCCTGGGCCACGGCACGCAGCAGCGCCGACAAGGCCGAGAGGTTGCCCTCGGTCAGCTCCATCAGCCGGTTCAACCCGACCACCATGCCGCGGAAGTCGTACTGGAAGCGCTCGGCGTCGCCGCGCCGGGAGAAATCGCCCGAGGCCGCGGCCTGCGCCAGTTCGGTGATGGCCTGGTTGATCGCCTGCAGGCTGCGCTTGGTGGTGCGCATCGCCTCGGTGATCGCCGCCTTCTCGCCGGGCAGCGCTTCCATGTCCACCTGCATGTTGCCGATCGCGTACTGCGACATCACCTCGACCAGGCGCCGCTGCACGTCCACGTGCGCGGCGACCAGCGCGTTGGTGCCGTGGACCATGCGCCCGTACTCACCGGGGAAACGCGCAGCGTCCATCCGGTAGCTCATCTCGCCCGCGTCATGGCGCTGCGCCATCTCCGCCTGCGCCTGCATCACCGCCTGCAGCTGCGTCTGCATGCTGCCCATCGCGTCCAGCAACTGGCCCAGTTCGTCGTCGCGACGATGCCGGACCTGGCTGTCCAGGCGTCCGGCGGCGACCGCCGAGGACACCCGCACCGCCTCGGCCAGCGGGTCGAGCACCTGCCGGCGCAGCAGCAGGTACAGCGCGCCGCTCAGCAACAGCGCCGAGAGCAGGCCGACCGCGGCGATCGTCCACAGCAACGCGCGCGCCTTGGCCATCACCAGCGCGTACGGCACCGAGATGCCCAGTGCGAACGCCTGCGGCGCATCGCCGATCTTCAGCGGCACGAACACGTTCAACGCATCCTCGCCGTCGGCACGGCGATGGTCGAACACCACCTGGCCCTTGGCCACCCGCGCGAGCATGTCCCTGGACCAGGCGTCGTTACGGGTCTTGCCGACCTGCTGCGGATCGCGGCTGGCCATCACCATGCCCAACGGCGACAGCAGGCTGGCATGGCCCTCGCCCATCGGCCGCAGCGCGGCGATGCGCTGCTGCAGGGTATCGAGAGTGAAGTCGACGGTGACCACGCCCAGGAAGCGGCCGTTCTCCAGGATCGGCGTGGCCAGCGTGGTCATCAGCGTGTCCTTGCCGGCCACCGGGTAGTAGTAGGGCTCGATCACCACCGGCTTGTGCGTGTTGCGCGCCAGCAGGTACCAGTCGCCGTCGCCCGGCTTCTCGTAGTCGCGCAGCGCCTCGCGCACCAGCTGGCCGTTCTGCCGCGACCACCAGGTCATGTAGCGGCCGGTGGCGTCGTGGCCCTCGGCACCGACGAAGCCCTTGTCGTTGCCGTCGAACGCGTCCGGCTCCCACATGGTGCTGGTGCCCAGCCACTGCGGATGCGCATCGAGCTGGCTGCGCAGCACCGCAGTGGCGGTGGCACGCGACAGACCGCCGGCGCCATGCTGCACGCGGAAGCTGTTGGCCAGCGCCTCGCTGGCGTCGAAGGCCACGCCGATCTCGCGCGACACGCGTTGCGCTTCCAGTTGCGCCAGGTTCTCGATGCTGGTGCGCGAGGTCGACAGCAATGCATCGCTGCTGCGCCAGTAGATGATCATCGCGGTCAGGCCGAAGCAGGCCAGCGCGAGCAGGCCGGTGCCCAGCATCAGACGTTTGGCGACGCTGCCGCGACGGCGGTGCGGCGACGGAGTGGACATGACGACTTCCTTGATAGGGGGAGGGAATGCGGTCGTGGGGAACGCGTCATGCGGCAGGCCGCTGCGGCGCGGCGCGAGCGCGCCGCGTCCGTTGCCGATGACCTGCCCGAGACGCATTCCCCATCGGGTCGCGACGCGCCGCCGGACCTTGCGTCCTGGCGCTGCTGCATGGCGGCCCACCCCTGGCTATCGTCCCGCCATCGACAAACTTGATGGGTATCCCGCGTGATACCGATGAACGGACATGGGTTCGCGGTGAAAACGCGCGGCAGCGCGCAGTTTCCTGCCGCATTTGTGCGCCAGTGAACAACTGCGTGCACGGATGCAGCAAAGCGTGCCGGCAGCGGCGGCTTGCAGAAATGCGGGAAAACCGATGTGCAGATGCGCGACCGACTCCGGTGCGATCACGCCCATGCACGGTGACGTGGGCGCATGCATCGCCATCGCACGCAACGCGCTACGTGCTCGGCCAGGTCACCGCACGCAGACCGCGTACGGGCAGCGCTTACGGCCGCCAGTTGGCGTTGTGCTCCCAGAACGCCACGCTGCGCCGGTAGGCATCGCGATCCAGCGGCACGCCGGAGCCGCCCTCCTCCACGCCCAGCGCATTGCGCAGCATGGTGATCGGCGCCATCGGGATCTCCTGCGGCTCGGCGGTGTACAGGCAACCCACCACGCCCCAGTCGGCGTCGATCGGCGCGCCCTCGTGGGCGAGCTGTTCGCGGCTGTAGAGGATCGGCAGCAGGTAGGCGGCCACCGGCGGCTCGACGCCTTCGAACCAGCGCACCAGCACAGGGAGTTCTTCGCGGCTGCGCGCCTCATAGCCGGAACGCAGCAGGCGCCGGTTGGCATCGGTGATCGGCACCGTCAGGCAGCGTGTCGAGGTCCAGTTGCGGTGCACGTGCAATTTGCAGAACGGCGCATAGCCGTCGAGCACCTGCAGCGGCGCGTTGGCATTGAGATGCTGCTCGAACTGCTCCGGCGTGCAGTCCTGGATCGCATTGCGACGTCCGTCGCGCGGGAACAGGCGGGTGCGGGCGAACGGCGTGAGGACGATGGACATGGCATGCATGGCGAATGGGGGCGGACAAGCGTAGCGCGCGGCAGGGTCGGTGCCCACCGCGGCCAGCGCCTCCGCGTGGTCGCACGCCCATGTAGGAGCGGCTTCAGCCGCGATGCCTTACCGGTAACCCATCGCTGCAGCCGCTCCTACGGATACTGCACACCATGCCTGCGACTACGGATGCGCCAACGCGTAGTCGATCGCCGCGCGCACCGCCGCCACCTGCGCGGCGTTGCACTGCTCCGGCGTGGCGCTGGCGCTGTCCGGGTAGACCTCGGTGGTGGTGGTGTAGCGCGCATCGGTGATGCCCGCACACAGGCCCAGCCGTTTCACCGGATAGTTGATGACTCCCGGCGCCGCCAGCGGCGTGCCGATCAGTTCGCCGGCGGCGTCGGCCGGCGCGATATGGGTGACCTGCGCCACCGCGGCCAGCACCGCCTGCTGGAACGCCGGCTGCGGGTTCTCGCTGTCGCCGACCAAGTAGAAGCCATCGGGGATGCCGCCCGGCGCATAGTCGACGCCGTCGCGCGCGGCCAGCGCCGGGCGGAACTCGGACTCGTCGCTGTCGGTGGTCTCATGCAGATCGATATGCATGCGAATGTGCTCGCGCAACGGCGCGACCAGACGCAGCAGCGCCGCCGATTCCTGCGCCGGGCTGTCGGCGCGGAACGAACGGTTGGGATCGACCGCATCGGCGTTCCAGCGGTGGATGCGCTCGTACGCCCAGGGGCTCACGCACGGCGCCAGCAGCACGTTGGCGCGGCCGGCGTAGTCCTCGGCATGCTGCTGCGCGAACTGCAGCGCACCGTGCACGCCGCTGGTCTCGTAGCCGTGCACGCCACCGGTGACCAGCATGCACGGCAGCGCCTCGTTCCAATCGCGGCTGCGCAGCGCCAGCAACGGATAGCGCTCCTGCGCGTACGCCAGTTCGCCGTACTCGACCAGTTCCCACGGCCCGCGCAGGCGCTCGATGGCCGTGACCACCTCGTCCTGGTAGCTGCGCCGGCGCGGCTGCCCGGCCAGCCACACCGCCTTCTCGGCAGTGCCCCAGGGCACGCCGGGGGTTCCGATCGGATAGAAGGCTGCGCTGGTCATGATGCGGCTCCGCGTCGACAGGTGAGGGCGGCGACTGTAGCAAAGCGCAGGGGCCGCGATGCGCTATGTGCCACGAACACCGCGCTAGCGGTACCTCCTTGCGGAAGCGGATGCCGATCCCGCTTTCGCGCGCTGTCGCCATGAATACGTATGTAGCGCGCGCATGTTGCGCCGCGATGCGCGCTTAGCATCCTCCCGCCGCACGCCAGCCCCGCGGCGAGGTCATGCCCCTGTCCTGCAGGCGCCCCGCCTGCGCCCACGCAACGAGGAGATCGAACGATGCGCGTCCCATCCGCTGCAAATCGTCTGCTGCGCCTGCACCGCTGGCGCAGCCTGCTGGTCGGCCTGCTGCTGCTCCTGGCCACCGCCAGCGCCCAGGCCGACGTCATCCTGCATGCGTTCAATTGGCCCTACGCCACCGTCGAAGCGCGTGCCGCGCAGATCGCCGCCGCCGGCTACCGCAAGGTGCTGGTGGCGCCGGCCTACCGCTCGCAGGGCGACGCCTGGTGGGCGCGCTACCAGCCGCAGGACATGCGCCTGATCGACAACCCGCTCGGCGACACCGACGCCTTCGCCAGCATGGTGCAGGCGCTGAAGGCCGTGGGCGTGGAGACCTATGCCGACGTGGTGCTCAACCACATGGCCAACGAAGCGGCCACGCGCTCGGACCTGAACTACCCGGGCAGCGCGGTGCTGGGCCAGTACGCCGCCAATCCGCAGCGCTATGCCGCGCTGCGGTTGTTCGGCGACCTCTCGCAGAATTTCCTCAGCGCCAGCGATTTCGGCCCGGCGCAGTGCATCACCAACTACAACGACCCTTACCAGGTGCGCACCTACCGCATCTGCGGCGGCGGCAACGATCCCGGCCTGCCGGATCTGGTCGGCAACGACTGGGTGGTGCAGCAGCAGCGCAACTACCTGTTGGCGCTGAAGGCGCTGGGCGTCACCGGTTTCCGCATCGATGCCGCCAAGCACATGACCTTCGACCATCTGAACAAGGTGCTCGATGCGCAGGTGCGCTCCGGGGTGATGGTGTTCGGCGAGGTGATCACCGGCGGCGGCAGCGGCAATTCCGACTACGACCAGTTCCTGGCGCCGTACCTGCAGGCCACGCCGCACGCGGCCTACGACTTCCCGCTGTTCAACTCGGTGCGCAACGCTTTCGCCTACGGCGGCAGCATGGATGTGCTGGTGGATCCGGGCGCCTACGGCCAGGCGCTGCCCGGCGCGCGCGCAGTGACCTTCGCCATCACCCACGACATCCCCAACAACGCCGGCTTCCGCTACGCGATCATGGACCCGGTCGACGAAACCCTGGCCTACGCCTACCTGCTCGGCCGCGACGGCGGCGTGCCGATGGTGTACTCGGACAACAACGAGAGCGGCGACAACCGCTGGGTCAACGCCTACCAGCGCGACGACCTCAAGCGCATGGTCGGTTTCCACAACGCCGCGCAGGGCCGCGACATGCAGGTGCTGGCGCACGGCGACTGCTACCTGCTGTTCCGCCGCGGCGACCTGGGCATCGTCGGCATCAACAAGTGCGGCACCACCGTCACCGCCGCCGTGCCGATGAACGGCAGCGTGCTGCGCTGGAACGTCGACTACACCGATGCGCTGGGCTCGGGCAGCGTGGTGCGCATTTCCAGCGGCAGCTACACCTTCAGCCTGCCGCCGCGGCAGGCGCGGATGTGGAAGCGCTGAGCGTCCGCATCCAGCCGGCGCGCCCATGTGGGCGCGTCGGCGTCGTAACGACCTGGCCCGCGTGGTCCCGCGGCTCCGGCGCGGCGCCGGCCGTTCCGTTCCGGCGGCCCGGTCTTTTCTTGCACATCCATCCGGATGAAGAGATATACTGATCGCACCGCCCGCTGCGTTGCGCCCATGACCGCCATCAGCTTCGAGTTCTATCCGCCCAAGACCGACGAACAGCGCGCGCAGCTCGACCGCACCGCCGCGCGGCTGAAGGCCTACGCGCCGGAGTACGTGTCCTGCACCTTCGGCGCTGGCGGCTCGACCCTCAGCTACACCTCCGAGACCGTGCGCCACCTCAAGCAGCATCACCGCTTCGAGGCCGCACCGCACCTGTCCTGCGTGGGCGGCAGCCGCGAGGAGATCCGCGAACTGCTCAAGCTGTACCGTGCCATCGGCTGCCGGCGCCTGGTCGCGCTGCGCGGCGACCTGCCCTCCGGCATGGGCCACCCCGGCGACCTGCGCTATGCCGCCGACCTGATCGCCTTCATCCGCGCCGAGCACGGCGACGCCTTCCACCTGGAAGTGGGCGCCTATCCGGAAACGCACCCGCAGGCCCACGACGCGCTCAGCGACCTGCGCCACTTCAAGGCCAAGGTCGACGCCGGCGCCGATTCCGCCATCACCCAGTATTTCTACAACGCCGACGCCTACTTCCACTTCGTCGACGCGGTGCGCAAGCTCGGCGTACAGATCCCGATCGTGCCGGGCATCATGCCGATCTCCAACTTCAGCCAGCTGCGACGTTTTTCCGAGCAGTGCGGCGCGGAAATCCCGCGCTGGATCGGCAAGCGCATGCAGGCCTACGGCGACGATGCCGAAGCCATCCGCGAGTTCGGCGCCGACGTGGTCGCCGCGCTGTGCCAGCGCCTGATCGACGGCGGCGCGCCGGCGCTGCATTTCTATACGCTCAACCTGGCCAAGCCGACCACCAGCGTCCTGGCACGTCTGCCCTCAGCCGTCGGCTGAGTGTCGCGGCCGCTGGCCGAACGCTGGGATTGGGGATTCGGGATTGGAGATTGGTAACAGCGGCGCGCGGCCTCGCTTTGGCGAATCCCCAATCCCCAATCCCGAATCCCAGCGCTCGTAAGGCATTCGCTCCGCGGTCACGCCGGCTGCGGCTACCCTGCGGCGATGCGCGCCCTTCCGCCGATCCTGCTGCTGTTGTGCCTGTGCGTCTTCGCCACGCCGGCGATGGCGCAGCGGGTGAACCGTTGCACCGGCCCCGACGGCACCACCGTGTTCAGCGATCGCCGCTGCGAGGACGTCGGCGCGATCGACCGCTTGCCGCCACCGGCCGCGCCCGGCAACGTCGCCAGCAACGCCCGTGGCCTGGCGCCGCCGCAGTGCGTGCGCCGGCTCAGTGTGCTGGTCCAGCAGATCCGCAGCGCCGTGGATGCCCGCGACGTCAATCGGCTATCGGCGCTGTACTGGTGGAACGGCGTTTCCGACGACGGCGCGCAACGTATCTTCGACCGGCTGGAGGCGATCGTGCGCCGCCCCCTGGTCGCGATCGTGCCGGTGCTGCCGGACAGCAGCGCGACCACCGACGCTGCAGCTGTCACGTCGTCGACAGCCGCATCCGCGGCAACGGCCACGTCGGCCGCGAGGGATGCCGACGGTGGCGAGGCGCCATCGCGCCCGCATCCGACCGGCCTGCGCCTGCAGCAGACCCTTGCCGGCAGCATCACCCCGGCCTCCACCGTGCTGGACCTGCGCCGGCAGTACGACTGCTTCTGGATCAGTTTTTGAGAAACCGGGAATGGGGAATAGGGATTGGGGAATCGCGACAGCGGCTCCCTGTGTGCGCACCGCATCATCTGTAGGAGCGGCTTCAGCCGCGATCGGGCCGTCTCGGTGGCTGCACGGTCGCGGCTGAAGCCGCTCCTACGGGAAGCGGTTGCTGTCGCCGCACTCACGCCACATCGGCCGCCAGCGGCCACAGGCCGCGGATCGCGGCGATGCCCTGGCCGCCGTGGCGGCGCGCTTCGGCCACCTGGCTCGGCAGCAGGCCGCCGATCGGGTAGATCGGCAGGGCGACCTGCTCGCGCAGGTGTTCGAACGCCTCCCAGCCCAGCGGGGCGGCGCCAGGATGGCTGGCGGTGGCCGCCAGCGGCCCGACCACCGCGAAATCGCAACCGAGGTGCTGCGCCATCTGCAACTCTTCGAGCGTGTGGCAGGACGCCGCCACGGGCTGTCCGGCCGGCAGCGGACGCGCCTGCCACTGCGGCAGCTGCTCCGCGCCCAGATGCACGCCTACGCCCAGATCCTGCGCCAGCGCCACGTCGCGGTTGACCAGCACCTGCGCGCCACGCGTCGTGCACAGCGCTGCCGCGGCCCGCGCCAGCGGCAGCCACTGCTCGGCCGGCACGCCACGCGCGCGCAACTGCACGCGGCGCACGCCAGCGTCCAGCGCGCGCTGCAGCGCCGCCAACCAGGGACCCGGCTCAGCAGGCTCCGGCGTCACCAGGTAGCAGGCGGGCTGGCGCAGCATCGCCACCACCGGCTGGTCGGCCGGGGGCATCGCGTAGCGGCCCAGCTTGTCGGCGCTCACCCAGGTCAGCGCCTGGCCTTCGCGGCCGCGCGGCGTGCCCTTCCACGCCGATACCTGGCGCACTTCCAGGCGCAGGCGCTTGTCCGGATAGCGCTGCGGCACTTCCATCAGCCACTCGCCGACCACCGCATCGATGCCCAGTTCCTCCTGCAGTTCGCGCACCAGCGCCTGCTCCGAGGTCTCGCCGGGCTCGCGCTTGCCGCCGGGGAATTCCCACAGGCCGGCCAGGTCGCGACCCTCGGTACGGCGGGTCAGCAGGATACGGCCGCGCGCATCGGTGATGACGCCGGCGACGACATGAATGGATCTGAGCGGTTCGGACATGGCGCAAGCTTGCCGTTTCAGGCAGCGCCAACGCAATCAACCGGGTTCACATCGGCGGCGATCGGCATGTAAGCGGCGCCAATGCAATCCGGAAACCCAGCGCTGCGCGTCGGCGTGCGCTGCGGGCCGGGCTGCCACGCCAAGGCAAGATCATGCGCAGACTGGCCCGCCAGGCTGCGGACATCCAGCGCGCACCGCTCAGGCATCCAGGCCGTGGCCGATCCGCCACAGCACGCCGCCGGGATCGTGCAAGGTGAAATCGCGCATGCCCCAGGGCCGGTCCTCGGGCTCGCCCAGGCGCGCGCCGTAGCGGCCAGCCACGTCGGCCGCCTGCAGCCGCCGCCACCACGCATCGGCGTCCTCCACCCACAGGTGCAGCACGAGGTTGTGCGCCAGGCCCGCGTGGTAGAAATCCTGCAGCAGGAACGCGCAACGGTCGCCATGGCGGAAGCAGATCAGGCCGTCGCCGAGCGGCTCGGGCGCGAAGCCTACCTCCGCATAGAACTGCGCCGACAGCGCGAAATCCTGCGCCGGCACGAAGACCTTCAGTTCCCGGCTGGGAGAGGCATCCAAGGTGATTTCTCCAAGGTGTTCGAGCGATCCATGACCGAGCATGCCACGTCGCGACGGCGCATACGCCAGCAAGAGCGCGCGCGCGACGCTCTGTCCATGCCCACGCCATCCGGCCACCCGCGCGCGACCACCATCGTACGGCCGGGCTTGGCAAACGCGCCCAGCCCTTACAGAGGCTGCGTCAGATAGCGCTGCAGCGTCTCTCCCAACACCCGCACTGCGCGCGGCCGGGTCAGGCCCCTGGCTGGAAATTCCAGCACATAGCGCACCAGGGCGAAGCCCAGCATCTGCGAGGCGATCAGCGCGGCGCGCGTCTCCGCTGCCGCGCCCGGCCCGAGGTAACGCCGTACCGCGGTGCGCAGCTGCCTCTCGAAGATCTCCGTGATCCGCGCCTTCGCATCGGCGTGGCTCACCGCCGCGCGCAGCAAGGCCACCAGCTGATGGCCCGACGGTGCGTCCTCCCAGACCGCGAAGAAATGCACCGCCAGGCGCTCGCCCACGTCCCCGGCCGGGAGGTCGCGCAGATCCGGCAGGCGCAGGTCGAACTCCACCGCGGCCAGGAACAACTGCTCCTTGCTGCCGTAGTAGCGGATCACCAGCGCGACATTGGCCTGCGCCTGCGCGGCGATCTGGCGCACCGTGGTGCCGTCGTAGCCGTGCAACGCGAACAGCGCGCGCGCCGATTCGAGAATGCGGTCCTTGGTTGCCTGCGAACGGGTCACGGATGCGTCTGTGCAGGGCACAGGTGCGGCCCTTGTAAACAGAAGTTTACTCCACCCCGGAAACGGAGCAGGATGTAAACACACGCTTACCCGGGAAGATGCGATGAACGCGAACTGCGACACGCGATCGACGGAGGTCCTGATCGTGGGTGCCGGCCCCAGCGGACTGGCGCTGCGCCTGGCGCTGGACCGGCTCGGGATCGCCTCGCTGCTGGTCGACCGGCATCCGGCCGGGCTGAACACCTCGCGCGCGGCGGTGATCCATGCGCGCACCCTGGAGGTGCTGGAACCGCTGGGCGTGGTGCCGCGCCTGCTCGCGGCGGGCGTACGCACCACCATCTTCCGCGTGCGCGACGGCGACCGGGTGCTGCTGCAGATCGGCTTCGACGACCTGCCCTCGGCGCACCGCTATGCGCTGATGTGCCCGCAGAACGCGACCGAAGCGATCCTCGCCGACGCCCTGGAGCCGGACTCGGCCACGGTGTGGCGGCCCGCGCGCCTGCTCTCGTTCGCAGAGTCAGCAGACGGCATCAGCGCCGACCTGGAACTGCCGCAGCAGCGCCGGCGGCAGGTGCATGCGCGCTGGATCGTCGGTTGCGACGGGGCGCACAGCGCGGTGCGGCAGGGCGCCGGGATCGCGTTCGAGGGCGGTGACTACGCGGAAACGTTCGTGTTAGCCGATGTGCGCATGGCCTGGCCGCTGCCGCGCGACGAAGTCAGCCTGTTCTTCTCGCCGCAGGGCCTGATGGTGGTGGCGCCGTTACCGGAACCCGACGGTACCGCGGGCGATCGCCACCGGATCGTGGCCACGGTGACGGACGCAATCGGGCCGCCGACGCTGGCGCAGGTGCAGGCCTTGCTCGATGCGCGCGGACCGCGCAGTGGGCGCGCGCGCGTCGACACACTGCTGTGGCGTTCGGACTTCCATCTGCAGCACCGGGTGGCCGCGCAGATGCGCCGGGGGCGGGTCCTGCTGTGCGGCGATGCGGCGCACGTGCACAGCCCCGCCGGTGGCCAGGGCATGAACACCGGCATCCAGGACGCGGTCGCCCTGGCGACAGCGCTGCAGCAGGCGCTACACCAGCACGACGACCAGGGCCTGGACGCCTGGGCGACCCGCCGCCGCCGCATCGCCCGCGGCGTGGTGCGCATGACCGACGCGATGACCCGCGCGGCCACCGCCACCGCGCCGGTGACGCGCACGGTCCGCAACGGCCTGCTTGGGCTGATCGATCATGCGCCGCTGATCCAACGCAGGCTGGCGGCGCGCCTGGCCGAACTGGGCAACTGAGCGGCTGATGGCCGCCGTCCCGCGCATCTGCGGGAGCAACGGAGCCGCGTCTTCACCCCTGAAGGGGGCCGGCCCGCAGCGGCGGCGCGCATGCGCCACCGTGCGGCCAGGCCAGGCTCAGCTCAGCTGGCCGTGGCAGTGCTTGTACTTCTTGCCGCTGCCGCAGGGGCACGGATCGTTGCGGCCGACCTTCGGCGCTTCGCGGGTCACCTGCGCCACGGTCGGCGCTCCCGCTTCGCCGCGTTGCACCTGCTCGGCTTCCTCGTCGGCGCCGTAGCCGCCTGCGTCCTGGTGCTGGAACTGCGCCTGGCGCAGTTGCGCCTCCATCTGCTGGCGCTCCTGCGCCTCCAGTGCCGCCACTTCCTCCTCGCTGCGGATGCGCACCCGCGCCAGCAGGGTCACCACTTCGCGCTTGGCGTGCTCCAGCATCTCCGAGAACAGCTCGAAGGCTTCCTTCTTGTATTCCTGCTTGGGCTGCTTCTGCGCGTAGCCGCGCAGGTGGATGCCCTGGCGCAGGTAGTCCATGCGCGCCAGGTGCTCCTTCCAGCTCTGGTCGAGCACGGTCAGCATCACGTGCTTCTCCAGCGCGCGCATGGTCTCGCTGCCGATCGCCGATTCCTTCTCGCGGAAATGGCGGTCCACTTCCTCGCGCACCTTCTCGACGATGCCGTCCGCGTCCAGTTCCTCGTGGCGCTTGACCAGGTCGCCGATCGACAGCGACAGGCCCAGCTCGCTGGCCAGCGTGGCTTCCAGGCCCGGCAGGTCCCACTGGTCGTCCACCGAGTTCGGCGGCACGAAGCGCGAGACGATGTCGTAGATCACGTCGTCGCGGATGCCGTCGACGTTCTCCTTCACCGACTCGGCGTCGAGCAGTTCGTCGCGCTGGGCGTAGATCACCTTGCGCTGGTCGTTGTTGACGTCGTCGAAGTCGAGCAGGTTCTTGCGGATGTCGAAGTTGTGCGCCTCGACCTTGCGCTGCGCCTTCTCGATCTGCCGGCTGACCAGCTTGTCCTCGATGACGTCGTCTTCCTTCATGCCCATCATGCGCATCGCCTTCTGCACCCAGTCCGAGGCGAAGATGCGCATCAGGTTGTCTTCCAGCGACAGGTAGAAGCGCGAGGAACCCGGGTCGCCCTGGCGGCCGGAACGGCCGCGCAGCTGGTTGTCGATACGCCGCGACTCGTGGCGCTCGGTGCCGATGATGTGCAGGCCGCCGGCGGCCTTGACCGCGTCGTGGCGCTCCTGCCAGGCCGCCTTCAGGCGCGCGCGCGTGGCCTCGTCCGGCTCCTCGCCCAGCGCATGCAGTTCGGCTTCCAGCGAGCCGCCGAGCACGATGTCGGTACCGCGGCCGGCCATGTTGGTGGCGATGGTCACCGCGCCCGGCTGGCCGGCGTTGGCGACGATCTGCGCTTCGCGCTCGTGCTGCTTGGCGTTGAGCACTTCGTGCTTCACGCCGGCCTTGCGCAGGTGCTCGGACAGCATCTCCGAGGTCTCGATCGAGGTGGTGCCGACCAGCACCGGCTGGCCGCGCTTGGCGCAGTCCTCGATGTCGGCCAGCACCGCGTTGAACTTGCCCTGGCGGTTGAGGAACACCTGATCCGGCCAGTCCTTGCGGATGGTCGGGCGGTTGGTCGGGATCACCACCACTTCCAGGCCGTAGATGCTCTGGAACTCGTAGGCTTCGGTATCGGCCGTACCGGTCATGCCGGACAGCTTCTTGTACATGCGGAACAGGTTCTGGAAGGTGATGCTGGCCAGCGTCTGGTTCTCGCGCTGCACCGGCACGCCTTCCTTCGCCTCCACCGCCTGGTGCAGGCCGTCGGACCAGCGCCGGCCCGGCAGGGTGCGGCCGGTGAACTCGTCGACGATCACCACCTCGCCGTCGCGCACGATGTAGTCGACGTCGCGCTGGTAGATCGCGTGCGCGCGCAGCGCCGCGTTGAGGTGGTGGACCACGCTCAGGTTCTGCGCGCCGTACAGGCGGTCTTCCTCGTCGGTGAGGATGCCGGCGGCGCGCAGCAGCTCTTCGGCGTGCTCCATGCCCGCTTCGGACAGGTGCACCTGCTTGCCCTTCTCGTCGACCCAGAAGTCGCCCTCGCCCTCTTCCGACTCCTGCTTGACCAGTTGCGGCACGATGCGGTTGACGCGGATGTACAGCTCCGGCGACTCGTCGGCCGGGCCGGAGATGATCAGCGGGGTGCGCGCTTCGTCGATCAGGATCGAGTCGACCTCGTCGACGATGGCGTAGTTGAGCCCGCGCTGGAAGCGGTCGGCCTTGGACAGCGCCATGTTGTCGCGCAGGTAGTCGAAGCCGAATTCGTTGTTGGTGCCGTAGGTGATGTCGGCGGCGTAGGCGGCATGCTTGTCGCTGTGCGGCATGCCCGGGTACACCACGCCCACGCTCAGGCCCAGCCAGTTGTACAGCTTGCCCATCTGCGCGGCGTCGCGGCGTGCCAGGTAGTCGTTGACGGTGACCACGTGCACGCCCTTGTCTTCCAGCGCGTTGAGGTACACCGGCAGCGTCGCGACCAGGGTCTTGCCCTCGCCGGTGCGCATTTCCGCGATCTTGCCCAGGTGCAGGACCATGCCGCCGATCAACTGCACGTCGTAGTGGCGCATGCCCAGCACGCGGCGGCTGGCCTCGCGGCACACCGCGAACGCTTCCGGCAGCACCTTGTCCAGGGTCTCGCCGCCGGCGATGCGCCCGCGCAGTTCCGGGGTCTTGGCCTGCAGCTGCGCGTCGGAGAGCTGCTCCATCTCCGGCTCCAGCGCATTGATCTTGGCGACGATACGGTGGAGCTGGCGCAGTTGGCGCTCGTTGCGGCTACCGAAAACGCGAGTAAGCAGACTGTTGATCATTGAAGGAACCGGTTGGAAAGGAACGCCTCGACGGCCCGATCCCCCAGGGAATCGACGGGCCGCAAACGAAACAGGGCGCGAGGCGCCCTGTCGATGGCAAAGCACATTGTAGCTTGGGGCGGCGCCCGGCGATTCAAGCGCCGGCACGCCAGCCCCCGCGGGGCTCAGCCGCGGCCGCGGCGGCCCACCGGAATGGCGCCCTCACCGAGGAACTTGGCCGGGTTCACCACCACCCCGTCCTTCCACACCTCGAAGTGCACGTGGGCGCCGGTGGAACGACCGGTGGAGCCGGCCTTGGCCACTTCCTGGCCGACCCGCACCAGGTCGCCGACCTTCACCGACAGCCGCGAATTGTGCGCGTAGCGGGTGACATAGCCATTGCCGTGGTCGACCTCGACCACGTTGCCGTAGCCGCCGCGCACGCCGGAGTAGCTGACCACGCCGTCGGCCACCGCCAGCACCGGGTCGCCGACGTTGGCGTGGAAGTCGATGCCCTTGTGGTTTCCGGTGCCGCGGCCGAACGGATCGGCGCGGCCGCCGAAGGCCGAGGTGATGTAGCTGTTGCGGATCGGCATCCGCGAAGGCACCGCGTTCTGGTCCAACTGGTGGTCGAACAGCAGCGATTCGAGCACCGACAACTGCTGGCCGGAGGTGGCGAACTGCTGCTGCAGCCCGTCCAGTTCCTTGCCGAGCTGCTGCGCGGGCATGTCGTGGCTGGGCTCGTCGTCGCCGCCACCGACGCCGACCGGCTGGTCGAAATCGAACTCGCCGTCCTGCAGCTTGCCCATGCGGGTCAGGCGATCGCCGAGCGCGTTGAGCCGGGTCGCCTGCGCCTGCAGTTCGCCCAGCCGCGCCGCCAGGGCGTTGACCTGGGTCTGCGCGTCGCGGCGCACCTGCGCCAGTTCCTGGTCCTGCCGCTCGAGCTTGGCGCGCAGTTGCGCCGAACCACCCCACCCGGCTGCAGCGCTGACGCCGATGCCGAGTACCATGCCGAGGCCGAGCACGGAACCGAGCGCGGCGAGGGGGCGGCGATCGGCGAAATCGCGCAATCGCCACGGTAACGTCTTGACCCCCTTTTCACTGGAACGGATTACGATCTTCTTGAACGTCATATGAGTTTTCATGTCTAAGCGAAAGTCCGGCGAAGGCCATACCGCCACGCCGCAGCCGGCACTGGACGCCGCACTGGCGGACAAGGCGGGCGACCCGTTGCGCCGCGCCCTGTGGCTCGACGCGCTGGACCGGCAGTTACGCCCCCATCTGCCGCCGAACCTGGCCTCCCGGTGCCGGTTGGCCAACGTGAACGGCGAACAGCTCGTTTTTCTCGTTGAGTCTCCGGTCTGGCACGCCCGGGTCAGGCTGGCCGAGGCCGACATCCTTGCTGCGGCCCGTTCCCTCGGGCTGAAAGCCACCAAAGTGACCGTCAAGACTGCGACTGCACCCGCGCATTCCCCAATGCAGCAGGCAAGAAGCACGCCGGCTCCGGTTTCTGCGGCCACGCACAAGGGTTTGCGCGAGGCCTTGGCTTCCCTGCAGGACGTCGTCTCCGCGACGCCTGATGCGACCACGGGCTCCGACCGTGGCCGTCGACGTACGTAGACACGCACGCCGCGACCGACGCATCCTAGCGGGCGTCGGGCATCAGGTCGTTACCGATTCGTTAAATCGGCGTTAAGGGGAGAAGAAGAAACGGTCGATTGCCGATTCCGTGATCCCCACCCGGCCGTCACCGGGTTGAACGGGTTCAGGCGTAAGCCGCCGCCCCGTAGGCCACCGGCGCCTGCTGCGCGGCGGATTCGAAGCTGACCCATTCCCACGCCGCCTGTTCGGCGAGCAGGGCGCGGACCAGCTTGTTGTTCAGTGCGTGGCCGGACTTGTAGCCCTCGTAGGCGCCGAGGATGGCACCGCCGGCCAGGTACAGGTCGCCGATCGCGTCGAGGATCTTGTGGCGCACGAACTCGTCGGCGTAGCGCAGGCCGTCGTCGTTGAGCACGCGGAACTCGTCGAGCACGATGGCGTTGTCCATCGAACCGCCCAGGCCGAGATTGCGCTCGCGCATGTACTCCAGGTCGCGCATGAAGCCGAAGGTGCGCGCGCGGGAGATTTCCTTGATGTAGGCCATCGTCGAGAACTCGATCTCCTGGCGCGACTGCTTGGCCGGGATCATCGGGTGGTCGAACTCGATGGTGAAACCGAGCTTGTAGCCGCCGTCGTACGGCACGAAACGGGCGATCTTGTCGCCGTCGCGCACTTCGACCTCGCGCTTGATGCGGATGAAGCGCTTGGCCTTGTCCTGCTCGACGATGCCCGCCGACTGCAGCAGGAACACGAACGGACCGGACGAGCCGTCCATGATCGGCAGTTCGGCCGAGGACAGTTCGACGATGGCGTTGTCCACGCCGAGGCCGGCCATCGCCGACATCAGGTGCTCCACCGTCTGGATCTTGGCCTGGCCGCGGCTCAGGCCGGTGCACAGCGTGGTCTCGGTGACCAGCTCGGCATCGGCAGGCACGTCCACCGCCGGATCCAGGTCCACGCGTCGGAACACGATGCCGTGGTCGGCCGGTGCGGGGCGCAGGGTCATGTAGACCTTGTCGCCGCTGTGCAAGCCCACGCCGGTGGCGCGGATCGTGTTCTTGAGGGTGCGTTGCTGGGTCATGGCAGACAGTCTGGGAACGTCTGTTCGCACGGGAACTGAACAGACAACGAGAATATCACGCGTTTAGCTAAATTTTAACAAAGCGGTCACAGCATCCCATGCTTGCAACACTGGCCCGTGCCGGCGTCGCGGTCGCAAAAACCTGCCGGGTCGCGGGGACCCGGCAGCAAGGGACACGGCGCGCCGGCCAGGGAGGCGCTCCTGGACGGCGGTGTTGCGGGCCGGCGCGCGCGCCGGCCGATGACGCAGACCTCAGTCGGCCTGGCGGCGCAGGAACGCCGGGATGTCCAGGTAGTCGCTCGGCAGGTCGGCCGCGGCCGGCGCCGGTGCGGACGGCGCTGCGCCCATGCCGTCGCCGCTCGGACGGCGCAGGCCCAGGCCCATCGCACCGCCGACCGCCTTGGACACGGCATCGCCGCCGTGCTCGAAGTCGCCGAACTCCGGCTGGCCGGTGGTGGCGTTGCGCACCAGCTTGATCGGCGCACGCTGCTCCGGACGCTGCGACTGGCGCGACACCGCACGGTTCAGGCCGGTGGCGACCACGGTCACGCGCACTTCGTCCTGCATGTCCGGATCCAGCACGGTGCCGACCACCACGGTGGCGTCCTCGGAAGAGAAGCCTTCGATGGTGCGGCCGATCTCGTCGAACTCGGCCATGGTGAAGTCCGGGCCGGCGGTGATGTTGACCAGGATGCCGTTGGCGCCGGCCAGGTTGACGTCGTCCAGCAGCGGGTTCTGGATCGCCGCTTCGGCGGCGGCCTGCGCGCGGTCGTCGCCGCGGGCCGAACCGGTGCCCATCATCGCCAGGCCCATTTCCGACATCACGGTGCGCACGTCGGCGAAGTCGACGTTGATCAGGCCCGGACGCACGATCAGGTCGGCGATGCCCTGCACCGCGCCCTGCAGCACGTCGTTGGCGGCGCGGAACGCCTGGATCATGGTGGCGTTGCGGCCGAGCACGGTGATCAGCTTTTCATTCGGAATGGTGATCAGCGAGTCGCAGTGCTGGCTCAGTTCCTCGATGCCCTTCAGCGCCACCTGCATGCGGCGGCGGCCTTCGAACGGGAACGGCTTGGTGACCACGGCCACGGTCAGGATGCCCATTTCCTTGGCCAGCTGCGCCACCACCGGCGCGGCGCCGGTACCGGTGCCGCCGCCCATGCCGGCGGTGATGAACACCATGTCCGCGCCCTGCAGCGCGTCCATGATGCGCTCGCGGTCTTCCAGCGCGGCCTGGCGGCCGACTTCCGGGTTCGCGCCCGCGCCCAGGCCCTTGGTGACGTTGGTGCCGAGCTGCAGCTGCAGCTTGGCGCCGCAGTTCTTGATCGCCTGCGAGTCGGTGTTGGCGGTGATGAACTCCACGCCGTCCACGCTGCTGCTGACCATGTGCGCGACCGCGTTGCCGCCGCCGCCGCCCACGCCGACCACCTTGATCACTGCATTGGGTGCCATCTTTTCAATCAGTTCGAAATGCGCCATGTCCGTTTCCTCTTTGAGCCGGGAATGGGGAATCGGGAATGGGGAATCGGATCGCTCCGTTCGCTGTCCCGACACCCGCATTTCGGCGAGTGTTGTTGTTTGGAAGCTGGGAATGGGGAATCGGGAGTGGGGAATCGCAACAGCGCGTCTCCAGCCCGGGACCTTTTCCTCAGCGGAATTGCAAAAAAACCACGCCTACCTACCTTCTCTCACCGCTCTCCACCGATCTCACCGCAGCACCGCCTTTGCTTTTGCTCTTACCCATTCCCAATTCCCGATTCACCATTCCCGGCCGTCAAAACTCGCCGCGATACCAGTTCTTCAATTTCTTGAACAAGCTACCGGCGCGGCCGGTCGGCAGCGACGGGCGGCGCGGGTGTTCGATCTGGCTGCCCATCAGCAGCAGGCCCACGCCGGTGGCGTGGACCGGGTTGCCGACGACTTCGCCCAGGCCGGTGACGTGCTGGGGAATGCCCACGCGTACCGGCATCTGCACCATTTCCTCGGCCAGTTCGACCACGCCTTCCATCTTCGAGGCGCCGCCGGTGAGCACCATGCCGGCGCGCACCAGTTCCTCGAAGCCGGAGCGGCGCAATTCGGCCTGCACCATCTCGAAGATCTCCTCGTAGCGCCCCTGCACCGCCTGCGCCAGCGAATGGCGCGGCATGCGCCGCGGCGGACGGTCGCCGACGCTGGGCACCTGGATGCTTTCTTCCGCGGTGGCCAGCTGCGCCAGCGCGCAGGCGTAGCGCACCTTGATCTGCTCGGCTTCCGGGGTCGGCGTGCGCAGCATGTGCGCGATGTCGTTGGTGACGTGGTCGCCGGCGATCGGCAGCGAGGCGGTGTGGCAGATCGCGCCCTGTACGAACACCGCCAGGTCGGTGGTGCCGGCGCCCATGTCCACCAGCACCACGCCCAGCTCGCGCTCGTCGGCGGTCAGCACCGCCACCGAGGACGCCAGCGAGGACAGGATCAGGTCGTCCACCTGCAGGCCGCAGCGCTGCACGCACTTGCTGATGTTGGCCGCGGCCGACTGCGCGCACACCACCAGGTGCGCGTGCACCTCCAGGCGCACGCCGGTCATGCCGACCGGGTTGCGGATGCCTTCCTGCGAATCGTCCAGCACGTACTCGCGCGGGATCGCGTGGAGGATGCGCTGGTCGGCCGGAATCGCCACCGCCTTGGCCGCTTCCAGCACGCGGTCCAGGTCGTTCCAGGTCACCTCGCCGTCGCGGATCGGCACGATGCCCGGCGAGTTCTTGCACTGCACGTGGTTGCCGGAGATCGACGCATACACCGAGCGGATCTCGCAGCCGGCCATCAGTTCGGCTTCCTCGATCGCGCGCTGGATCGACTGCACGGTGGATTCGATGTCCACGACCACGCCGCGCTTGAGGCCGCGCGACTCATGCGAACCGATGCCGATCACCTCGATCGGGTTGCCGGGCGAGTATTCGCCGACCAGCGCGACGACCTTGGAGGTGCCGATGTCCAGTCCAACGATGAGGGATTTGTCGCCTTTGCGGTTCATGTCTTGGAGCCGGGAATAGAGAATCGGGAATGGGGAAGGGAGAAGAGCGGGCTCTCGCGATGGGATGGAGGGTCGGCCAGTGCCGCGTGCCGCGCGGGCTGGGCCGGCGCCGCAGGCTTCTTCTCCTTGCCCGGCTCCTTACTCGGCTCTTTGCTCTCGGGTACCCATGCCACGGTGAATCCGTTGGTGTAGCGAAGATCGGCGCGCGCCAGCGGCGGCTGGCCCGGCTGCAGCAGTTGCGGCAGCACCCGGGCGAAGCGCTCCAGGCGGGCGCGCGCGTCGTCGCGGCCGACCACCACCTGCACACCGTTGCCCAGCGCCAGCGACCAGCTGCCGCGCGCGTCCAGGGCCACGCCCTGCACCGGCAGGCCGACCGGGGCGAACAGCGCGCGCGAGGCGTTGTACAGCGCGACCACGTCGGCGGCCTTGGCGTCGGGGCCGGCCAGGTGCGGCAGGGCCACGTCGCGCAGTTCGTTGGGCAGGGCGAAGATGCGGCCCTGCTCGGACAGCATGCGGTCTTCGCCCCAGCGCGCGAACGGGCGGTGCTCGACGACGCGCACTTCCAGCACGTCCGGCCAGCGCTTGCGCACGCGCGCGCTCTCGACCCACGGCAGGCGCTCGATCGCGTCCTGCGCATCCTGCAGGCGCACCGCGAAGAAGCCGCGCCGCGCATACGGCAGCACCACCTGGCGCAACTGCTCGGCAGACACGCGCTTGAAGTCGCCGCTCACCTGCAACCGGCTCAGCGGCCAGCGCTCGGCCCCGACCCAGCCGTTGAGCACGGCCACGATCGGCAGCGCGACCAGGGCCAGCGCCAGCAGCCAGGCGAGGATGCGCAGGGAGGCGTTCATCGGCGCACCTTCCGGTGCGCGGGAATGGGGAATCGGGAGTGGGGAATGGGCAAGGCACAAGCGGCCGCGCACGCGGCACCGCTCTTGCCCATTCCCGATTCCCGATTCCCGATTCCCGGCTTCACAGCGTCTGCTCCAGGATGCGCCAGCACAGGCCGGCGAAGTCCACGCCCAGCTGCGCCGCCGCCTTGGGCACCAGCGAGTGGCTGGTCATGCCCGGGGCGGTGTTGACCTCGATCAACTGCAGGCCGCGCACGCGGTCGCGCATCACGTCCACGCGACCCCAGCCGCTGCAGCCGGCGGCGGCGAAGGCCTGCAGCGCAAGCTGGCGGATCTCGGTCTCGTCCTCGCCGTCCATGCCCGGGCACAGGTACTGGGTGTCCTCGGCGATGTACTTGGCGTGGTAGTCGTACCAGTCGCCGGCGGGGACGATGCGGATCGACGGCAGCGCGATGTCGCCGAGGACGCCGACGGTGTATTCCTCGCCCTGCACCATCTGCTCCATCAGCAGTTCGCCGCGGTAGTCGGCGGCGAAGGCGCGCACCGGCGCCAGGTCGGCCTCGGACAGCACCCGGAACACGCCGACGCTGGAGCCTTCGCAGGCGGGCTTGACAAAAAGCGGGTAGCCCAGCGCGGCGGCGGCCGCGGCCAGGTCGGCCTGGGCGTCGATGCGGGCGAAGCCCGGAGTCGGCAGGCCGGCGGCGATCCACACCTGCTTGGTGCGGATCTTGTCCAGGGTCAGTGCGCTGCCGAGCACGTCGGGGCCGGTGAACGGCACCTGCAGCGCGCGCAGCAGGCCCTGCAGCACGCCGTTCTCGCCGTCGCCGCCGTGGAGGATGTTGAACACGCGATCGACCTCGCCGGCGCGGATGCGCTCGAGCAAGGCGGGAATGCCGTCCACCGGCTGCGCGTCGACGCCGCGGCTGCGCAGCGCCTCGAGCACGTTGGCGCCGGAGTTCAGCGACACCTCGCGCTCGCTGGACGTGCCGCCGAGCAGCACGGCGACGCGGCCGAACGCGGCCGGGTCGGTGACGCGCGGCGGCGGCAGGGTTTGCACGCTCATGCGTCCGCTCCGCCGGCGAAGCCGTGCTGGGCGATGTGCTGGGCGACGTAGCCGATGTCGCCCGCACCCATCATCAGCAGCAGGTCGCCGTCCTGCAGCACGTCCGGCAGCACGCTGTCGAGTTCGCCGACCTGGCCGACCACGACCGGCTCGCTGCGGCCGCGTGCGCGGATCGCGCGCGCCAGCGAACGCGCGTCTGCGCCCGGGATCGGCGCCTCGCCGGCCGGGTAGACCTCGCTGAGCACCAGCGCGTCGACTTCCGACAGCACCGCGGCGAAGGCGTCGAACTGGTCGCGGGTGCGGCTGTAGCGATGCGGCTGGAACGCGACCACCAGGCGCTTGTCCGGCCAGCCGCCGCGGGCGGCGGCGAACACCGCGGCCAGTTCGCGCGGATGGTGGCCGTAGTCGTCGACCAGGCGTACGCGCGCGCCGCCGGCGGTGGTCACTTCGCCAAGATCGTTGAAGCGGCGGCCGATGCCGGCGAAGCTCTGCAGCGCGCTGGCGATCGCTTCCGGCGCCACGCCGAGCTGCCAGCCGATGGCCGCGGCGGCCAGCGCGTTGAGCACGTTGTGCCGGCCCGGCAACGCCAGGGTCACCGGGATGCTGTTGCCTTCGGGCAGGCGCAGGGTGAAGCGCATGCGCGGGCCGTCCTGCACCACGTCCTCGGCGCGCACGTCGGCGTTCTCGCTGAGGCCGTAGCTCATCACGTGGCGCGGGGTCTTCGCCGCCAGCGCGGCCACTTCCGGATCGTCGATGCACAGCACCGCCAGGCCGTAGAACGGCAGGCGCTGCAGGAACTCGGCGAACGCCGCCTGGACGCGGGCGAAATCGTTGCCGTAGTTCTCCAGGTGGTCGGCATCGATGTTGGTGATGACCGAGACCAATGGATTCAGGCGCAGGAAGCTGCCATCGCTCTCGTCGGCCTCGGCCACCAGCCACTGGCCGCCACCGAGCTTGGCGTTGGCGCCGGCGGCGAGCAGCTGCCCGCCGATCACGAAGGTCGGATCCAGCCCGCCTTCGCTGAGCACCGCCGCGGCCAGGCTGGTGGTGGTGGTCTTGCCGTGGGTGCCGGCCACCGCGATGCCGCGACGGAAGCGCATCAGTTCGGCCAGCATCGCCGCACGCGGCATGATCGGAATGCGCTGGCTGCGCGCTTCCATCAGTTCCGGGTTGTCCTCGCGGATCGCGCTGGACACCACCACGCAGTCGGTGCCGAGCACGTTGGCCGCCGAGTGCCCGCGCATCACCCGCGCACCGAGCTTGACCAGGCGCCGGGTCGCCGCATTGTCGGCGTTGTCCGAGCCGGACACCTCATAGCCCAGCGTCAGCATGACCTCGGCGATGCCGCTCATGCCGGTACCGCCGATGCCGACGAAGTGCACCCGCGGGAACGCGCGGACCAGATCGCCGGTGTCGTGGAGACGGCGAATCATTGCTGGCCTCCTGCGGAGGCGGGATTCGGGAATCGGGATTCGGGATTCGGGAAAAGCGAAGCGCTGGCGGCGATCCGCGCCTGCCGCGTGTTCGTGTCTGCGTGTGTCACTGCGTGATTCTGCCCTTGATTGTGCTTGTACCCATTCCCCATTCCCGGTTCTCCATTCCCGGCTTCTTCCAAAACGATGTCCGCAATCCGCTCGGCCGCATCCGGCTTGGCCAGCTGGCGCGCGGCCTCGGCCATGGCCAGGCGCTGCGCGGGTTGCGCCAGCAGGTCGCGCAGCACGCGCTGCAGGTGGCCGGCCAGGGCGTCGTCCTGCTTCAGCAGCACGGCGGCGCCGCGTTCGACCAGGTATTCGGCGTTGCGGGTCTGGTGGTCGTCGACGGCGGCGGCGAACGGCACCAGCACGCTGCCGATGCCGACCGCGCACAGTTCGGCCAGGGTCGAGGCGCCGGCGCGGCACACCACCAGGTCGGCCCAGGCGTAGGCGGCGGCCATGTCGCCGATGAAGGCTTCGACGCTGGCGGCGACGCCGGCGTCGGCGTAGGCGCGCGCGGCTTCCTCGCGCAGCGCTTCGCCGCACTGATGGCGCACCTCGACGGCCACGCCGAGCGCGGCCAGCGCCTGCGGCAGCGCCTGATTGAGCACGCGCGCGCCCTGGCTGCCGCCCAGCACCAGGAGCCGCGGCGCGCCGTGGCGCGCGGCCAGGCGCTGCGCCGGCGGCGCCAGCGCGGCGATCTCGGCACGCACCGGGTTGCCCACCGCTTCCTCGCGCGTGGCGAAGCTGCCGGGGAAACCGGTCAGCACGCGCCGCGCGACCCGCGCCAGTACCTTGTTGGTCAGGCCCGGCGCGCGATTCTGTTCGTGCACCAGCAGCGGCAGCTTGAGCAGCCGCGCGGCCAGGCCGCCGGGGCCGGCCGCGAAGCCGCCGAAACTGATCACCGCACGCGGCGCCCGCCGGCGCAGCACGAAGCCGGCGGCGCGCACCGCACGCATCACCCGCACCGGCGCGCCGAACAGGGCCAGCGCGCCCTTGCCGCGCAGCCCGCCGATCTCGATCGTGTCCAGCTCGATGCCGTGCTCCGGCACCAGCCGCGTTTCCATGCGCCCGGCCGCGCCCAGCCACACCACCGGCACGCCGCGCGCGCGCAGCACCTTGGCCACGGCCAGCGCGGGGAAGATGTGCCCGCCGGTGCCGCCGGCGAGGATCATCACCGGACGATCGCCCTGCACCGCGCTCATCCGAGCCTCCCGAAGGTGGGTTCGACCCGCGGCTGCATGCGGCTGGTGCCGCGCCCCGGGGCGCCCTGGATCGCCGCGGCGACCGCGCTGGCGCTGGCCTCGCGCGCGGCGTGCAGGTCCTCGGCGTTGTCCACGGTCTGCTTGACCGGCATCGCCGCGTCGCTGCGCACCAGCGCCACCTGGCGCTCGGCGCGGTTGAGTTCGTAGGACACGCGCAGCAGCAGGCCCATCGCCGCGCAGGTCATCAGCACGCTGGAGCCACCGGCGGAGATCAGCGGCAGGGTCAGGCCCTTGGTCGGCAGGATGCCCAGGTTGACGCCGACCGAGACGAAGCTCTGCAGGCTGATCCACAGGCCGATGCCGAAAGCGATGTAGCCGGAGAAGTGACGCTTCATCTCCACGCAGCGCATGCCCAGCCAGAACGCGCGACCGACCAGCAGCGCGTACAGCGAGATGATCAGGCACACGCCGACGAAGCCCAGTTCCTCGGCGATGACCGAGAAGATGAAGTCGGTGTGCGCTTCCGGCAGGTAGTTGAGCTTCTGCACCGAACCGCCCAGGCCGACCCCGAACAGTTCGCCGCGGCCCACCGCCATCAACGCATTGGACAACTGGTAGCCGGAGCCGAGTTGGTCGGCCCACGGGTCGAGGAAGGAGGTGATGCGGCGTAGGCGGTACGGCTCGAGGATCGCGATGAAGGCGAACACCGGCAGGCCGATCACGATCGGCATCGACATGCGCGGCAGGTTCACCCCGCCCAGCACCAGCATGCCGGCGGTGATCGCCAGCAGCAGCGTGGAGGAACCGAAGTCCGGCTGCAGCAGCAGCAGGCCGACCAGTGCCACCGCCACGCCCAGCGGCTTGAGCATCGCCGGCCAGGTCGCGTTGACCTCGTCGCGGAAGCGCACCAGGTAGCTGGACAGCCACACGATGTACAGCACCTTCACCGCTTCCACGGTCTGGAAGCGCGAGATGCCCAGGTTGATCCAGCGCCGCGCGCCGTTGACCGTGCTGCCCAGGCCGGGCACGAACACCACCAGCAGCAGGCCGAAGCAGGCCAGCAGCAGCAACTGGTTGTACTGCTCGATGTTCTTCAGCTCGGTGCGCATCGCCCAGAACGCCAGGCCGATGCCGCCGGCCAGGAACAGCAGGTGGCGGCTCAGGTAGTAGAACGGGCTGGTGGTCAGCTCGATCGAGCTGGAGCCGACCATCACCACGCCCAGCGACGCCAGCGCCACCGCGGCGCCGAGCAGCCACGGGTCGTAGCGGCCACCGATGGCCTCCAGGCGGGTCGCTTGGCGGGCAGCGTCGTTCATCAGCGCACCTTCAACGTGGCCAGGCCGACCAGCACCAGCACCACCGAAATGATCCAGAAACGCACGATCACCCGCGGCTCCGGCCAGCCCTTCAGTTCGAAGTGGTGGTGGATCGGCGCCATGCGGAACACGCGCTTGCCGGTGAGCTTGAACGAGGCGACCTGGATCATCACCGACAGGGTCTCGATGACGAACACGCCGCCCATGATCACCAGCACCAGTTCCTGGCGCACGATCACCGCGATGGTGCCCAGCACCGCGCCCAGCGCCAACGCACCGATGTCGCCCATGAACACCATCGCCGGATAGGTGTTGAACCAAAGGAAGCCCAGGCCCGCGCCGGCGATCGCCGCGCAGATGATGATCAGTTCGCCGGCGCCGGGGATGGTCGGGATCTTCAGGTAGGCCGAGAACACCGCGTTGCCCGAGGCGTAGGCGAACACGCCCAGCGCACAGGCCACCAGCACGGTCGGCATGATCGCCAGGCCGTCCAGGCCGTCGGTCAGGTTGACCGCGTTGGAGAAGCCGACGATCCAGAAGTAGGCGATGGCGACGAAGCTGATCCCGGCCAGCGGCAGCGCGATCGACTTGAACATCGGGATGTAGAAGGTGATCGCTGCCGGCACGTCGGCGGTGTAGTACAGGAACAGGCCGGCGGCCAGGCCGAAGATCGACTGCAGCAGGTACTTCCAGCGCGACTTCAGCCCGTTCGGGTCACGGCGCACGATCTTGATCCAGTCGTCGTACCAGCCGATCACGCCGAACGCCAGCATCACCGCCAGCACCAGCCACACGTAGCGGTTGCGCAGGTCGCCCCACAGCAGCACCGACAGCAGCACGGTGAGCAGGATCAGCGAGCCGCCCATGGTCGGAGTGCCGGCCTTGGAGAAGTGGGTCTGCGGGCCGTCCTGGCGGATCGGCTGGCCGCCCTTGAACTGCGCCAGCTTGCGGATCACCGCCGGGCCCAGCCACAGCGACAGGAACAGCGAGGTCAGCGCCGCGAGGATGCCGCGGAAGGTCAGATAGCCGAACAGCCCGAACATGCTTTCGAGCTGCTGCAGCCAGCGGGCGAGTTCAAGCAGCATGCGGCGCCTCCTGTGCCTGGTTCAGCAGCGCGCGGACCACGGTGTCCATGGCGCTGCCGCGCGAGCCCTTGACGAGGAGCGTGGCCGGGGCCGGCTGGAGCGCGCCATGCGACGGCGCACCGGTGTTCTCATGCATGTGCTTGAATTCCTGCTCTTGATCCTGCTCTTGCCGATTCCCGGTTCCCGATTCCCGATTCCCGGCCACCGCCGCCAGGTCGCGCTGCAGCGCCTCGATCAGCGCCGCATGGCTGTCGAACACCCGGCCGCTCTCGCCGAAGGCCTGCGCAGCGTGGGCGCTGAGCGGGCCGAGCGCGTACAGCCGGGTCAGCCCGGCGTCGCGCGCGCGGCGCCCGCCGCTGGCGTGCAGGGCTGCGGCGTCGGCGCCGAGTTCGCGCATGTCGCCGAGCACCAGCCAGCGCTCGCCGCCGGCCGCGGCCAGCGCATCGATCGCCGCGGCCAGCGAGCCGGGGTTGGCGTTGTAGCTGTCGTCGATCAGCACCGCGCCGTCGGGCAGCGTGTGGGTGATCTGCCGACCGGGGACCGGCTGCACCTGCGCCAGGCCGGCGGCGATGCGCGCCGGGGCCACGCCCAGCGCCAGCGCCAGCGCGGCGGCGGCCAGGGCGTTCTGCAGGTTGTGCCGACCCGGCAGCGGCAGCGTCGCCTCGACGTCGCCGCGCGGCGTGGTCAACACGAACCGAGTGAGGTCGGCGGCCATGCGCACCTGCGCCGCGCCGACGTCGGCGCCGTGCTGCAGGCCGAAGCGCAGCAACTGCGGCCGCACGTCGGCCGTCGCCAGGCGCTGCTCGAACCACAGCCCGAAGGCGTCGTCGCTATTGATGACCGCGGTGCCGTCGGCCGGCAGCGCGGTGTAGATCGCCCCCTTGGTCTGGGCGATGCCGAGCAGGCTGCCCAGACGCTCAAGGTGCGCCGGGGCGATGTTGTTGACCAGCGACACCTGCGGCGGCGCGATGTCGGTGAGATAGGCGATGTCGCCCGGCTTGCCGGCGCCCATTTCGTAGATCGCGTAGTCGGCGTCGTCCGGCGCCTCGATCACCGCCAGCGGCAGGCCGATCTCGTTGTTGCGGTTGCCGGGGTTGGCATAGACGCTGCCGCCGTCGATGCGGCAGGCGTGCTGCAGGATCGCCAGCAGCAGCGCCTTGACGCTGGTCTTGCCGTTGCTGCCGGTGATCGCGGCCACGCGGGTGGCGCGGCCGCGCTGCATGCCGGCAGCGATCCGCGCCAGCGCCAGCTCGGCGTTGGCGGCGACGATCTGCGGCAGTTCGATCTGCGGCTGCACGCGCTCCACCAGCAGCGCGCTGGCGCCGCGCGCAGCGGCGTCGGCGACGAAGGCGTGGCCGTCGAAACGCTCGCCGCGCAGCGCCACATACAGGCTGCCGGCGGCCAGGCTGCGGGTGTCGTGGCTGATCGCGTCGATCGCCACGTCGTCGCCGTGCAGTTCGGCGCCGGCCCAGTGCGCGATCATCGACAACGGCAGGCGCTTCATCGGGCCGCCTCCGTCGCATGCGCGCGCAGCGCCTGCGCGGCGATCTCGGTGTCGTCGAACGGGTGACGCACGCCGGCGATCTCCTGGTAGGGCTCGTGGCCCTTGCCGGCGATCAGCACGATGTCCTCGGCGCCGGCGTCGGCCACGGCCATGGCGATCGCCTGCGCGCGGTCACGCTGCACCTGCACCGCCTGCATGCCGTCGAAGCCGGCCAGGATGTCGGCGACGATGCGGTCGCCGTCCTCGCCGCGCGGGTTGTCGTCGGTGACCACCACGCGCTCGGCCAGACGCTGCGCGATCGCCGCCATCTGCGGGCGCTTGCCGGTGTCGCGCTCGCCGCCGCAGCCGAACACGCAGGTGATGCGGCCCTGCGCGTGCGCGCGCAGGCTCTGCAGCGCCTGCTCCAGCGCGTCGGGGGTATGCGCGTAGTCGACCACCACCAGCGGCTGCGCGCCATCGCCACCAAGCCGGTTCATGCGCCCGCGGATCGGCTGCAGCTGCGCCAGGGTGGCAGCGATGCGTACCGGCGCCACGTCCAGCGCATGCAGCGCGCCGGCCACGGCCAGCAGGTTGTCGACGTTGAAACGGCCCAGCAACGGCGACTGCAGCGGATGCCGCTCCTCGCCGATCGCCAGGATGAAGCCGATGCCGCGCGCGTCCAGGCGCAGCGCCTCGGCGCGCACCTCGGCGCCGTCCTGGCCGCGCGAGCTGACCGCGATGCGGCGCAGCGCCGGATCCAGCGTGCCCAGCAGTTCGCGGCCGAACGCATCGTCCAGGTTGACCACCGCCGACTTCAGCCCCGGCGTGGCGAACAGACGCGCCTTGGCGGCGCCGTAACTGGCCATGTCGCCGTGATAGTCGAGATGGTCGCGGGTGAGATTGGTGAACACCGCCACGTCGAAATGCACCGCATCCACGCGACCCTGGTCGAGCGCGTGCGAGCTGACTTCCATCGCCACCGCCTGCGCGCCGGCGTCGCGCAACTGCGCCAGCAGCGCGTGCAGCGGCAGCACCAGCGGCGTGGTGAAGCCGGTCGGCTGTACCTGCCCGTACAGGCCCGCGCCGAGCGTGCCGATGCTGCCGCTGCGCGTGCCCAGCAGGTGCCAGGCCTGCGTCAGCAGTTGCACGGTGGAGGTCTTGCCGTTGGTGCCGGTGACCCCGACCATGGTCATGGTCTGCGACGGATGGCCGTGGAACTGGTCGGCCATCGCGCCCATGCGCGCGCGCAGGCCGGGGACCGCGATCGCGTCGGCCGGCGCCGGCAGATCGGCCGGGGCCGGCGGGTCGTACAGCACCGCGACCGCGCCGTTGGCGCGCGCCTGCTCGACGAAACCCAGGCCGTGCGCGCCGAAGCCGGCGATCGCCACGAAGGCATCGCCCGGGCGCACCGCGCGGCTGTCCATGACCAGCCCGGACACCTGCACGTCGTGCGCCAGTATCACGCCGGGCAGCAGTTGCGACAGCGACATCGCGCGGGTCACTGGCGGGTCTCCTGCAGCGGGGCCGGCAACGCCGCCGGCGCCGGCGGCGCCACCGCGCGCGCGCTGGGCAGCGCGGCATCGACCTCGGCGGCAGCGTCGGGCACGGTGGCCGGATCCGGCTCCACCGGCGCCGGCGGCGGCGCGTGGCCGCTCTTGCCGGCGGCCTGCGCGGCCAGCCACGACTGGATGTCGTCCGGCGGCACGTCCATCAGGCGCAGCGCGCCTTCCATCACGTTGTGGAACACCGGCGCCGAGACCAGGCCGCCGTAGTACTTGGCGCCCTGCGGGTCGTTGATGACGATGACCGTGGCGAAGCGCGGGTTGCTCGCCGGCACCAGGCCCGCGAACAGCGCGTTGTAGTGGCCGCGCTCGTAGCCGCCGGGGCCGGCCTTGCGCGCGGTGCCGGTCTTGCCGGCCACGTGGTAACCCAGGATCGCCGCGCCCTTGGCGCCGCCCTGGGTGACCACGGTCTCCATCATCGCCACCACTTCCTTGGCGATCGCCGGGTCCAGCACCTGCTTGCTGTCCTCGTGCTGGCCCTTGACGAAGGTCGGGGTGACCAGGCGCCCACCGTTGCCCAGCGCACAGTAGGCGCGGGCGATCTGCAGCGGCGTCACCGACAGGCCGTAGCCGTAGGACATGGTGGTCTTGGACGAACCGCTCCAGCGCGCCGGCGACGGGAACACGCCCGCCGATTCGCCGGGGAAGCCGCTGTGCGGGGAACTGCCGTAGCCGTAGCTGTGGACCTGGTCGTAGAAGGTCTGGTCCGGCAGCTTGGCCGCGATCTTGGCCGCGCCGATGTTGGAGCTGCGGGTGATCACCCCGGTCACGGTCAGCACGCCGTTGTTGCGCGGCACGTCCTTGATGGTGAAACGGCCCACCGACATGTAGCCGGGGTTGGTGTCGATCAGCGTGTCCTTGGTCACCACCCCGGCCTTGAGCGCGGTGGAGATGGTCAGCGGCTTCATCGTCGAACCCGGCTCGACCAGGTCGGTGACCGCACGGTTGCGGCGCACGTCCGGGTTGACCCCGTTGACCGCATTGGGGTTGTAGGTCGGCAGGTTGACCATGGCCAGGATCTCGCCGGTGGCCACGTCCATGATCACGATCGAGCCGCCGGCGGCCTTGTTCTCGACCAGCGCGTTGCGCAGTTCCTTGTAGGCCAGGAACTGGATGCGGCGGTCGATGCTCAGGGTCAGGTCCTTGCCCGGCTGCGCCGGCTTGACCAGGTCGATGCTCTCGACGATCGCGCCCTTGCGGTCGCGGATCACCCGCTTGGCGCCCGGCTTGCCGCGCAACCAGGAATCGAACGCCAGCTCCAGGCCTTCCTGGCCGCGGTCGTCGATGTTGGTGAAGCCCAGCACGTGCGCCATCGCTTCGCCCTGCGGGTAGAAGCGGCGGAATTCGCGCTGCGAGAACACGCCGGGAATGCCCAGCGCGACCACCGCATGTGCCTTGTCCGGATTGATCCGGCGCTTGAGGTACATGAACTCCTTGTCCGCCTTCTGCGACAGCTTGGCGGTCAGTTCGTCGACCGGCAGCTCCAGCGCCTGCGCCAGCTGCGGGATGCGGTCGGGGCTGCGCAGCAGCTCCTGCGGATTGACCCAGATCGACTCCACCGGCGTGGACACCGCCAGCGGCTCGCCGTTGCGGTCGGTGATCATGCCGCGCGAGGTGGCGATCGGCAGTTCGCGCAGGTAGCGCGCTTCGCCCTGGCGCTGGTAGAAATCGCTGTTGATCAACTGCACGTAGGCCGCACGGCCGATCAGCGTCACCGAGCACAGGCCCAGCGCCGCACCGACCAGCGCCAGGCGGCCGCGCAGGTTGAAGTTGCTGCGGGGGCGATTGCGGCCGCTCTTGTTCACGGACGCACCACCACGATGTCGCCGGTCTCGGGGAACTTCATCCCCAGCCGCTCGCGCGCGACCTGGTCGACGCGATTGCTCTCGGCCCAGGTCGCCTGCTCCAACTGCAGCCGGCCGAACTCGATGTTCAGCTCGTCGCGGTTGTGCTCCAGCCGCGACAGCTCCACGAACAACTGGCGATGGCGATGGCGCATGTACACCACCCCGATCGCCGAGGCGATGGTGCAGGCGAGCAGCACGAGCAGCAGCAGCCGGCTCATGGTGCGCTCCTGTGGAGCGCGCCATGGGCCGGCGGGAATGGGGAAACGGGAATGGAGAATGGGGAAGAGCCGGTCGACTGCGCACGGAAACCTTCCGTCCCGGGAAGCGCGCTCTTGCTTTCGCTTTTCCCGATTCCCGATTCCCGACTCCCGACTCCCAGCTTCTCCGCCACCCGCAACACCGCGCTGCGCGCGCGCGGGTTCGCCGCCAGTTCGTCGGCGTCGGCCTTGATCGCGCCGCCATGCAGGCGCAGGGTCGGCACGAAGGTCGTGGCCTCCGGCAGGCGGCGGTTGCTCGGCGGGGCCTTGGCGTGGCGCTGCATGAACTGCTTGACGATGCGGTCTTCCAGCGAGTGGAAGCTGATCACCGCCAGGCGGCCGCCGGGCTTGAGCCGGGCCAGCGCCGCGTCCAGGCCGGTTTCCAGATCGGCCAGTTCGCGGTTGATGTGGATGCGGATGGCCTGGAAGCTGCGCGTGGCCGGGTGGGTCTTGCTGTCGCCGCGCGGCATCACGCCGGCGATCAGGTCGGCCAGTTCGGCGGTGCGGGTCAGCGGCTGCTTCTCGCGGCGGGCGACGATGGCGCGGGCGATGCGCCGACTCTGCCGCTCTTCGCCGTAGGTCCACAGCACGTCGGCGATCTCGCGCTCGTCGGCGCGCGCCAGCCACTGCGCCGCGCTCTCGCCGGCGTCCGGGTCCATGCGCATGTCCAGCGGGCCGTCCTTGCCGAAGGAGAAGCCGCGCGCGGCCACGTCCAGCTGCGGCGAGGACACGCCCAGGTCGAACAGCACCCCGTCCAGGGCGACCGCGGCGTCCCACTGGCCCAGTTCGGCGAAGCTGCCGCGATAGATGGACACGCGCGCGTCGGCGCCGAACGCATGTTCGGCTTCGGCGATCGCCTCGGGGTCCTTGTCCATCACCAGCAGCCGGCCTCCTGGGCCGAGTTTGTGCAGCACCCCGCGCGCGTGTCCGCCACGCCCGAACGTGCCATCCAGATAGATTCCGTTTTCGATCACCTGCAGCCCGTCCAGGACCTGTGCGAACAACACCGGCACATGCGCCGCCGATGGTTGCGACACCGGGAGGTGACCGGCCTGCGCCTGTCCGCGCATCCGGACACCCCGACTCACAACTTCAGATCGAGCAATCCATCGCCCAGATCCTCGTCAGACAACGTCTGCTGGATCAGTGCGCGATGAGCCTGCTCGCTCCACAGTTCGAACTTGTCGCCCATGCCCAACAGCACGGCGCGCTTTTCAATGCCCACCGCGGCGCGATGGCTCGGCGGAATGGTGATGCGGGCGTTGGCGTCCAGCTCCAGCGCCGCCGACGAACCCACCAGCTTCTGCTGCAGGACCCGCACCACGCGCTGGGTGTTGGGCTTGGCCATGACGTCGTCACGGACCCGCTCCCACTCCTTCTCCGCATACAACCACAGGCAGCCGGCCTCGAACGGGTTGTAGGTCAGCACCAGCCGATTGCCGCTCACGCGCGCGACGAGGTCGCGGTACGCGGTGGGAACCGCCATACGCCCCTTGTCGTCCACAGTGATTGCGGTCTCGCCCTGAAACACGACGCCTGCACCTTTCCGAATCCGCCTGGGCGGTCATTGAACCACGAAAAACCACAAAAAACCCGGTTTCCCCTCAAGTGCCCACCTTAGCAGCGCGCAACGGGTTGTCAACAACTTTGCGAGCGGCAAATCGCTAGCGGGATCAATGGTTTGCAACGATCTTTAGAGACTTGTTCAAGGCTTATCCACAAGTTACTGTTTCGTCTCAAATTTTGAGATTGAACGGAAATTCAGGCCTGTGTAGGGGGTGTTAAGGCGGTCGTCACCGGCCGTCGACATGTCGCCTGGGCTCGCCTCGCGTTGCGCAAGCGCGCACACTGCCGGGCATGTGTCTGGTCGTTCTCGCGCACGCTGCGCACCCGCGATGGCGCTTGCTGCTGGTCGGCAACCGCGACGAATTCCACGCCCGTCCGACCGCGCCGCTGCAGCGCTGGCCGGCCCCGGCGCAGCGCCTGCTGGCCGGGCGCGACCTGCGCTCCGGCGGCACCTGGGTGGGGCTGGACACCACCGGCCGCTGCGCGGTGGTCACCAACGTGCGCGACCCGCTGGCGTCGATGTCCGGTGCCTCGCGCGGCGCCCTGATCGCCGACTACCTGAGCGGCGAACAGCCGGCCGCCGCCTTCGCCGACGCGCTGGCGGCACGCGCCGACGCCTACCCGCCGTTCAACCTGCTGCTGGCCGATGCCGCCGGCGCCGCCTACGTCGGCAACCACCCGCCCGGCCGCAGCGCCCTGGCGCCCGGCGTGCACGGCATGTCCAACGGCGCGCTGGACGCGCCCTGGCCCAAGACCCTGCGCCTGCGCGCGGCGGTTGCCGCCTGGATCGCCGCCGGCGACGACGACCTGGCGCCGCTGTGGCGGGCACTGGCCGACGAGACCCTGGCCGATCCGGCCGACCTGCCCGACACCGGCGTCGGCCCGGACCTGGAACGGCGGCTGTCGCCCGCCTTCATCCGTGGCAGCGAGTACGGCACCCGCGCCAGCACCATCGTCGCGGTGGACGCCGCCGGGCAAGGCTGGATCCACGAGCGCCGGTTCGGTCCGGATGGGGTGTTCCTGGGGAAGACGCGACTGGAGAACCGGGACGCGGGGGCGGACGCCGGGAAGCAGTGACGCCGACGCTCAGGCATCGACCTCGGCCGCGATGGCGGGGCGGAACAGTGCTGGTACGTCGGGTGTCTGCAGTCGGGACTGAAGTCCCTCCCACATCAGCCGGGCCGCCGTGGCGGCAACAGGCACTCAACAGCACTAGCCTGCGAAAAAGTGGCGGAGCCGGCCGATAAGCCGGGTTCTGTCGTGGACAGTCATTCTTCTAGGCGTACCGTCACCGGTACGCTCAAGCAACCTACCCGGACCCGACGCGGGCCGCGCCATGAGGTCCCTATTTGGTCTTGCTCCAGGTGGGGTTTGCCGTGCCGGTCCGTTACCGGACTCGCGGTGCGCTCTTACCGCACCATTTCACCCTTACCGGCCTGCTTGCGCAGACGTAGGCGGTATCTTTCTGTTGCACTAGTCCGTCGGCTCGCGCCGCCCAGGCGTTACCTGGCACCTTGCCCTATGGAGCCCGGACTTTCCTCGGCATCCCGCCGCACCGAAATGCGATGGGATGACGCGACTGTCTGGCCGGCTCCGCCATGCGTATTGTCGCATGCCTGTAGGAATAAATTCCCAATTGCGCGCAAACGCCCGGCGAAGCCGGACAACAAACGCACGCCTCAACCGCCGTACAAGGCCTTGCGCGACGCACCGGTCAGCTCGGCGGCCAGCTTGGCGGCGGTGGACGGCGGCAGGTGTTCGCTGAGCTTGGCGTAGACGCGGCGGCCTTCGGCCAGCTGCGCGTCGGCGTCGTCGCCGGCGCCCTGCACCATCAGCACGAACTCGCCCTTGCGCTGGTTGTCGTCGGCCTCGACCCGCGCGTGCAGGTCGGCCAGGGTGCCGTCGAGCACGGTCTCGAACAGCTTGGTCAGTTCGCGCGCCATCACCGCCGGGCGGGCGTCGCCAAAGGCGGCGCGGCAGTCGGCCAGGGACTCGGCGATGCGGTGCGAGGCTTCGTAGAACACCAGGGTGCGCGGTTCGCTGGCCAACCGGACCAGCCGCTCGCGCCGCGCCGAGGCCTTGGCCGGCAGGAAGCCCTCGAAGGCGAAGCGGTCGCTGGGCAGGCCGGCCACGCTGAGCGCGGCGATCGCCGCGCAGGCGCCCGGCACCGGGCTGACCCGCACCCCGGCCGCGCGCGCCGCGCGCACCAGGCGGTAGCCGGGGTCGCTGACCAGCGGGGTGCCGGCGTCGCTGACCAGGGCCAGCGACTGGCCCTCCAGCAGGCGCGCGACGATGCGCTGCGACAGCGCCTCCTCGTTGTGTTCGTGCAGCGCCAGCAGCGGCCGCTCGATGCCGAAGTGGGCCAGCAGCTGGCCGCTGCGGCGGGTGTCCTCGGCGCAGATCGCCGCCACCGAGCGCAGCGTTTCCTGGGCGCGCGGCGTCAGGTCGGCGAGGTTGCCGATCGGCGTGGCGACGACATGCAGGGTTCCGGGCTGGGCGCTCATCTACGGGCTTTCCATGGTCAAGGGTAGAATCGTAGCGGTTTTCCCCGGCGCGCCCGGCGTGCCCAGCCGAATGGACCAGAAATGAACAAGCGATTCGCAAGGATTTCCGCCCTGTCGCTGCTGGCGCTGCTCATCGCCGGCTGCGCCACCACCAGCGTGACGCCGAGCGCCTCGCCGGCCCAATCGGCCGCGCTGGCGCTGCTGGACCAGGGCAAGCCGAAGGACGCGGCGCAGCAGCTCGAGGCGCAGGCCGCCGCTGCCACCGGCAGCGCCCGCAACCAGTTGCTGGGCGACGCCGCCTTCGCCTGGTACGAGGCCGGCGACGCCGCCCGTGCGCGCAGCCTGCTTGCGCAGGTGCAGCCGCGGCAGTTGCCGCCACTGAGCAAGGTGCGGGTGGCGCTGGTCGAGGCCGAGCTGGCCCTGACCGACCGCCAGCCGGCCAAGGCGCTGCAGGCGCTGGGCAGCGATCCGCGGGACGTGCCGCAGAACCTGCGTGCGCGCTGGCACCTGGCCCGTGCACAGGCCCTGGAAGGCACCGGCGACGCCACCGCGGCGCTGGACGAGCGCGCCCGCGCCGACAACGGCCTCAGCGGCCAGGCGCGCAGCGACAACCAGCGCGCCATCGTGCGCCAGTTGGCCACGCTCAACGACGCCACCCTGCAGGCGCGCGCCGCCGCGCTGCCGGCCGGCGACCCGCTGTACAACTTCGTCGGCCGCGCGCTGCTGAGCCGCGGTCTGGCCCTGCCGCGCCCGTTCGACCGCGGCGAGCAGTGGGGCTTCGACACCAGCAAGCGGCCGCCGGCCGAGCGCGACGGCTACCGCCCGCCGGCCAAGCTGGCGGTGCTGCTGCCGCTGAGCGGCAGCCTGGCCACCGCGGCCGCGCCGGTCCGCGACGGCCTGCTCGCCGGCTACTACGGCGAGACCCGGCGGCGTCCTGCGATCGACTTCATCGACACCACCGGCACCCCGGCCGGTGCGCTGGCCGCCTATCAGAAGGCGGTCGACGGCGGTGCCGATTTCGTGGTCGGCCCGCTCGGCCGCGACGAGGTCACCGCGTTGTTCGGACGCGACGCGCTGCCGGTGCCGGTGCTCGCTCTGAACCGCGGCACCCACGCCCCGCCCGGCGGCAGCGCCGGTTTCTCGCTGGCCCCGGAAGACGACGGCATCGCCGCCGCCGAATACCTGCTGGCGCACGAGCGCGGCAACACCCTGGTGATCGGCAGCAACGACGACACCGGCCGCCGGGCGGTGGCCGCGTTCCGCGACCGCTTCAGCGAGCGCGGCGGCAAGGTCGCCGGCAGCATCAGCGTGGCCGAAACGCCTGGCGACATCGCCGCGCAACTGCGCAACGCCGGTGCCGCCGACTCGGTGCTGCTGGCGGTAAAGGGCAATACCGCCCGCGCGCTGGCGCCGCAGCTGGCGCTGGCCGGTTTCGCCGGCAAGACCCGGGTCGCGACCTCGCAGCTGGTGCTGGGCACCGGCAAGCCCGAGGACGACCTGGTGCTGGACGGCATCGTCTACCCGAGCGAGCTGTGGAACGTGCGCGGCGTCGGCGGCCTGCCGGCGGCGACCAGCGTGGCCGACATGCTGCCGACCGCGCGCGGCCCGGCCGGGCGCCTGTTCGCGTTCGGCTACGACGCCTGGCAGATCACCGCCTACCTGGAAAAGCTGGCGACCGGCAAGGACAGCGGCCTGCGCGGCGCCACCGGCGTGCTGCACCTGGACGGCTTCGGCAACATCGTGCGCACCCCGGCCTGGTCCACCTTCAGCGGCGGGCGCCCGACCCCGCTGCCCGATGGAAACTGAGCGGCGCCGACGCGGTAACGCGGTGGAAGCGGCGGCGCGCGCCGAACTGGAGCGCGCCGGCCTGCGGTTGATCGCCGCCAACGTCGCCTTCCGCGGCGGCGAGCTGGACCTGGTGATGCAGCAGGCGCAGAGCCTGGTGTTCGTCGAAGTGCGCTACCGGCGCAGCACCGCGTTCGGCGGCGGCGCGGCCTCGGTGGACCTGCGCAAGCGTCGCCGCCTGCTGCTGGCGGCGCACCTGTTCCTGGCCGCGCATCCGCAGTACGCCAACTGGCCGTGCCGCTTCGACGTGGTCGAGGCCGAAGGCGATCCGCCGCGGCTGACCTGGCTGCGCGACGCGTTCCGCGCCGAGGACTGCTGAGGTGCCCAGCGTCTTCACCCACGCCGCGGTGCCGCTGGCGCTGTGGGCCGCCGCCGACCGCGGGCGCATCTCCACGCGCCTGCTCGGCGCCGGCATCGTCGCGTCGATGCTGCCCGACGCCGACGTGCTCGGCTTCGCCCTGCACATCCCCTACGCCGATGCCTTCGGCCATCGTGGCGCCAGCCACTCGCTGCTGTTCGCCGCGGTGCTGGGCATGCTCGGCGCGCTGCTGCACCGACCCTTGCGCGCCGGCGCGCTGCAGGCGGCCATCTGGCTGTTCGTCTGCACCGCCTCGCATCCGCTGCTCGACGCGATGACCTCCGGCGGCCTCGGCGTGGCCCTGGCCTGGCCGTGGAGCGAGCAGCGCTGGTTCGCGCCGTGGCGGCCGATCCGGGTCTCGCCGTTCGCCAACGGCTTCTTCAGCGCGCGCGGCATGGCCACGCTGTGGTCCGAACTACGCTGGGTGTGGCTGCCGCTGGCGCTGGCGGTGCTCACCTGGAAACTGCTGCAGCCGCCCTCGCCCTCCGCGTCTTCCTCCTCGCCGCCTTCGCCATGACCACACCGCTGCCCGCCGCGCTCACAGATACCCTCGCCACCCTGCTCGGCCCAGAGGGCTGGCGCACCGACGCCGACAGCCGGCGCCGCTACGGCGAGGACGATTCGCGGCGCTGGGCGCTGGCCGATGCGGTGGCGCTGCCGCAGACCCGCGAGCAGGTGCAGGCGATCGTGCGCGCCTGCCGCGCGCACCGCGTGCCGCTGGTGGCGCGCGGCGCCGGCACCGGCACCGCCGGCGCCGCGGTGCCGTTCGGCGGCGGCGTGGTGCTGTCGTTCGCGCGCATGAACCGCATCGTGCAGCTGCGCCCGGCCGACCGTTGCGCGGTGGTCGAACCCGGCGTGCTCAACGGCGACCTGCAGCAGGCCTTGGCGCCGCACGGGCTGTTCTGGCCACCGGATCCGTCCAGCGCGGAGATCTGCAGCGTTGGCGGCAACCTGTCGACCAATGCCGGCGGGCCGCGCGCGGTGAAGTACGGCGCGACCCGCGACAACGTGCTCGGCCTGGTCGCGGTGACCGGCACCGGCGAGTTGATCCGCTGCGGCGGCGCCTACACCAAGGACGCCACCGGCTACGACCTGACCCACCTGCTGGTCGGCAGCGAAGGCACGCTGGCGCTGATCGTGGAAGCGACGCTGAAGCTGTCGCCGCGGCCGCTGGCGCAGGCCGGACTGCGCGCGCTGTACCGCGATGCCGCCACAGCCGCCGCGGCAGTGTCGCGGCTGATGGCGCAGCCGAGCACGCCGACCATGCTCGAGTTCATGGACCGCAGCGCGATCGCGCTGCTGCGCCGCAATGGCAGCGACGTGCCCGAGGCCGGCGCGATGCTGCTGATCGAGGCCGACGGCGACCACGACACCCTGCCCTACGCGCTGCAGGCGCTGGGCGCGGCGGCCGAGGGCGACGGCCTGCTGACGCTGGACGTGGCCGCCGACGGCAGCGCGCGCGACCGCCTGTGGGCCGCACGCCGCGCGCTGTCGCCGGCGTTGCGCACGATCCGTCCGGGCAAGATCAACGAGGACGTGGTGGTGCCGGTGTCGCGCATCCCCGACCTGGTGGCCGGCGTGGAAGCGCTGGCCGCCGAGTTCGACCTGCCGATCGTCGCCTTCGGCCATGCCGGCAACGGCAACCTGCACGTCAACATCATGTACGCGCCCGACGACGCCGCCGAAACCGCGCGCGCGCATGCGGCGCTGCCGCGGCTGTTCGCGCTGGTGCTGTCGCTGGAAGGCACGCTGTCGGGCGAACACGGCATCGGCGTGGCCAAGCGCGACTACATGGACCAGGCCTTCGACGCGGCCACGCTGGACGCGATGCGCGCGATCAAGCGCGCGCTGGATCCGGATGGGATCCTCAATCCGGGGAAGGTGTTGCCGCCGGGATGAGGGAGCGCAGCGTCCAGGCCCTCAGTCGCAGGGGCGATCGGGGTTGCCGGACCGCGGAAACCAGCGGTAGGCCAGTTCCTTGCCCTCGCGCGGCGAATAGGTGATGTCCAGCGCCTTGCCGTCGCGCGTCACCTTGACCGTCGCCTGGCTGTCGTAGCGTTCGTTGAGCCCGTGCTCCACGAAGGCTTCGCGCAGGATGTCGCCATCACGCAGGCCGGCGTTGAACGCGCTAGACCCCGGCACCACATGCGCGACGCGATCGCCCTTGCCCATGGTGTTCGTGCTGAAGCCCAGCGCGTAATGGCCCGCGGTGATCGGGCGCGCCACCAGGCAGGGACCGAACGCCCCGGGCACAGGCTGCAGCAGCTGCCCCGCCAGCATCGCGCGCCACTCCGCAAGCGCCCACGGCCCGGCCGATTGCTGCAGCACACGTTCCCAATCGTCAGGCCCGAGGGAATGGTCCTCGCCCAACGCATTCATCTTGCCCACAAGATCGATGACGGTCAGCTTTGCACCATGCGCGCGCAGGCCGGCATCGAGATTGGCGAAATACAGCGCGCCACGCGTATATCCCAGCGACCAGGCGTTGTTCTTCGACCACTTGCTTTCGGCGATCTCCGCATTGGGGGTCTGCCGCAGCGGGTTGAGATAATAGAACGCCGCCTCCGCATTGACCAGGTCGAGATACTCGCGCGGGGTATACAACCCTGCGGCGTTGGGCACGACCAGGGCCGCATAGTCGGCGATCCCTTCGTTGTACCAATCCCCGGGGCCATCGGTGTCCGGCAGATAGCCGGCCACCAACGAATGCACCATCTCGTGGGCGATGATGGAATGGTTTTTCTGGTCGTCGAGCCGGGCGTCGGCCGGAAGGAAATAGAGGAAGCCACCGCTGCGCGACGTGCCGCTGTCGAAGGACTGCCGATCGTGCGAGAAGAACATGATGCGGTAGCCGAGGCGCGGGTCGCCTTGGAAGGCGTCGCGCATCACCGGGAAAACCTTGGCGAACCACTGCCGGGCCCGGACGACGTCCTCGGCCGGGCGTCCAAGCCCCGCCACCACCAGGGTGCGATCGGAAAGCCGCTGCGGTGCGTAACGCAACGGCCCCGCCACGAACAAGGTGCCGGCAAGCTCGGAGAAGGTGGTCCGACGCGCGAAGTCGCCGATCTGCTGATTGCTCACCGCGTGTTGGCCCGCCGGCAGGCGCCAGCGCACCGCGATATCGATCGGAGTATCCACCCGGGGAGCGAGCAGGAAGCTCGCGAACGCACCGGACAAACCGCCACCGCTGTTTTGCAGATAGGTGATCGGCCCACTATGGGGCACGTCGTGCGGCGCTGCAGGCACCACATAACGCACCAGGACGTCCCCGTGTGTCGCGCGGCCTGCACGCCACAGATCATCGTTGTCCTCGCGCGTAGGGCCGACCAACGGCAGCGGGCCAAGATCGTCTTGGGCGACGAGTGACTGGACCGTGTCGGCGGTACGCCGATAGGCCGGCGCCATCGTCGCGAACGCAAGCGTGAGCGTCTGTCCGCTCGGCAGCATGTCTGCGGGAAGATGCTCGACGACGCGCATCTCGGCAACGTGCTCCGAGACCACCGGTTGCAGCTCGAGTGTCGCGCGGACCTGGTCGGCGGCCAGCCCTGGGCCTGCCGCCGCGCCCAGTGCCCCGATGAGCAAAGAACCTCCCATCCGCCGCCCGCCAAGGCGGATCAGGCGGATGGCGAAATGCCGATGGCGCGAAAAGTCGGCTGCAAGCTCGGACATGGGGTGCACGACGATCTGAACCTGCAGGGATGGGCGAAGGTGAAATGGTAGCTGCGCACTACCTCACGCGTCATGGCAGGCGCGGCGACGCAGTTCATTGGCGCCGAGCCGGTATACGCGCCCTGCCCAATAACCATTCCGGGATCGGCACGGACTTCGGGACAGACGCGGCGGTGCCTCCCGGTGACTAATCGGCGAGGGCAATGACGCGGACGTGATCGGCGCCTTCGGCGAGTGTCGGCGCTTCGAACAGGTTGTGCACTGAGCGGATCGCCGCCTCCGGAACCTGTTCGTCCGCGGCACGCTGCAGGTTCCGCGCGAGCGCAACGTGCAACGCGACCTTGATCCAGACGATCTCGATCCTGGCACCGGCCGCTTTCGCGATGGCGACGATCGGCGCCCGGTGTCGAGCACCCGGCAAGGCCGCGTCGAAATAGACGGTACAGGGCCGCGCCGGTTGCCGCGCAATCCATGTGGTCTTTCCCGCACCCTGCAGGCCGCAGACGATGACGACCGTCCAGGGTCCGGCGGGTTCGCACGATGCGCCGAGGATCGTCTTCAGGGCGTCATGGCTTTGCCGCCACGCGGCCTGGTTGCGTTCCGGCGTCCATACACGGCCACGTTCCGTTTGCAGGAAGCAATCCGGGTTGATCACGATGGGAGGGGAGCACAGGCTCATCTGTTCTTCCGTTTATCGCGTTCCACCGCCTCCCAGGGCACGCGTTGCCGCCGCAGGAGCGGCTTCAGCCGCGACCGGGCGTTACCGGGAAGCCCAAGGTCGCGGCTGAAGCCGCTCCTACGGACAGCCGGGAAAGCCGCCACGCCCCATCACGCGGACGGGCACTGCACGCCGATGAAGCGCAGCCCCACGCCCGGCTCGGTGGCGATGTAGCGCGGGGCCACCGCGCTGTCGCCGAGCTTCTGCCGCAGCTTGCCGACCAGGATGCGCAGGTAGTGGGTGTCGTCCTGATGGGTGGGGCCCCACAGTTCGCGCAGCAGTTGCGGCTGCGTCACCACGCGGCCGCTGTGCCGCAGCAGCAGCGCCAGCAGCGCGTACTCCTTGCGGCTGAGCGGCAGCGCCTCACCGTCCAGGCGCACCTCGCGCAGGCCCAGGTGGATGTGCAGGTGGCCGTCGTCGAACACCGGCTCGGCCTCGCCGGCCACCGGCTGCATGCGCAGCAGCACGCGGATGCGCGCCATCAGTTCCTGCACGCCGAACGGCTTGGTCACGTAGTCGTTGGCGCCGGCGTCCAGCGCCTGCACCTTCTCGTCCTCGCCGGCACGCACGGTCAGCATGATCACCGGGACCGACGACCATTGCCGCAGTTCGCGCAGCACGCTGTGCCCGTCCTGGTCGGGCAGGCCGATGTCCAGCACCACCAGTTCGGCGCCGTGCGCGGCCAATTGCGCCAGGCCGCCGGCGCCGGTGTCCGCCTGCAGGACACGGTAGCCCTGCGCGCGCAGGCTGATGTCGAGGAACCGGCGGATCTGCGGCTCGTCGTCGATGACCAGCACGCGCGGCGGCGGAATCGGATCGGCGTGGGACTCAGTCGGCATCGGGGCGGGACGGCGGCGCGGCGGGTTCGATGAGCGGCAGGGTAATGCGGATCGTGGTGCCGCGGCCATCGGGGCCGGGCAACGCCTCGACGCTGCCGCCGTGCGCGCCGATCATGCCCTGGCAGATGGTCAGGCCCAGGCCGGTGCCATGGCGGCCGCGGTCGCCGCGCTCGACGCTGTAGAACATGTCGAAGATGCGCGCGCGCTCGTCCTCGGGAATGCCCGGGCCGCGGTCGCTGATGTCGATGCGCAGGCGGCCCTCGACCATGCCGGCGGCGACGCGGATCGCCGCGTCCGCCGGCGAGAACTTGGCCGCGTTCTCCAGCACGTTGAAGATCGCCTGCTCGACCAGCGCCGGGTGCACCCACAGCGTCGGCAGGTCCGCGGCCAGGGCGATGTCCAGCCGCACCTGCGGCTGGTAGCGCTGCAGGCGCCGCGCGGCCGAGCCGATCAGTTCGTCCACGCCGATCCAGTCGCGGTTCAAGGTCAGCCCGGTGTGGCCGAGCCGGGTCATGTCCAGCAGGTTCTGGATGTAGCGGTCCAGACGCTCGCCTTCCAGTTGGATCGTCTCGAGCAGGCTGCGGCGGTCCTCCGCGTCCATCGCCTTGCCGTAGCTGGACAGGCTGCTGGCCGCGCCGATCATCGCCGCCAGCGGCGAGCGCAGGTCGTGCGAGACCGAGGACAGCAGCGCGGAACGCAGGCGCTCGGTCTCACCGCTGACCCGCGCGCTCTCCAGGTCGGCGACCAGGCGCGTGCGCAGCGCGGCCTGGCCGATATCCTCGACCATCGCCTCGGCCAGGCGCTGCTGCTCCAGGCCCGGGCGCTGCACGCCGGCACCGAAGCGCAGGCCGACCACACCGATGGTGCCGCGTTCGTGGCGCACCGGCAGGAACCACCAGCTCGCGCCGGCCAGGGTATCGGTGAAGCGCCCGGTGGCCTGGCCGTGACGCTGCGCCCAATCGGCGGCACTGCGGTCGACCGCGGCCATCGACGGCGCGTAGTCGTCGGCCTCGGCGTGCGCGCGCTCCAGCGGCTGCAGGCGCAGCCAGGCCTCGGCGTCGAGCGTGCCGGCGAGCGCGCGGCGGCCGGCCTCCAGCACCTGGCCCAGATCCGCGGCACTGGTGAGTTCGCGGCCGAGCCGCTGCAGCGCGGTGGTCTGCGCGTTGACCGCGCGCAGCGCCAGCACCTGCATGCGCAGGCGCGAGGCCAGGCGCCCGGCGACCAGCGCCGCGACCAGGAACAGCAGCACCGTGACCAGGCCCTGGCGCGCGCCGATCTGGAAGGTGAAGCGCGGTTCGATGAAGAAGAAGTTGTAGCTGAAGAAGCTCAGCAGCGCCGCCAGCACCGCCGCGGTCATCCGCGTCTTCGACGCGACCATCACCACCGCGACGATGAACACCATCGACAGGTCGTCGATACCGACCCAACTCTCGGCGATCCAGGCCACCACCACCGCCAGCGCCGAGGCCACGGTGGCGAACAGCAGGTCGTCGCGCGACAGCCAATGCGCGGGGCTGCGCCAGCGCCGCCGCGCCCGCGCGCGCGCCTCCGGCGAACTGATGATCACCAGTTCGTAGTGCGCACCGCGTTGCAGCAGTTGCTGGGTCAGGGTGCGGTTGATCATGCGCGCCAGCGGGCGCTCGCGGGTGCGGCCCAGCACCAGGGTGGATACGCCGCTGCGCGCGGCATGGTCGAGCAAGGTGTCGGCGACGTTGGCGCCGTGCAGCAGCGCGGCCTCGCCGCCGAGCCGCCGCGCCAGCGCGAACGCACGGTCGATCTCCAGTTGCCAGTCGGCATCCGGCTGCGCCTGGGTCTGCACGGTGACCACCGTCCATGGCGCGCCGCGGCGCTCGGCCAGGCGCCGCGCCACCCGCACCAGGTAGTCGGACTGGCCGCGCCCGTCGATCGCCACCATCACCGTGCGCCGCAGGGCGACGCTGGTGCGACCCTGCGCGGCCTGCACGTCGCGCAGGTCGTTGTCGACGCGGTCGGCCGCGGTCTGCATCGCCAGCTCGCGCAGCGCGGCCAGGTTGGACGGCGAGAAGAACGCCTGCAACGCCTGCCCGGCCTGCTCGGGCAGGTAGACCTTGCCCTGCTGCAGGCGCTCGATCAGCTCGCGCGGCGGCAGGTCGACCAGCACGATGTCGCGCAGGCGGTCGAAGATCGCATCGGGCACGGTCTCGCTGACGCGCACGCCGGTGATGCGGTGGACCACGTCGTTGAGGCTTTCCAGGTGCTGGATGTTGACCGTGCTGTAGACGTCGATGCCGGCGTCGAGCAGCTCCTGCACGTCCTGCCAGCGCCGCTCGTGGCGGCTGCCGGGCGCGTTGCGATGGGCCAGTTCGTCCACCAGCACCAGCGGCGGGCGCAGCGCCAGCAACGCATCCAGGTCCATCTCGTCCAGGGTCCGGCCGCGGTACTCCAGCCGCCGCCGCGGCTGCACGGTGAGGCCTTCCAGCAACGCCGCGGTCTCGGCGCGGCCGTGGGTCTCCACCACGCCGACCACCAGTTTGCTGCCCTGCTGCTGCAACTGCCGCGCGCGCGACAGCATCGCGTAGGTCTTGCCCACCCCCGGCGCCGCGCCGAGGAACACGGTCAGGCGCCCGCCGCGCTCGCGCTGCAGTTCGCCGATCAGGGCGTCGGCCTGTTGGGTGCGGGGGTCGGGCATTTGGTGCTGGGAATGGGGAATTGGGAATGGGGAATCGCAGAGCGCAAAGCCTACATGGCTGCGCGATTTACCGCTGTTGCTCCTGCTTTTGCCCATTCCCGATTCCCGTTTCCCCATTCCCGGCATCCAGGGCCAAATTCAGCGCCAGCACGTTCACCCGCGGCTCCCCCAGCACGCCGAACTGGCGCGGCTGGGTCTGCGCGGCGACCAGGGCGGCGACGGTTTGCGGCGGCAGGCCGCGCGCGGCGGCCACGCGCGCCACTTGGATGCGCGCCGCGTCCACGCTGATGTCCGGGTCCATGCCGCTGCCGGACTGGGTGACCAGGTCGTCCGGCACCTGCGCCGGGTCGATGCCTTCGCGCGCGGCCACCGCCTGACGGGTGTCGTCCAGGCGCTTGCGCAGGTCGGGATTGCTGCGCGCCTGGTTGCTGCCGGCGGCCGACATCGGGTCGTACTTGGCGCCGGACGGTCGCGGCTGGAAGTAGCCGGCGGCGGCGAACGGCTGCGCCACCAGCGCCGAGCCGACCACCCGGCCATCGTGGCTGCGCAGGCTACCGTTGGCCTGCTCGGGGAACAGCGCGCCGGCCAGCACGGTGGCCAACAACGAGTACAGCGCGGCGGAACCGAGCACCAGCAGCGGCAGCACCAGCACCGCGCGCCAGCGCATCGGTTCGCGGGGGGAAACGGAGGACACAGTCATGGAGGCAATTCCGAAAGAGCGTAAGGATCGGCGCTGGGGTCAGCCCAACGCCACCAGCAGCAGGTCGATGGCCTTGATCCCGACGAACGGCAGCAGCACGCCGCCCACGCCGTAGATCAGCATGTTCCGGCGCAGCAGCGAGGTCGCCGAGGACGGGGTGAAGCGCACGCCGCGCAGTGCCAGCGGGATCAGCGCCGGGATCACCAGCGCGTTGAAGATCAACGCCGCCAGCACCGCGTTGGTCGGGCTGGACAGGCGCATCACGTTCAGCGCGGCCATCTGCGGGATCGAGGCGGCGAACAGCGCCGGCAGGATCGCGAAGTACTTGGACACATCGTTGGCCAGCGAGAAGGTGGTCAGCGCGCCGCGGGTGATCAGCTGCTGCTTGCCCACTTCCACCACCGCCAGCAGCTTGGCCGGATCCGAATCCAGATCGACCATGTTGCCGGCCTCCTTGGCCGCCTGGGTGCCGGAGTTCATCGCCAGGCCGACGTCGGCCTGGGCCAGCGCCGGCGCGTCGTTGGTGCCGTCGCCGACCATCGCCACCAGGCGTCCGCCGGCCTGCTCCTGGCGGATGCGCGCCAGCTTGTCCTCGGGCGTGGCCTCGGCGATGTAGTCGTCGACGCCGGCCTCGGCGGCGATGGCCGCGGCGGTGAGCGGGTTGTCGCCGGTGATCATCACCGTCTTGACGCCCATCGCACGCAGCCGCGCGAACTTCTCGCGCACGCCGTGCTTGACCACGTCCGACAGCTCGACCACGCCCAGTACGTGCCGACCCTCGGCCACCACCAGCGGCGTGGCGCCGCTGCGCGCGACCTGCTCGACCCGGCTCTTCAGTTCCGCCGGCACCTGTCCGCCCAGCGCGGTCACGTGGCGGATCAACGCGTCGGCGGCGCCCTTGCGGATCGACCGCGGCGGCTGCATGCCGTTGGCCGGCAGATCGACACCGGACATGCGCGTCTGCGCGGTGAAGGCGATGAACTCGGCGCCTGCCGGATCGGCCGGCGGCAGGCCCTGCTCGCGCGCCAGGCGCACGATCGACTTGCCTTCCGGGGTCGGGTCGGCCAGCGACGACAACATCGCCGCCTCGCGCAGCTGCGCCACATCCACGCCGCTGACCGCATGGAACGCGGTGGCCTGGCGATCGCCGTGGGTGATGGTGCCGGTCTTGTCCAGCAGCAGCACGTCGACGTCGCCAGCCACCTCCACCGCCTTGCCGGACTTGGCCAGCACGTTGGCCGACAACGCGCGGTTCATGCCGGCGATGCCGATCGCCGGCAACAGGCCACCGATGGTGGTCGGGATCAGGCACACCAGCAGCGCGATCAGCAGCAGCGGGTCCACCTTGACGCCGACGAAGGCGGCGATCGCCGGCAGCGAGGCGACCACAATCAGGAAGGTCAGGGTCATCGCCGCCAGCAGCATGGTCAGCGCGATCTCGTTCGGCGTCTTCTGCCGGTTGGCGCCTTCCACCAGCGCGATCATGCGATCCAGGAAGCTGTGGCCCGGCTCGGCGGTGACCTTCACCAGGATCTCGTCGGACAGCACCTTGGTGCCGCCGATGACGCCGGAGCGGTCGGTGCCGGCCTCGCGCAGCACCGGTGCCGATTCGCCGGTGACCGCGGCCTCGTTGATGGTGGCCAGGCCGTGCACGATCTCGCCGTCGGCGGGGATCAGTTCGCCGGCCGAGACCACCACCAGGTCGCCCGGACGCAGTTCGGCGGCAGGCACGCTGGCCTCGCCGTCCAGGCCCACGCTGGCGACCCGGCGCGCCACCAGGTCCTTGCGTGCGCGCCGCAGAGACGCGGCCTGGCCGCGGCCGCGCGCCTCGGCCACCGCCTCGGCGAAGTTGCCGAACAGCACGGTGACCAGCAGGATCGCGGTCACCGCCCAGCCGAAGCCGGCCGAGCCCTGGCCGGCCACGGTGATCAGTGCCGACAGCAGCGTGCCGGCGAAGACCACGGCCATCACCGGGCTGCCCAGCAGGTGCCTTGGCGACAGCTTCAACACGCTGTCGCGCAGCGCCGCACGCAGCGCGGCGGCGTCGAACAGCCCGGGCCGGCGCGCCGGTGCGGAGGCCACGGAAGAAGATTGGTGCGGGGTGCTCATCGTCATCGTCTCAGTGCGCGGCCAGGGTCAGGTGATCGGCGATCGGTCCCAACACCAGGGCCGGCGTGAATTGCAGAACAGTCAGGATCACGATGACCGCGATCAGGGTCAGCGCGAAGGTCGGGGTTTCCACCTGCAGGCTGCCACCGGTTTCCGGCGCCACCCGCTTGCGCGCCAGTTGCGCGACCACGATCAGCGGCACGATCAGCGCCGGATAGCGGCCCAGCAGCAGCACCGCGGCACAGCTCAGGTTCCACCACGGAATGCCGTCGCCCAGCCCCTCGAACCCGGACCCGTTGTTGGCGAACGCCGAGGTGTACTCGTAGAACACCTGGCTGATGCCGTGGAAACCGGGATTGGAGGTCGCCGACATCGAGGCCGGCAGCGCCAGGGTCACCGCGGTGAAACCGAGCAGCACCAGCGGCTGCAACAGGATCAGCAGCGCCAGCAGGCGCACTTCCGGCGCCTCGATCTTGCGCCCGAACAACTCCGGGGTGCGCCCGGTCATCAGGCCGGCCAGGAACACGCTCAGCAGCAGATACACCAGGAACTGCTGCAGGCCGCAGCCGATGCCGCCCCAGATCGCGTTGATCAGCATGTTGACCATGGCCACGCCGCCGGTCAGCGGCGCCAGCGAATCGTGCATGGCGTTGACCGAGCCGTTGGAGGTCTGCGTGGTCAGCGACGACCACGCCGCCGAACTGTCCACGCCCAGGCGCACTTCCTTGCCTTCCATCAGTGCGGCGCTGGCGGTGCTGGCGGTATTGCCTTCGGCCCACATCGACAGCGCGGTGGACGCCAGCGACATCACCAGCATGCTGCCGAACACCAGCGCGGTGAACTTGCGGCGCCCGGTGAACGGGCCGACCATGAACGCCACCGCCACCGGGATCAGCACGATGCCCAGCATCTCCAGCAAGTTGGAGAACGGCGTGGGATTCTCCAGCGCCATCGCGCTGTTGGGGCCGTACCAGCCGCCGCCGTTGGTGCCGAGCTGCTTGATCGCCACCATCGCCGCGACCGGGCCGAGCGGGATCTTCTGCGTCTGCTGCCCGGCACTGGCGTCCAGCGGCGTCGCGACCGGACCGGCCGCCAGCGTCGAGGGCACGCCCTGCTGGGTCAGCAGCAGCGTCCACAGCAGGCACAGTGGCAGCAGGAAGCGCAGCGTCGGACGGATCACGTCGGCCCAGTAGTTGCCGAGATCGACGTCGTCCTCGCGCATCGCCTGATGCTGCAATCCCACGCTAGCCGCAGCAGGCAGCCGTCCCTGGCGCGACGCCATCGGCTCCGGATCGTCCGGCCCGGCCATCCGTGGCCGGGCGCTCACGGTCGCGGCCGATGCCGATAGGGCATCGGCCGAGCGTGCGACCGTTCGCCCACCGAACAGGCCGCGCAGCGTCGCCGCCACCAGCGCCAGGCCCATCATCGGGGTGATGAACTGCAGGCCGACCACGCCCACTGCCTGCGACAGGTACGACAGCTGCGCCTGCCCGGAGTAGTGCTGCTGGTTGGTGTTGGTCAGGAACGAGATCATGGTGTGCAGGGCCACGTCCCAGCGCATGTTCGGCACCGCATCGGGATTGAACGGCAGCCAGGCCTGGGTCACGAACAACGCGAACACCAGCACGCCCAGCACCAGATTGCTGGCCAGGAACGCACCGGCGTAGGCGCGCCAGTGCATGCCGCGCGCCGGATCGGTGCCGAGCAGGCGGTACAGCGGGCGTTCGATCCAGCCGAACAGCGCGTCGCCGCGCATCGGCGCCCCGCGCATCACCTTGGCCAGGTACAGACCCAGCGGCCATCCCAGCAGCAGCGCGAGCGCATAGACAAGCAATGTATCGATCATGGAAGTGGCACTCGGCTCAGAAATCTTCGGGGCGCAGGATCACGTACAGCAGGTAACCGGCCGCGACGATCACCGCCACGCCGCAAACGAACGAAAGCCAACCGCTCATGGTCTCAACTCCGAAACAAGGGGACGGCCCGCCGCATGGCAGGCCGCAATCGCATGGGAAGGCCGCCGCGCGCGACGCGCACGACGGCAGAAGGGAAGCGCAACACAGCGACGGACACCGGGTCGGACAGGCCTTCTGGCCCAGGCCGGCATTATCGAAGCCGCCGCCATAAACTCTCCGTGGCGAAGCCGCGCGGCGCGCATAAATTCTGCGTAAAACCGTGCGTTGCCGGCGATCGCGCCGCACGTTGCAGATGCATCGCCTCTGCCGGCGCCCGCAGCGCGTGTGCCGTCCTCAGTAATGCAGGATCGCGTCGATCAGCGCCGTCGCCTGGTGATTGCGATGCCCGCCGTCGTAGGCGGGGAAGTCGTAGGCGTGCTCGTAGCGCAGCTCGGGGCGGATCTCCAGATCCTGCGACACCCAGTGGGTCAGGCCGATGGTGTGGCTGGAGTAGCGCGTGGCGAAGCCGGTGCGCTGGCCGTCGTGGTCGTTCACGAACTCGTTGCGGATCGCCAGCATGTCCGAGGCGCCGAGCTGGATGTTGACGTAGTTGACGATGGCGTCGGCGCTGCTGCGGCCCAGCGGAAAATCCGGCGCCTCGCCCAGCGCGTAACCGGGGCGGCCGGTCGGCGCATGCGACTGCGACGGATCGGTGGCCAGCGCCTGGTCGCGCACGTAGATGTGGTAGGCCTCGGTGAGCATGTGCACCTTCGGCGAGAAGCGGTGGCCCCAGGTCAGCACGAACTCCTGCAGATTGTTGTAGGTCTGCGCGGCGTTGTTGTACGACTCCACGCACGGATACAGCATGTCGTCGTTGCTCCTGGAGACCCAGCGCAGGCAGGCCTGCGCACTCAGGCGGCTGGTCGCGTCCCAGATCGCCGAATCGTCGCCGCCATGCACGCCGAGCTGCAGCGTCCACTGGTCGTTGAGCTTGGTGGTGGTGAGGATGCCAATGTTGGTATAGGCATCGACCGTGTACAGGATCGAATGGGTCAGCAGGTAGTTGTTCGGCGAGAACTGCGCCTCGATGTCCGGCAGCGACAGGTAGCGGCCGACCGTCACCAGCATGCCCTGCGCCACCGACGGCAGGTACAGGTCCACGTGCGCGATCATCGGATCGTTGCCGTAGATCTTGCCGTTGAGCGCGCTGTTGGGCTGCGGGTGGTGCAGCAGTTGGTCGCTGGTGACGCCCTTCATCGTGGTGTAGTGGTAGTCGTAGCCGTACAGGTCGTCGAAGTGGAAACCCCAGTCGACATGATCGGTCTGCACCGTGTCCGGCACCCGCTGCAGGCGGATCAGCGCCTGGTTGAACTCGCCGCGGTTGGGCCGTGTGGAGTAGGACAGCGGATAGTTGCTGCGCGAGGACGTGCTGGCGTTGAGCGAGGGATTGATCCAGCCGTACAGCTCGATGCGGTTGCGCTGCATCCACTGCCCCACGCGCGTGCAGGCCAGCGCCTTCTCCACCGGATACTGTGCATTCTCGTTGGGCACCCCGACCGGGTAGTCGACCGCGCCAAGCTGCCATTCGGCCGACGGGAACGGCGGCGAAGAGAAAGGCGCCGGCAGCCCGCGGCGCGCTGGCGTCGGCGCATCGGGATCGGCCGGCTGCGCATCCTCGCGATAGGCCGAGGCCAGGCGCGAGAAGAAGCCATTGGCACAATCGGCGCTGCGCGCCAGCGTTGGCGTGGCGACGTCCTGCGCCGCTGTCGGCAGCGCCTCGGAAACCGGCGCCGCCAGGCCAGCCGCAGCAGCGGGGCCAGCGCACAGCGTGGCCAGGGACAGGAACAGGGGGTGGAGCTTCATGGACATCGGGTTCTCGGCTCGCGAGGAGCCGTCCTTCTTCGGGTGGAGGGAAGCAACGACAGCGCGACGCGTCACGCGCACGCGCTATCGCAGGCGATGCGCTCAGTGGCGCATCGCGGCAAGGGCGTTGGAATGCGGCGCCGCGGCGGCGGCGTCAGCGGGTCAATGCGCGTGCAGCGAACGCGCGCGACCGTGTGGGGGCGGATGCTGCAAGGCGCTGCGGCAACCAGGGTGGCGTCGCGCTGCACGCGGCGTGTCGCGTCCTCTCGTACGGAGCCCAGATTGTTGCGCCGTCGGCGGATGCGATATGCCGCACCCGTACCCGACCATTGCGGGCGGCGACACGCTCAAGATTGCAGCCATCGATTCCACGCAAACACCCCTGTCGTCAGCGCGGAAAGTATAGGAATCGCCGGATATCTTCGTTGCAAAGCGCGCGCTGGTTCGAATAAAAGCTGCGTAAATTCGTGCGCGAAATGGGGAGTGGCGTGCGCGCTGTGTGGCGATGCGTGGTGCCGTACCCTCATCCGCCCCTGCGGGGCACCTTCTCCCGGTGGGAGAAGGGAGAGGCCAAAGCCCCTCTCCCACCGGGAGAGGGGTTGGGGTGAGGGTCCGGTGCGCGAAGCGCTGCGTCGATCTGGCTATGCGAGGCTGCGCCCGGACCCTCATCCGCCCCTGCGGGGCACCTTCTCCCACGGGGAGAAGGGAGAGGCTAGAGCCCCTGTCCCATCGGGAGAGGGGTTGGGGTGAGGGTCCGGCAAGCGAAGCGCCACGCCGATCTGGCCATGCGAGGCTTCGCCCGTACCCTCATCCGCCCCTGCGGGGCACCTTCTCCCGAAGGGAGAAGGAAGAAGCCATGCTCAGTGCAACGGCACACTCAAGAACGACGGCGTCGCCGCCGGCGAGCTGAAGCTCACGGTGCCGCCGAAGCGGCTGGCCGAGGTGTAGCGCGGATCGTTGGTGTCCACCACCAGCACCAGGCGGCGACCAGCCGGGATCTCGGCAGCGGCCGCCTGCAGCGCCAGGTCGAGGGTCACCGGCGTGCCGGGCGTCGCATTGCGCAGGGTGTACGGCACATGGCTCAGCAACTGCGCCGACCCCGCGCTGTCCATGCTGTAGAGATAGGCGAACAGCGACACGTTGGACTGGCTCGGGGTCACCGTCAGCCGCAACGACGGTGCGCCGGCCAGGCGCTTGTCGCTGGACAACACCGGACCGCTCCACACCGCGGCACCCACCCGGCTGACCAGCGGAATCGAGGTGGTCACCGGCTGGCCGAGACCCTGCAGCAGGCCACTGACCATCACCACGCCGGAATCGGCCAGCGTCGGCACATCGGTGGCGATGCGGTAGTTCCAGCCGCTGCTGTTGCCACTGGTCAGCGACCCGGTCGGCAGCAACAGGCCGCTGGGGCCGGTCAGGCCGTAGCGGGTGGCGCCGGCCTGCACGCTGTTCCAATCGGCATAGCTGAGCCAGGTGCCGCCGACAGTCGACAGCTGCACCGGCGCTTCGCGGTCCACGCCGTTGTCGCGGCCCTTCAGATAGCGGTCGAACCAGCGCGTGGCCTCGGTATACACCTGGTTCGGCAGGCCCAGCGCGCCCGGCAGTTCGGCGGTGGCGTGGTCGCCCTGGCTGAACATCAGGTGCTTGGGCACGCTCAACCGGTTGTACAGGTCGATGTACTGGTTCGGCGGGAACAGGCCGTCGTTGAACGCATTGGCCATCAACACCGCCGGGCCGTTGCGGTTGAGCGCCTGTACCTCGTTGATCACCCCGCGTTCGGCCGCCTTGGGCAGGAAGCCCTGCACCGCGCCGTCGTAGTCACCCACGGCCACGTGTGCGGTGATCCGCGCCAGGTCCGGACCGGGCCGGCCGGTGGCGACCCCGGCGGCGACCAGCAGGCCCACGCCCTGCTGGCTGACCGTGCTGTTGGCGTACAGCGAGGCCTGCAGGTCGGCCCAGCCGCTGAGCGCGGCCACCGCCTTGATCCGCGGGTCGCGGGCGGCGGCGAGCAGGCTGGTGCCGGCGCCGTAGGAGATGCCCGACACGCCGATCGCCTTGGCGTCGGCCGGGGTGTTGGCCAGCGCCCAGTCGATCACCGCGCTGACGTCCTCCACCGTCGGTGCGCCGGCGATGTCGATCAACCCCTGCGAATCCCAGAAGCCGCGCGAGGTATAGCTCACCACCACGTAGCCGTCGTTGGCCAGTTCGCTGGCACGGCCCACGTATTCGAGGTTCGGTAGCGACCAGCTGGCCGGCATCACCACCAGCGGGAACGGCCCTGGCCCCTGCCCTTGCGGCACCAGGACGAGCGCGCCGAGCTTGGTGCCATCGAAACTGGAAATGCTCTGGTACTGCTTGGTGAAGCCGGCCGCAGCCGCGGCGGCGGAGAACACCAGCAACATCGCGCCAAGGGCGATGCGACGTGACACGGACATGCGCATGGACTGCCTCCCAAGCGGCGCCGGACCGGGATGGCCGGCTGCCGGAACGGTAATGCCAGAACGGTGACAAGCGCTCGACGTGGGGCCGGGCAGGCGGACCGTACCACCGGGTACGGGCGATATTCACGCCGCAGTGCGGCACGGTATGGAAGGACCTTGGCGGGCGGCCCAAACGTGCTGGCGCCGCGGCCCGTGGCCGGCGCGCGCCCAGGCCACGCGGCTCAGCTCAGAAAGTGCTGGTAGCCGCTGCGCGGCGGTTGCCATGGTTGGCCACCGGCAGCGCGCACCACGATGCCGCCGCCGGCGACGACGCGCCCGATCGGCGTCGCCGTCACCCCGGCCGCCTGCAGCGCCTGCGCGATCGCCGCGCGCTGCGCCGGGTCGGCGGTGAAGCACAACTCGTAGTCGTCGCCGCCGCCCAGTTGCCAGGCGTGCACCTGCGCAGGGTCCGCGTCGGCCGGGGCGGCGACCGCCGGCAGCGCGGCCAGGTCCAGTTCGGCGCCGACGCCGCTGCGCGCGCAGATGTGCTCCAGGTCGGCCAGCAGGCCGTCGGAGACGTCCACGCAGGCCCGCGCCAGGCCGCGAAGGCGCAAGCCGGCCTGCACCCGCGGCGTCGGCCGCAGCAGGCGCTGGCGCAGGCGTTCGTGCAGCGGATCGGCGGCCGGCGCGGTCACGTCCAGGCGGCCGGCCTGCCACAGCGCCAGCGCCGCGGCGGCCTCGCC